>CAZXPE010000266.1:0-2510 GCA_964642915.1 uncultured bacterium | reverse complement strand
ATCAAGTCCCGCGCCAGGGCCGCGGGGTTCTCCTCAGCCCTCTCTGTTCCCCTTCTCTTGAGTGACCGGGCGATCGGGGCCCTCTGCCTCTTCACCAGGGAGCGCCGGGAGTTCACTCTGGAGGAGATCTCGCTCCTTTCCACCTTCACCGATCAGGCCGCCGTCGTCATTGAGAACGCCCGCCTCTTTCTCGAGACAGAATCGAGACGGCGGGAGGCCGAAGCTCTCGCACAGGTGGGGCGGGTTCTCTCTCAGACACTGGACCCTGACATGGTGGCGCAGCGGGTGAACGAGAGCGTTCGCGAAATCCTTCGCTGCCAGGCCAGTGTGCTCTACCGGCTCGACCCGGAGTCGGGGGATCTGGTGAGCGTGGCTGCCGACGGCGAGGCAAAGATCGCTCTGGGCAAGGAACTGATATTCCAGAGGGGGACCGGCGTGTGCGGCGTCGCCGTGAAGGAGCGCCGGCCGGTGGCGACGCCGAATCTTCTCACCGATCCTCGCATCACCCTCACTTCTGAGCAGCGGGGCCGCATCGGGCGCGTCTCGTACCGCGCGGCCCTTGGTGTGCCGCTGATGGTTCAGGACAGGGTAATCGGTGCCCTCGGTGTCGGAGACAAAGAAGGCCGGATCTTCAGCGACGAGGAGATCAGGCTGGCTCAGACCTTCGCCGATCAGGCCGCCCTGGCGCTTGAAAGCGCCCGTCTTTATAGAGAGACCACTCGGGCATACGAGGACCTCCAGCGCACCCAGGGCCGGTTGATTCAGGCTGAAAAGCTCAGGGCTCTGGGAGAGATGGCAGGCGGAGTGGCTCACGACTTCAACAACATCCTGGCCGTCATCCTCGGCCGCGCCCAATACCTGAAGCTCCGCCAGGGAGAGCTGACCACCGAGGAGGTGCAGCGGTGCCTCGGCATCATTGAGAGGGCTTCCCTCGACGGGGCAGAGACGGTCCGCCGTCTCATGAGCTTCACTCGGACGGCCCCCGGCCGGCAGGAGCCGGAAGCCATGAACCCGAACGAGATCCTGGATTACGTCGCTGAGGCCTCCCGCCCCCGCTGGAAGGACGAGGCTGAGGCTAAAGGGAAGCAAATTCAAATGATCGTCGAGAAGGGCGACGTCCCCTGGATCGAGGGCAACGCCTCCGAGATCATCGAGGTGATGCTGAACCTGGTCTTCAACGCCATCGAGGCGATGCCCGAGGGAGGACGCATCAAGTTGAAAAGCTGGACTGAGGGGGGATCGGTCTGCCTCGCCGTTCAGGACACGGGGATCGGAATGCCGGGAGAGGTGGTCCAGAAGATCTTCGAGCCGTTCTTCACCACCAAAGGCCCCCAGAGAAGCGGCCTCGGGCTCTCTGTTTCTTACGGCATCGTCCGCCGCCACGGAGGGGAACTGGCAGTGGAGAGCAAGCCGGAGAAAGGGACCACCTTTACCATCCGGCTGCTGATCAAGCCGGCGACTCCACGCCGGGCCAAGGAGGAGGCCCCGGCGCCGCCTCAGGTGCGCCTTCGGATCCTTGTCGCCGACGACGAGGCTGATGTCCGTGAAACGCTCAGCGATATCCTCCAGAGCTGCGGTCACACTGTCATCGCGGCTGAAGGCGGCGCGGAGGCGATTGAAATTCTCGCGCGGGAACCCGTCGATCTCGTCTGCACCGACCTCGGGATGCCAGGCATGAGCGGTTGGCAGGTGGCGGATCAAGTGAAGGAGCGGTGGCCCGACCTCAAGGTGGCCCTCATAACCGGATGGGGAGCTCAGATCGAGCCAGAGGATCTTAAAGCCCACGGCGTGGACCTCTTGATCGCCAAGCCGTTTCAGGTCAAAGAGATCCTCCACGGCATCGCCGAACTCGGGTCGGGCTCGACAGAGCGCATCCGGCACTCCCAGCAGAGTGGGGTCAAGAGATGAAGAGCATCTACAACCTTAGCAAACGGCGCCTTTGGCGCTCGCTGACAGCCCAAGTGGCCGCTTCCCTTCTTGTCATGGCGCTTGTCGCCTTCTCGATTCTGGCCACCACTCTCTACCTCGCCGGGCAGATGAAGAAAGATGGCGTGGTCGTGGATCTGGCCGGGAGCGAGCGGATGCGCGCGTACAAGCTTTCCTCCCTTATCCACACCCTCGTACACGGACGGGAGGATGAAGCGCGGGAGAGCAAGGCTCACAGGCGAGCGCTCATCGAAGAGGAGATTCGCGCGTTCGAAGCGATCCTCTCCGGCCTGAGGGATGGGAGTCCCGCCTACGGCCTTCCCGCCGCGTCCACCGATGAGATCGTCGCGCTGATAGATACAGTCATGCGGCGGTGGCGAACGGTCATGAAGCCGGCCCTGCTCGCCGTTCTCGGTGCGACATCGGCGGAGGAGTCCGGCCTGCGCCTGGCTGAGTACGAGGACCAGGTCTCGGAGTTCGTCGGATCGATTAACGAGATCGTGGGGCTTTTGGCAGCGCAGTCATCGCGGAAGGTGGAGTCTCTCCACAGAATCGACTATCTCCTGCTCACCCTGCTGCTCGTC
>CAZXPE010000265.1:591-2527 GCA_964642915.1 uncultured bacterium | reverse complement strand
TCCAACATACGGGACTCCGGCCAGCTCAAGAAGCCCCTGGAGCGTGCCGTCCTCACCGAAGGGGCCGTGGATCAGAGGGAAGAAGACTTCGATTTCGCCGGCGAGCCCCGGCGGGAGACTGCCCGGAGGAGCGGTTGTCGCGGGGATGGCTCTGCTCTCGCTGCTCTCGGGGAGTTGAAGCGCCACACCTGAGGCCTGAGAGAGAGAGCGGAGCGGGTCTCCTCCGATGAGCCAGCGGCCGTCTTTGCCGACGCCGATGGCAACAGGCTCGTAGCGGCTCCTGTCTATCGCCTGGATGACAGAGGCGGCCGACGCGAGGGAGACCTCGTGCTCCCTTGAGCGCCCCCCGAAGATGACGCCGACGCGGAGCCGCCTCGTCACCCCGCGCTCCGGCGGGTTTCCCGCCACCTGCGCCACCGCTCGAGGCGCTGGCCGATCTCTGCCTCCAACCCTCTCCCCGTCGGGTGGTAGTAAGTCCGCCCCCTGAGAGCTTCGGGAAGGTGCTCCTGGTCCACGAGAGCGTCTTGGGCGTCGTGCGCGTACTGGTAGCCCTTGCCATAGCCGAGCGCCCCCATGAGCCCTGTCGGGGCATTCCTGAGATGAAGAGGGACAGGCTCTGCCGGTCGCTCGTTCACGTCCTCCCTCGCCTGGTTGAAGGCGGTATAGACGGCGTTGGACTTCGGAGCGCATGCAAGATAAACAGTCGCCTGAGCGAGCGCCAGCTCCCCTTCGGGAGAGCCCAGGAAGTCGTAAGCGTCCTTGGCGGCTAGAGTGAGCTGGAGGGCGAGCGGGTCGGCGTTTCCCACGTCCTCCGAGGCGAAGCGGACCAGGCGCCGCGCCAGATAGAGCGGGTCTTCCCCCGACGCCAGCATCCGGGCGAGCCAGTAGAGCCCGGCGTCGGGATCTGAATCTCTCAACGATTTGTGGAGGGCAGAGATCAGGTTGTAGTGCTCCTCTCCGGCTTTGTCGTAGAGGAGGGTCTTCCTCTGGGCGGCCTCCTGGATCGCCGCCTCTGTGACACGGCGCGCGCCTCTGTCATCGGGCTTGGTGAGAATCACAGCCAGCTCGAGGATGTTCAGAGCCGAGCGCGCGTCGCCGTTGGCGAGGCGGGCGATCAACGCGAGGGCGCCGGCGTCCACCTCGGGTGAGAATTTTCCAAGACCTCGCTCTCGGTCTCCGAAGGCACGCTCCAGGATTGTCGCCAGATCAGCCTCAGTGAGCGGCTGAAGGACGTAAACCCGGCAGCGGGAGAGGAGGGCAGAGATGACCTCGAACGACGGGTTCTCTGTTGTCGCTCCGACGAGGATGATCGTTCCCTTCTCGGCGTGAGGGAGGAAAGCGTCCTGCTGGGCCTTGTTGAAGCGGTGGATCTCATCAACGAAGAGGATCGTGCGCTTTCCGAATCGGGCGCGCTGTGTTTCGGCCTCGGCGATCACCTGGCGGATCTCTTTCACCCCGGAAAGCACCGCTGAGAAGGCCACGAAATGGGCGCCGCTGACGTGAGCGAGGAGAAAGGCCAGCGACGTTTTCCCCGAGCCAGGCGGCCCCCAGAGGATCATCGAGTGGAGGTCGCCCGACTCGATGGCGGCCCTGAGCACCTTCCCGGCTTCCAGGAGGTGAGACTGGCCCAAGACCTCATCCAGGGTTCTGGGGCGCATCCGGTCGGCCAGCGGCGCCGGAGCCTTCGAAGAAGGAGGCGTTTCTCGATCGAAGAGGTCCACGGGACCCATTATAGGCCAAACGCGAGAGCATTGAAGAGCAGGGAGCTCAACGGGGAGGATCACACCCTGGCGAGGGCCTGCTCCAGGTCTTCCAGGATGTCTTCCACGTTCTCGATCCCCACAGAGAGGCGGATCAGGCCGTCGCTGATCCCGGCTTTGAGACGGGCCTCGGCAGGGACGGGGGCGTGGGTGGTGGAGGCGGCGTGAACCATCAG
>CAZXPE010000265.1:0-581 GCA_964642915.1 uncultured bacterium | reverse complement strand
CCGCGCCAGACGCGCGTCTTCGACGAGCCGCCGGCCCGCCTCGACACCGCCGTTTACATCGAACGAGAGCATTCCGCCGAACCCTCGCATCTGGGCTCTCGCGATGGCGTGGTTCGGGTGGGATTCGAGGCCCGGGTAGTGAACCGCGGCTACCTTCGGGTGACCCTGGAGAAAGCGCGCGACGGCCAGGGCATTGTCGTTGTGACGCTCCATCCGAAGGCCCAGGGTTTTGAGCCCCCGGATCAGGAGCCAGGCCCCGAAGGGGTCCAGCACCCCGCCCAGGATCCGAAGCCCCTCGGTTTTCGCAGCGTGAATCACCTCCCGGGAGCCGACGATGACGCCGGCGGTGACGTCCGAGTGGCCGCCGAGGTACTTGGTGGCGGCGTGGACCACGACGTCCACCCCGAGGCGAAGCGGCTGCTGGTTGTACGGGGTCGCGAAGGTGTTGTCCATGACGGTGAGGAGGCCGCGCGCGCGGGCCAACTCGACGACGGCCCGGATGTCTGTCACCTTCATCGTGGGGTTGGCAGGGCTCTCGAGATAGAAAAGGCGAGTGGTGGGCCGGGTGGCCCGCTCATAGT
>CAZXPE010000264.1:0-2562 GCA_964642915.1 uncultured bacterium | reverse complement strand
TGGCCGTCGCGGTCGTGGCGGCGGTCCTGGTGCCCACGCTTCTCGCGATCAAGCGCGCGGCATCCAGGGCCGAGACTGTCCTCATGCTCGTCGAAAGGGAGATACGCCCCATGGCGAACCAGCTCCAGTGGCTCGCTGAAGAGATCCGCGCCCTTTCCCAGACGGCCAACCGGGAGCTGGAGCGGGTGGGGACAGTTGCTGAGCGCGTGGATCACCTCTCTGAGCGGATCGGGCGCTTGGTCAGTCTCGTTGGGACCGTCGGCCGGGTCGGCCAGATCGTGGGGACGGCTACAGGAGTGAAAAAGGGGCTGGATGTCTTCATCGCGAAGCTTCTCAGCAAGAATCGAACGCACTGAGGGGGTGGACAGCTATGGGTGACGATCGGAACGACGCAGCGGGGTATCTCGGTTGGTTCTTCCTTGGAGCGCTGGTGGGCGCGGGTGTGGCGCTCCTCATGGCGCCCAAGACCGGAAAGGAGGCCCGCGACCTCCTGGCTGAGAAGGGGGGCGAGTTCGCCAAGAAGGCCCGGGAGGCCGCCGGCGACGCTCAGCTACGGGCGGGCGACTTCTTCGAGAAGGGGCGCGAGTTCCTGGAAGAGCAGACCCAGCGGCTCGTCGCCGCCTTTGAGGCCGGCAAGGAAGCGATGAAAGAAGAGATCGGCAGGGCCCGCACAGAAAGCTGACGCCGGAATTCAGGGGCCAGCCATAACTTCCTTGTCGGTTCGCACGACCTCTTCAACGCTGAGCGGGGCGCGGGCAACGAACTGAGCGACCCTGATCGGGCAATCGGGGAGATCGCAGACCTCGCAGTAGGAGCGCCGGCATGGGTCTGTGTGGAAGACGATCTCCCCTTCGACCCTGAGCTTGCCGATCACGATCTGCTCGAACTTCTCGACGAGATCGTGGGCCCGCTCCACAGGCCAGAATTCCGGGACGACCAGGTGGGCGTCGACGTGGTGGAAGCGGCCTGCGCGGATCGCTCTCAGGTGGTGGAGCCTGATGATCCCCTCCCCGGCGTTGGCTTCGATCACCCTGAGGATGCGCCGGAGAAGCCCGGCGTCCACCTCGTCGAGGAGGCCCCCCGCAGCGTGACGGACCAGCTTGACCCCTGTCCAGGCGAGATTTACTGCCACTAGAGTTGCAACCAGCGGGTCAAACCAGACGAGCCCCGTCACCTTGACCAGCCCCAGGCCGACAACGACGCCGAGGCTCGTCCAGAAGTCAGAGAGAACGTGCTGGCCGTCGGCGACAAGGGTGAGCGAGTGCGCCTTCCTGCCGGCACTGACGAGGAACCACCCCAGGGCGGCGTTGACAACGCCGGCGCCGAAGGTGATCCCGAGCCCCGCGTCCAACTGGCGGATCTCAGGCTGCCTCACGAACCCCTGGACCGCCTGGTAGACGATCAAGAGCGCGGCGAAGGCGATAAGCCCTCCCTCAAAAGCAGCAGAGAAGAACTCGATCTTGCCGTGGCCGTAAGGATGACTCCTGTCTGCCGGGCGCCCGGCGAAGACGATCCCCCCGAGGGCGAAGAGCGCCGCCGCCACGTTGACGATGCTCTCCATGGCGTCAGAGAGGACGGCTGTCGATCCGGTGATCGAGTAGGCGAAGAACTTGACCCCGAGGAGCGCAGCGCCGACTATCAGGGAGAGAACGGCTGCCTGGAGACGAAGGCGGGCGTCCTTGACCGGAGATTCCGTTTCCATCTCTATCACCCACCAACTGTAAACCGGACCGCGCGGCGCGGCAAGTGAAGCGGCGCCTCCCGGCGCTCAGTCTGCTCGCCGCGCCGGGCGATCGAGGAGGGGGCCGAGACCCCAGGCGAGAGCCATGGTGCCCGCGGTCCCCCAGATCACGAGCCAGCTCCACCCGAGAGGGAGAATCTTCATCTCAGAGAGGATCAGGAGCGCCAGGTTCACGAGAG
This sequence comes from uncultured bacterium, assembly GCA_964642915.1. GTDB lineage: Bacteria > Methylomirabilota > Methylomirabilia > Rokubacteriales > CSP1-6 > CAZXPE01. The sequence continues at coordinate 642 of CAZXPE010000264.1, read as the reverse complement.
CCATGACGATCATCGCCACCACGTTGGCGCGGTTGGCGCGCCGCTTCGTCAGCAGGCCGAGAAGAAAGACTCCGAGGAGAGAGCCGAAGGTCACCCCGGCTATCTTGAAGGCGAGCCAGAGGATCTTGTCGAAGTGGCTGAAGCCCCACGCCAGGAGCCCCAGAATGAGGCCCAGAATCACCACGCTCACGCGAGAGACCAGAAGATAGTGGCGGTCAGGAGCGCCACGCCTGACGAGAGGCCGGTAGATGTCGGTCACAAACGACGCAGCCAGTGAGCCCAGAGGCGAGTCGATGGAAGCGAGGACGATGGCTGTCAGCATGAGGCCGCGGAGCGCCACAGGCATCACCTGCTGAACGAAGTGGGGAAAGATCTCGTCCGGGCGCGGGACGGAAAGGTCGGGGCGCTGAGAGTAGAAGGTGTAGAGCGCCGAGCCGATTCCCAGATAAATCAGGAGCACCAGGAGCGTCCCAAGAGGGGTGAGAGAGAGGGTCCTCTGGCTCTCCCGCCTGGTCTCCACTGTGAGGAGCCTCTGCATCAGGTCGTGGTCGGTTCCGAAGGCCGCCATCGACCCCACGAGGCCGTTGAGGATCGCCAGCCAGAAGATGTTCGGGTTGGTCAGGACACGACTCCAGAAATCGG
>CAZXPE010000263.1:0-2595 GCA_964642915.1 uncultured bacterium | reverse complement strand
TGGGCGGGAGCACCACGCTCCCTGCCTTCCTCACGCGCGGAGCAGGTCGCGACGGGACAATCCTCACCGTGAAGGCGCTCAGAGACCGCGTGGAACAGCGGCAGGCGTTATAACCGGCAGGAGGACAGACAACGAGGCCGCCGGAGCTTCCTCCGGCGGCCTGGATGAGAGCTGGCTCCCCGGGCAGGACTCGAACCTGCAACCTCGTGGTTACGAGTGCCCCAGCATTTCTACTGGGCTCGGACTATCTCTTCACCCGCCTGGGCTACACGCCCAGGGGAGGGTGTCGGGCGCTGGCGAGGCATTATTGGGATGGGCTCCTCAGCCTCTAGTCTCTGCACGTTCCTGCCTACACATCGGCCCTTCGGCAGGCTTCGCTCAGGGTTACCATTCCGAGCCGCACGAGGTTCGGGGCAGGCTTCCCTGAATTCACCCGATGTTCCATTCCGCCTTTCGACGGAACGCTGCAACACTGTTACAGCCACTTGCTCTACCGGTTGAGCTACCGGGGAACACGCTTATTCTACTCCATCTCCCTCCGCCCTTGAAAGGCTTTAGACAGGGTCACCTCGTCGGCGTACTCGAGGTCGCCTCCGACCGGGAGTCCGCGAGCGATCCGGGTCACTCTGATCCCCAGGGGCTTCAGGAGCTTGGCGAGATAAATTGCCGTGGCCTCGCCCTCGACGTTGGGGTTGGTGGCGAGGATCACTTCCTCCGCTTTCTGAGCCTCAAGCCGAGCCAAGAGCTCCCTCACCTTGATATCCTCGGGGCCGATGCCGTCCAGAGGGGAGAGGGCTCCAAGGAGGACGTGGTAGCGGCCACGGAACTCTCCCGTCCGCTCCATCGCGAGGAGATCGTTCGGCTCCTCGACGACGCAGAGCGCCCGCTGATCACGCGCGGGGTCCCGGCAGATCCGGCAGGGATCCTCCTCGGTGACGTTGAAACAGGTGGAGCAGTGAGAGATCCGGCTCTTGACTCCGACCAGGGCCTCCGAGAGGGCCGAGACCTCCTCGGCCGGGCGCTTCAGGAGAAAGAAGGTCAGCCGCTGAGCTGTCTTGGGACCGATGCCAGGGAGTTTCTGAAGCGCCTCGATCAGCCGGGCCACCGGCTCAGGGTAGTACGCCATCGACGAGCTACATGCCCAGGCCGGGGATCTTGAGCCCGGCGGTGAGCTTCCCCATCTCCGCCTGGACGACCTCCTTCGACTTCCGGATCGCCTCGTTGCACGCCGCCACCACCAGATCCTCGAGCATCTGTGGGTCTTCGGGATTGATCACCTCGCGGTCGATCTTGATGGATAGGATCTCCTGCTTCCCGTTGACTTCAACGGTGACCATCCCCCCGCCGGCCGATGCCTCGACCCTCTTCTTCGCCACCTCGGCCTGAAGAGCTTCCATCTGGGCTTGAAGCTTCTGCGCCTCCTTCATGAGGTTTCCAAGTCCCTTCACCGTCCCTCCCCTCCTTCCGAAGTTCTCGGGCGCACAGCCACCACCTCTCCCTGAAAAAGCTCCAGCGCGGCCTGCACGGCAGGATGCTCCTGGGCGCTCCCGGACTCTCCGGCCTCGGCGCGCACCTCGATCCTCGTCGCTCCGGGAATGTGCTTCTTGACCGCTTCGTTGACGATCTCGCGGTGCGCCCGGTCGGCCAGGAGATCGCGGTGAAAGTGGTTCCCCAGGAGCCTGACAATGAGAGCCCCTTCGCTGAGAGCCGCCGGAGATGCCTGGTTCAGGACCGCCCCCAGCATCGGCTTCTTCCTCATCACCTCTTCAACCGCCCGCCTCCACCCTTCTTCCAGCGCCGGGCTATCGGCGCTCCTCGCTTCCGCCTCGCCTCCCGAATCGGCGCGAGGCGCAGGAGAGGGAGTCCGTCTCTCGGATCTCGCAGAGACCGCGGGCTCTCCGCCCGACATTCCCGGGAGGAGACTTTCCTGAACCGGCGCCGGCCTGGACGCTCCCCCGCCGAGAACAGCCATCTGGCGGAAACGGGCTTCGGCCTCCTCGACCCGGCCGAGAAGCGTTTCAATTGCCATCGGGGCCGGTCTCCGGGCGGCCCGCACTGCGGCAATCTCCAGTTCCACCCGCGGGTGGGGCGACCGGCGCAGCTCGGCATCGGCTTCAAGGAACGCTTTGAGGATGAACAGAAGCTCCTCAACGCTCACCCGCTCCGCCTCGCTTCTCAGCTCCTCGACCTCGGCCGGCGTGAGATCGGGAAGGGAGACGCCCGGCGCCGCCTTGACGACCAGAAGCCGGCGGACCGCCTCCACCACCTCCCGGCATAGGCCGGCCGGGTCCAGCCCCTCGCGGACGGCGCTGTCGATCCCTTCCAGCGCCGACGCTGCGTCAGCGGACAATAGCGCTGAGACCAGGGCGCGGAGTTGAGCCGGCGCGCTCGCTCCCAGAAGGCGCGCCAGGGTCTCTCCCTCAAGCCGACCGCCGCCGTAGGCAAGGGCGGCATCCAGGAGCGAAAGCGCGTCCCGAAGACTTCCCTCCGCGGCGCGCACCAGGATCGGCATGGCGGCGAGCTCAAACGGCACCCCCTCAGCTTCGAGGATCCGCTTCAGGCTCTCGGCAAGGGGCTCGGGGGGGATCGGTTTGA
>CAZXPE010000262.1:0-2599 GCA_964642915.1 uncultured bacterium | reverse complement strand
ACGCGGCCGCCCTCGTCACCTCCCTCGGGCCCGAGATCGATGATCCAGTCGGCGGTCTTGATCACGTCAAGGTTGTGCTCGATGATGGCCACGCTGTTCCCCTGATCGACGAGACGGTTCAGGACGTCCAGAAGCCGCTGGATGTCTGCGAAGTGAAGACCCGTTGTCGGCTCATCAAGAATGTAGAGGGTCCGGCCCGTGGCGCGGCGCGAAAGCTCGGTCGCCAGCTTCACCCGCTGGGCCTCCCCTCCCGAGAGCGTCGTGGCTGACTGGCCGAGGCGGATGTAATCGAGCCCCACGTCGTGGAGGGTCTGGAGCTTCTGCTTGATCACGGGCACAGGGTCGAAGAAGGCGAGCGCCTCGTGGACGGTCATCCCGAGCACGTCGGCGACGTTCTTGCCTTTGTAGCGGATCTCCAGCGTCTCGCGATTGTAGCGCTTCCCCTTGCAGACCTCGCAGGTGACATAGACGTCAGGGAGGAAGTGCATCTCGATCTTCACCAGGCCGTCTCCCTGGCACGCCTCGCAGCGCCCCCCTTTGACGTTGAATGAAAAGCGCCCCGGCCTGTAGCCGCTCATCCGGGCATCCGGAGTCCTGGCGAAAAGCTGGCGGATAAAGGTGAAAACACCGGTGTAGGTGGCGGGATTAGAGCGGGGAGTCCTGCCTATCGGCGACTGGTCGATGTCGATGACCTTATCTATATTCTTTGCCCCCTCGATCCTGTCGTGATCCCCCGGCCGCTCCTGGGAGCGATGGAGCATCTGAGCGAGCGCCCGGTAGAGGATGTCGTTGACCAGTGTGGACTTCCCAGAGCCGGAGACGCCGGTGATGCACGTGAATGTCCCGAGGGGGATCCTGACGGCCATCCCCTTCAGGTTGTGCTCGCGCGGCCCGTGGATGGTGATGAACTTCCCGTTAGGCTTTCGCCGGCGCTCTGGGATCGGGATCTTCAGCTCGCGCGCCAGATACTTTCCTGTCAGCGAGGCCGGATTGGCCACAATCTCGTCAGGAGTTCCCACCGCGACCACGTGGCCGCCCAGCTCGCCGGCCCCGGGTCCCAGGTCGATGACGTAATCCGCTGACCTGATCGTTTCCTCGTCGTGCTCGACAACGAGGACCGTGTTGCCAAGGTCGCGGAGACGCTTGAGGGTTTCCAGCAGCCGGCGGTTGTCGCGCTGATGGAGTCCGATCGACGGCTCGTCGAGGATGTAGAGGACCCCGACCAGGCTCGAGCCGATCTGGGTGGCGAGGCGAATCCGCTGCCCTTCTCCTCCCGACAGCGTGGCTGCGGGGCGGTCCAGCGTAAGGTAGTCAAGCCCGACGTTCTGGAGAAAGCCGAGGCGCTCACGGATCTCTTTGAGCACCCGCTTAGCGATCAGCTCCTCCCTCTCTGAGAGCTTCACGGTCTCGAAGAAGCGCGCCGCATCCTTTACTGTGAGCCGGACGACGCCGGCGATGGAGTGGTCGGCGATAGTGACCGCCGCGCTCTCAGGTCTAAGGCGAGAGCCCTTGCAGGCCGGGCAGTCACGGAGGGACATGAAGCGCTCGATCTCCTGGCGCGTCTCCTCTGATAGCGTCTCCTTGTAACGCCGGTTCAGAACCTTGAGCACTCCTTCCCATCCGCCGTCAGCCTCCTGCCTGCCCTGCCTGCCGGCAGGCACGGCGGCAGGCATGGCGCCGTGGAGGATCAGCTCGCGAATCGGCTTCCCGAGCTTTCCCCACGGCGTCTCCAGGCTGAAGCGATGGCGTTTGGCCAGCACCTGAAGCGTCTGTCTGAAATAGACCGACTCACGGCCGGCCCACGGGGCCAGCGCCCCTCCCCTGAGCGTCCTGGAGGGATTGGGGACGATAAGCTGAGGGTCCAGCTCGTACCGGGTCCCGATCCCCCCGCACTCGGGGCAGGCGCCGTAGGGGCTGTTGAAGGAGAACATGCGCGGAGAGACTTCGGGGAACGACACCCCGCACTTCGCGCACGCAAGGCGCTCTGAGAAGAGGAACGCGGCGCCATCCAGCGCCTCCACCTGGACGACGCCGCCGGCGAGCCTGAGAGCGGTCTCCAGCGAGTCCGCCAGGCGACTCGCCAGACCGTCTTTCACTACAAGCCGATCCACCACCACCTCGATCGTGTGCTTCCGTTTCTTGTCGAGGTCGATCTCCTCCGAGAGATCGCGGAGCTGGCCGTTCACCCTGACTCGGGCGTACCCCTGGCGGCGAAAGTCGAAGAAAAGCTTTTTGTACTCCCCTTTCCTGCCGCGGACCACGGGAGCCAGGACCATGAGCTTCGCTCCCGGCGGCAGAGTAAGGACCCGGTCCACCATTTGCTGGACCGTCTGGGCTGAGATCACGCGGCCGCACGAGGGGCAGTGGGGGACCCCGATCCTGGCGAAGAGCACTCTCAAGTAGTCGTAGATCTCTGTGACAGTACCGACAGTGGAGCGGGGGTTCTTGGAGGTGGTCTTCTGCTCGATGGAGATCGCCGGAGAGAGCCCCTCGATCGAGTCCACGTCCGGCTTCTCCATCTGCTCCAGGAACTGCCGGGCGTAGGCCGAGAGGCTCTCCACGTAGCGCCGCTGCCCCTCGGCGTAGAGGGTGTCGAAGG
>CAZXPE010000261.1:0-2600 GCA_964642915.1 uncultured bacterium | reverse complement strand
ACACCTGTCCCGTGGGGGTCGCCACCCAGGACCCTGAACTCAGGAAGAAGTTCGCGGGGAAGCCCGAGCACGTCGAAAACTTCTTCCGCTTTTTAGCGGAGGAGGTCAGGGAGTACATGGCTAAGCTCGGCTTCAGGACCATGGACGAAATGATCGGCCGCGTTGACAGGATCGATGTCAGGAAGGCCGTAGATCACTGGAAGGCCAAAGGGCTCGACTTCTCCCAGATACTCTACCAACCCAGGATGGGTCCCGAGGTGGCGATCAGAAAAGTGCGCGAGCAGGACCACGGGCTTGAGAAGTCGCTCGACATGACAACCATCGTCCCCCTCTGCCAGGAGGCCCTTGAGCGCCGCGCTCCGGTTGACATCCGCCTCCCCATCAGGAACGTGAACCGAACCGTCGGAACTATCCTTGGGTACGAGATCACGAGGAGGTACGGCGGGGAAGGGCTCCCGGAGGACACGATCCGCATCCATTTCACGGGGTCGGCGGGGCAGAGCTTCGGCGCCTTCGTCCCACGGGGGGTCACGCTCATCCTGGAGGGGGACTCCAACGACTACCTGGGCAAAGGGCTCTCAGGAGGGAAGATCATCGTCTATCCGCCGCGCGAATCAACCTTTGTCCCCGAGGAAAACATCCTCGTAGGGAACGTGGTCCTCTACGGGGCCACCGGCGGAGAGGCGTACTTCCGCGGCGTCGCCGGTGAGCGGTTCGCCGTGAGGAACAGCGGCGCCCACGCCGTCGTCGAGGGCGTAGGGGACCACGGCTGCGAGTACATGACCGGCGGCCGCGTAGTGGTCATCGGCACGACGGGGCGCAACTTTGCCGCAGGGATGTCGGGCGGGATCGCCTATGTCCTCGACGAGGCCGGCGACTTCAAGCGGCGCTCGAACCTCGGAATGGTGGAGCTTGAGCCGCTGGTTGACTCCGAGGACGTCGAGACGGTGAAAGACCTCCTGAGCCGGCACGTCCGCCACACCCAGAGCACTGTGGCTGAGAAGATCCTCGCCAACTGGGAGACCGTGCAGTCCAGGTTCGTGAAGGTGATGCCCAAGGACTACAAACGCATTCTGGCAGCGATCAAAAAGGCGCAGGAGACAGGAATCTCGGCCGATGAGGCGGTCATGGAAGCGGCGCATGGGTAAGGTCACCGGCTTCATCGAGTACAAGCGCGACAAGCAGCCCTACCGGCCCGTCGACGAGCGGCTCCGTGACTGGAAGCAGGTCATGCTTCCCTGGCCCGCCGAGACCCTCAGAGAGCAGGGGGCGCGCTGCATGGACTGCGGCGTCCCATTCTGCCACCGTGGGTGCCCGCTCGGGAACATCATCCCCGACTGGAACGACCTCGTCTACCGCGACAGGTGGAGGGATGCCATCGCCCGGCTCCATGCGACGAACAACTTCCCCGAGCTCACCGGGACGCTCTGCCCGGCGCCGTGCGAGGGCTCCTGCGTCCTCGGGCTCACCAGCGATCCTGTGACGATCAAGGCCATCGAGCTTGCGATCGTCGAGCGCGCCTGGGACGAGGGGTGGATCAAGCCAGAGCCGCCCGCCGTGAGAACCGGCAAGAAGGTGGCAGTCGTCGGCTCAGGGCCGGCGGGACTCGCTGCCGCCCAGCAACTCAATCGCGCTGGCCACTGGGTCACCGTCTTCGAGAGAGCCGACAGGATCGGCGGCCTCCTGCGCTACGGGGTCCCCGAGTTCAAGCTGGAGAAGCGCGCCATAGACCGGCGCCTCGCCCAGATGGAGGCCGAGGGAATCGCCTTCAAGACAAACTGCCACGTGGGGGTGAACGTCCCTGTGGATGATCTCAGGAAGGGCTTCGACGCGATCCTCCTCGCGGGAGGTGTCGGCTGGTCGCGAGACCTGACGGTTCCGGGGCGTGAGATGAAAGGGATACACCTCGCCATGGAGTATCTGCCTCTCCAGAACAGATGGTGCGAGGGTAACTCAATCCCTGACGATAAGTTCATCACCGCCGAGGGGAGGCGCGTCGTGATCCTCGGCGGCGGCGACACCGGTGCCGACTGCCTGGGGACCGCCCATCGTCAGGGCGCAATCTCAGTACACCAGATCGAGATCCTGCCGCGGCCGCCGGACCAGCGGGCGTCCGACAACCCGTGGCCCGAGTGGCCGAACATCTACCGCACCGCCTCAGCCCACGAGGAAGGGGGCGAGCGCCTCTTCTCGGTCTCCACAAAGCGCTTCATCGGCGACGAGCAGGGGCGCGTGAGGGCGCTTGAGGCCATTGAGGTCGAGATGACGCGGGACAACGGCCGCCTCGCCTTCAAAGATCTCCCAGGCACTGAGTTCACTCTTGAATGCGATCTGGTGCTCCTCGCGCTCGGGTTCATCGGCCCGGAGCGCTCGGGGATGCTTGAGCAGCTCGGTGTCAAAATCACGGAGCGAGGCAACGTCTGGCGTGACGGTGACTGGATGACTTCAGTGCCGGGAGTCTTCACCGCCGGGGACATGCAGCGGGGACAGTCGCTCGTCGTATGGGCGATCGCCGAAGGCCGATCCGCCGCCCGCGGCATAGATTTCTACCTCATGGGCCGCTCAGACCTCCCCTCCCCCCTGCCGTAATTTCCTTTCTC
>CAZXPE010000260.1:1639-2601 GCA_964642915.1 uncultured bacterium | reverse complement strand
TGGCTGAGACCGGAACTATCGTCATCGTCACCAACGAGGGGAACGGGAGGATGGTGACCTCGCTGCCGCGGATCCACGTGGCCCTCATGGGGGTTGAGAAGGTGATCCCGTCGATGTCGGACCTCATGGTCTTCCTGGCGATACTGGCGCGTAGCGCCACTGGTCAGAAGCTCTCCGTCTATACGACGCTCGTGAGAGGCCCGCGCCGGAAGGCTGAGCTGGACGGGCCCGGGGAGTTCCACCTGATCCTCATGGACAACGGCAGGGTGAACCAGATCGCCGGCCCCCTGAGGGAAGCGCTCTACTGCCTTCGGTGCGGCGCCTGTCTCAATGTCTGCCCTGTATATCGCCAGATCGGTGGCCACGCCTACGGCCACACCTATCCGGGCCCCATCGGAGTTCTCTTGACGGCGATGCTCAGGGGGCGCGAATCGGTCAGGGAGCTTGCCCACGCCTCCTCGCTCTGCGGGGCGTGCGAGGAGGTCTGTCCAGTCAGGATTCGGATCCCCAAGATGCTGGTGGATCTCAGAGAGCGCCTTGCCAGCGAGGGGACCGCCCCTTGGTCTGAGCGCGTCATTTTTAAAACGTATGCGCGGCTGCTTGAGGCGCCGGCCCTCTTCAGGCTCTCCGTCTCTTTAGCGCGGATCGCCCGCGCGCTTTTCCCGTTTCTTTATCGCAGGTGGACCAGGCACCGTGATCTCCCTCGCGTGGCTAAGAGGACGTTTGCTGAGCGGTGGAGGGAGCTGGACGGCGGGAGATGACGACGCGGTCCGAGTTCCTCGGTCGGGTTCGCAGGGAGGCAAGAAAGACCGCCGGTCTTTTCCCCGCGCTCCCGGCGGAGCGCCCGGTTGATCCGCGCGGAGCCGCCCTGGCTTTACGTCGTGAGATGGCCGAGAGGTGGCCTCAGGCGCTTGAGCGGTTCAGAATGGAGTTTGAGAACGTCGGCGGCTCGTTCCACCGGG
>CAZXPE010000260.1:0-1629 GCA_964642915.1 uncultured bacterium | reverse complement strand
CCGGATGGATGAGGCCGCTGCCCTTGTCGGTCGGATCGCTTCCTCTCGCGGCGCGCGGCGAGCCGTCGCTTGGGATGGGGAGGCGCTGGGCGCCGACCTGGTTTCCGGGCTGAGGGCGAGCGGGTTGGAGGTGGCGGCCTGCTGTGACCCGAGCGAGGAGGCGCGCGCGGGCTACCGGAGCGCGGCGGCTGAGGCTGAGATCGGCATCACCGGGGCTAACCTGGCGCTGGCAGAGACGGGGACGTTGATCCTTATTTCGGGGCAGGGAAGGCCGCGCTCGACCTCGCTCCTTCCGCCCTGCCACGTGGCGATCTTCGGCAGGACGGCTCTGGTGGAGAGCCTGGAGCAGGTCGGCGTGATCCTGGAGGCTCTCCACGCTGATCCTGGGACGACGATGTCGGGGGCGATGATCAACTTCATCACGGGGCCGAGCAGGACGGCAGACATCGAGCTGACGCTGACGCGCGGGGTTCACGGTCCTAAAGAGGTCCACGCCGTCTTTGTCGAGTCTCTCTGATGAGCTACTCCTCGGTCCTTTTTGATTTTTTCGATACTCTGGTGCTCTTCGACAGGGACCGCCTCCCCGAGATAAACGTCAACGGGAAGACCGCCCGCTCAACAGCGGGGCGCCTTCACCAAGTGTTCACGCGGTACGCCCCCCATGTGGATCTTCCACGCTTCTACGAGGCTCTCCTCGGAAGCTGGCAGGAGGCCGAGAAGATGAGGTCGTCCACTTACCGGGAGGTCTCGGCCCGCGAGCGGTTTGGGATTTTCTTCCGCCTGCTGGATCTCGACCCGGCCTCTCTCCGTCCCGGCGCGATCGAGACTCTCCTCGCCACCCACAAGGTCGAGCTATCCAGGGCCGCAGTCTTCCCGGATGCTCACCGTGCGCTGCTGCGCCGCCTCTCAGGCCGATACAGAATCGGCCTTGTCTCCAACTTCGACTATTCCCCGACCATCCGCCTGATCCTCGATCGTGAAGGAATAAGCGGGATCTTTGAGACGGTGGTGATTTCAGACAGTGTCGGGTGGCGGAAGCCGGAGCCCGCGATCTTCCAGGAGGCGTTTTCCCTGATGAGGATAACCGCTCGCGAGGCGCTGTTCGTGGGTGACAGGGCTGACGTTGACGTGGCTGGGGCGAAGGGGGTGGGGATGGACGCGGCGTGGATCAACCGAGGCGGTGAGGGGCTTCCGGAGGGGCTCCCGGCTCCCGAGTACGTGATCGGAGACCTGGACGAGCTGGGACCTATCCTGGGCGTCTGAGCGACTTGAATCCCAGGAGGCCCGGCGCGTATCTTATTAAGCGGCTGACTTTTCACTGGGGGAGAAACGCGACATGGCAGCGACGCGGAAAGTGATCGTGATCGGATCGGGGCCGGCCGGCTATACGGCAGCAATCTATACGGCCCGGGCGAACCTTTCCCCGCTCCTCTTTTCCGGGGTTCAGGCCGGGGGGCAGCTCATGCTGACCACTCTTGTGGAGAACTACCCAGGCTTCGCTGAGGGAATAATGGGCCCCGAGCTGATGGAGACCATGAGGAAGCAGGCTGAGCGGTTCGGCGCAGAGATCGTCCCCGATGACGTGACTGCCGTGGACTTCTCAAAGCGCCCCTTCTTCGTTATGGCGGG
>CAZXPE010000259.1:0-2640 GCA_964642915.1 uncultured bacterium | reverse complement strand
GAGGAATAATCCCCTCACCGGTTTCCTCCTCTCCCCCCAGGGGAGAGGACCGAGGATGCGACCGCACCGGGGGGAGCGCGCCCGCGGCTACGGCCGCTACGACAGGATCATGGGATAAAAAGCGAACAGCGGTCAGCAATCAGCCTGAGGCTGAAAGCTGACCGCTGATGGCTCGACGCGGCTCAGTTTTGGCTTACCAGCGTGGGGGACGACGGTGACCGCCACCGCCGCCACCACCACCGAACTCCCTCCGACCTCCTCCGCCGCCCGGGCGGCCCCCCGAGCGGGGAGCCTGGGGGTTGGCAATATTCACCATGAGTCTCCGGCCGTCGAGATCCTTGCCGTTCAGCTCGGCGATCGCCTTCTGGGCCTCCTCGCTCGTGGCCATCTCAACGAAGCCGAAGCCTCGCGACCTGCCGGAGAACTTATCAGTGACAACCGTCGCTGATTCAACGGTCCCGCACTGGCCGAAGAACTCCCGAAGGCCCTCGGTGGTGGTGGAATAGGACAAGCCGCCAACGTACAACTTGGACGCCATGGGGCGCCTCCTTTTGCGTCCCGCGCCAGTGCGCGGGGCGATACTCTTCCGCTCCTGTTCACGCCCCAACACGCGGAAGAAGTGCCTCGGAGGCGAGGTCTGAGAGGCGGGGTCTACACCGACCCTCTTGACCAAAGCAGACGATGTAAGTGTACGCCTCTTAACGGCAAACTCAAAGGACTATTTATCGGCGCCTTCGTCTCCGGCTCTCGCCGAGCCACGACACGATCCTGTCCACGACAGCGTCAACGCCCGCTCGGGTGGTGTCCACAGTGAGGTCCGCCTTGCGGTAGTACGGCTCCCGCTCCCGGTAGAGCGCCTCCGCCTCTTCCCTGGAGCGGTTCTCCAGCATCGGCCGCCTGCCTCCGCGAAGACCCCGCTCGTAGAGCGTCTCGAACTCCCCCGAGAGCCACACGACAACGCCGAGGTCCTTCAAGGCCTCCATGGCGCCCTCGCGACACGGCAGGCCGCCTCCCGTCGCGATGACGGCGCCGCGCCCTGTCTTCAGAGACTCGAGCACTTCAGCTTCCAGAGCGCGGAAATACGGCTCGCCCTTCCCGGCAAAGATCTCGGGGATCGAGCGCCCTTCCCGTGCCGCGATCACCTCGTCGGTCTCAACGAAGCGGAAGCCGAGTCGCTTGGCCAGCAGGCGCCCCACCGCGGATTTCCCCGCGCCCATGAACCCGACGAGAAAGACGCTCTCCGCTCTCACTGGCGGCGGGAGCGAACGATCTTCACAGGCTAGCCTCGCGCGCCGGACGCGCTGCGGCGTCGCACCACCTCGGCTATGAGGCGTATGTGCTCTGGGGTGGAGCCGCAACAGGCTCCGACGATGTCGCACCCGGCGTCGAGGAGATCAGGGTAGTGGCGCGCCATCTCCTCCGGCCCCAGCTCATAGGTCACGGCGCCGTCCTTCGTGACGGGAAGCCCCGCGTTCGGGTAGGCGACGAGGGGCGCGGCGGTCGCCGCCCTCATCTCACGGATGATGACGATGGCGCGGTCCGGGCCGCGGCCGCAGCTCATCCCGACGATCTCAGCGCCGGCGCCGAGCAGGGCCGCCGCGACCTCAGCGGGGCTTTGTCCCCACATGGTGCGGTCGCGGTCGTTCGCCTCCTCGTATTGAAAGAACATCGTCGCCATGACAGGCAGGTCCGCCGCCGCCTTGCACGCCCTGATCGCTGCCGCGGCTTCCTGGGGGAACATCATCGTCTCCACGGCCAGAAGATCCACTCCCCCCTCGGCGAGGGCCTCTGCCTGCTCCTTGAAGCTCTCGAAGTACGCCTCGTCTGTCATGTCTCCCAGAGGCTCGTACTCGATGGGGAGACGGCCGGTGGGGCCGATGGAGCCTGCCACCCACTTCCCGGGCGGGCAGGCCTCTCTTGCCAGGCGCGCGCCCTTTTCGTTCAGCTCGCGGATGCGGTCGCCGAGCCCGTACTCGCCAAGCTTGAGCCGGGTGCCGCCGAAGGTGTTCGTCTCGACGAAGTCAGAGCCCGCGTTGAAATACTCCCTGTGAAGGCCGCTGACCACTTCCGGACGGGTATCGTTCCAGAGCTCGGGGCAGGCGCCCTCCTTTAGCCCGGCGGCGAAGAGCATTGTGCCGTAGCCGCCGTCGAAGATGAGCTTCTCTCCGGCCCAGACTCGCTCGATCAGCTCCCGCCCTTTCCCCGCCATGGCGCCTGCTAGATCTCCCCCCGCCGGAACTTCTCCCGGATCTCCCGGTTCCTCGGTGGCGTCGCGGCAAAAATGAGCCGGTTCGCCTCCTCGAGCCACTCCAGCCGCTGCTCGACGGGCACCTCCAGGTATTTCAGGATCTGCTCGTCATCAAGCACGTAGCGGAATCCGCCGCCCTCGAGCATCTCTTTACAGCGAGCCGGCAGGAACCGGGAGTTTCGGCTTGTACCCCAGCGCGTCGAGTGCCCTGACGAGCGCAGCGAGGTTCGGCTCCGACAGTTCGACCAGCAGATCGAGGTCAGCCGTCATCCGGGGAACCCCGTGGAGGTTCATCGCCACGGCCCCCACCACCAGGAACTTTACCCCGGCGTCCTGCAACTCCGAGAGGACGTCTTCGTAGAACACGATCTCCCGAGGCGTCAGCCGCCCGC
>CAZXPE010000258.1:0-2650 GCA_964642915.1 uncultured bacterium | reverse complement strand
CCTCCGAGCCACGAGCCCAGTGCCGCGCCGACCTGATGGGAGAAGAAGACCATCCCGAAGATCGAGCCGACTGAGTAGCGGCCGAAGAGGTCGGCGGTGAGGGCTGAGGTCATCGCCATGCTCCCCGACCAGCCGATCCCGCCGACTACGACCACCGTCAGGAGGTTTCCGGTGGTTCCGACGAGCACGAGGCCCGCGAACACGACGGCGCGGACGGCATAGATGATCCCCAGGATCAGCCTCCTGCCGTAACGGTCTGAGAGAAAGCCGAGAAGCGTTGCGCCGCCGATGCTGACGGCGCCGAGGAGCCCCAGGGCTGAGGCGGCGGTCATCGGGTGAAAGCCGTGGTCGGTGAGCATCGGAACGCCGTGGGCTGAGATCAGGTTCATGGAAAAGCCGCACCCGAAGAACCCGCCCACGAGCTGCCAGAAGGAGCAGGTCCGCGCGGCTTCGCTCATGGTCGTCCTCTCGGCCTCCTCAACTGCGGCGGCAGAGGCGGCGATTTCTACAGGGTTTGACGGAAGCCCGTCGGGAGCAAGACCCATTCTCTCCGGCCTGTCGCGCACGACCCAGAGCCCAAGCGGAACGATCAGGACAAGAGCCGCGGCAGCCAGCACCCAGTACGTCCCGCGCCACCCGAGCAGGAGAATGAGCCACATGGCGAGAGGAGTGAGGATCGTCATCCCGCTCATAGAGGCGCCCGAGAGGAGCCCCACGACGAGACCGCGACGGACGACGAACCACTGGGTGAGGACAGCAGAGGCGACGACGTGCCCCGTGGCGGCAAACCCCACGGCCACCAGGATCCCGTAGAAGAGGGTGAGGTGCCAGAGAGTGGCCGCCATCCCGGTCGCCGCCAGCGCCCCCGCGAGAAGGATTCCGCCTCCCACGACGACGAGGCGGGGGCCGTAGCGGTCAACCAGACGGCCGACTGCCGGCATGACCGCCCCGAACAGGAACATGGAGAGCGCGATCACCAGCGAGAAGCTGCCGCGGTCCACGCCAAGGTCCGAGACAATGGGCTTCAAAAACGGGCCGACCGTGAAGCGCACTCCGGTGGAAAGGAAGATGATGAGGACAAACGCCCCGGCGACCCACCAGCCGTAAAAGATCCGTGATCGAGTCATAACGGCTTTAAAAAGCCTCTTCACTATACCCGCTCGTCCCCTGCAACACAACACGCGCTCCCCAAAAGGCCCGGAGGCGGAGCGCGTGAAGGCCGTGGTAGAATCGCGGCGGGGAGCGAACGGAATGAGCCTTCAAGAAATCCTCGGCGTCCCGAAGGCGTTGATCGGCATGGTCCATCTCCTGCCGCTGCCGGGAAGCCCCCGATGGGGCGGTGAGATGGCCCAGGTCATCAGGCGGGCCGTCGAAGACGCCCGCGTTCTCCAATCGGGTGGGATGGACGCCGTCCTGGTGGAGAACTACGGCGACGTTCCGTTCACTGCGGGACGTGTGGAGGCTGCGACTGTGGCGGCGATGACTGTTGTCGTAGCCGAGGTCAGGCGGGTGGTCCCTCTCCCCGTCGGAGTCAACGTCCTGAAGAACGACGCCCGGTCAGGGCTGGCGGTCGCCGCTGCCACCGGAGCGCGCTTCATACGCGTCAACATCCACGTGGGCGCTGTCGTGGCTGACCAGGGAATCATTCAATCCGACGCTTACTCGACCCTCCGCGACCGCCGCCTCCTCGGGGCGGACGTGAAGATCTTCGCAGACGTCCAGGCAAAGCACGGGACTCCCCTCGCCCCCGTGGAGCTTGAGCGGGAGGCGAGGGATTGCATCCTCCGAGGGCTCGCCGATGCCCTCGTCGTCTCCGGAAAGGCGACGGGGGAGGAAACGTCGCTGGAGGACGTCAAGCGCGTCCGCTCGGCGGTCAGTGAGGTGCCGCTCCTGGTCGGGAGCGGCGTGACCCCTGAGAGCATAGCCGGGATCCTCTCTGTGGCAGACGGCGTCATCGTCGGCACATGGATCAAGCGCGACGGGAGACTCTCAAACCCTGTGGACGCCGACCGGGTGCGCCGCATCGTCGAAGCCGCCCGTGGCAGGTGACCCGATTGCAGCCCGAAAGCTTCTCCTCGGCTTCTTATTCTTACTGACCGGCTGCGCAGCGATCAGGCTGCCTGAGCCTCCTCCGCTCTCCGCCCCGCCCGGCCGGCTTTTGCTCGTCGGCTTCAGGGGGACCCAGGTCGAGGGAAACGAGGAGGTTCGCCATCTGGTCTGCGACCTTCAAGTAGGCGGACTGGTCCTCTTCGAGCGCTCAGTCGCCACCGGCGAGCCGCTGAACATCGTGGATCCCGTTCAGGTGACCAGGCTGACTCGAGATCTTCAGGCTCTTGCGAGAGACTGCGCCGGCCGCCTGCTCCTGATCGCAGTGGACGCCGAAGGGGGCCAGGTGATGCGCCTCTCCCCCCGGGCCGGATACCCGCCGACACTGAGCCACAGCGAGCTGGGAGAGAGAGAGACGATCTTTCCCTGACAGAGACCGAGGCGCGGCTAATCGGTGGAATGCTGAGCGAGGCGGGAGTGAACTGGAACTTCGCCCCTGTGGTTGACGTGGCGCTGAACCCTCTGAACCAAGTGATCGTCCAGAGCGGTAGGTCGTTCTCCGCCGATCCGGAGCGCGTCACCGCCCACGCGCGCTCATACATCC
>CAZXPE010000257.1:0-2674 GCA_964642915.1 uncultured bacterium | reverse complement strand
GCGGTGCAACCTCCTCTGCGCCCACTGCTATATGAGCGCCTTCCCGGGGGCCGACGCCTCGGGGGAGCTTTCCACCGAGGAGTGCCGGCGGGTCATCGACGAGATCGCTGTCGTCAACCCTAATGTCTTCCTGATCTTGACGGGGGGCGAGCCGCTGCTGAGGAAAGACTTTTTCGATATCGCCGGATACGCCGCCGAGAAGAAGTTCACCGTCGTCCTCGGGACCAACGGGGTCCTCCTCAGGGAGGAGCAGGCGAAGCTGATGCGACAGCACGGCGTGGTGGGCGCCTCCCTGAGCCTCGACTCGATTGACGCCAAGCGCCACGACGACTTCCACCACTTCCCCGGCGCGTGGGAGGGCGCGGTACGCGCCGCCGGAGTCCTCAGGGATGAGGGGCTGGACTTCTCGCTTCACATGTCGGTCACTGACTGGAACGCCGAGGAGATTCCGGCGATGATAAACCGGGCCGGAGAGCTCGGAGCCAAGGCCTTGAACTTCTTCTTCCTGGTCCGGACGGGCAGAGGCGAGCGTCTGACTGACATGCCGCCGGAGCAGTACGAAAAGGTCCTGACCTATCTGGCGAGGGCTCAAGGAGTGGGAGACCTCTTGGTCGGGGCCAAGTGCGCGCCTCACTTTCGCCGGATCATCTGGGAGCTGGACCCGGCCTCTCCTCTCCTCAGGAATTACGCCCACGGCTCATGTCCCGCGGGGAAATACTACTGCCGCATCACCCCCGGAGGTGATGTGACGCCGTGCCCCTACATGCCGGTCTCAGCCGGGAACCTTCGCAGCGCCTCTTTCGCCGATCTCTGGAGCGAGGCGAAGATCTTCAACGACCTTCGCGAGCCCATGCTCGGAGGGCGCTGCGGGACATGCGAGTTCAGAGAGATCTGCAGCGGCTGCCGCTGCCGCGCCTACGCGACCTACGGCGACTACCTGGCCGAGGACCCTGCCTGCGGCTACCAGCCCGGAGGTCACGGTGGCCAGCTCATCGACCTCCCCGCTGAGCAGACCTTTGGGATCGAGGTGAGCTCGGAGATGGTCTGGGAAGACGCCGCCAAGGAGCGGTTGAACGCCATTCCGTCCTTCGCCCGCGGGATGGTGGTCAAAGGCGTGGAGGCCTACGCGCGCTCTTCTGGCCTGTCGGTGATCACGCAGGATCTCCTCCGGGAAGTGAAGGAGAAGTGGGGCGCCCGCTTTCGCCCGATGGGGTAGCGGATGGCGACGCGTGAGGAGCGGTTTAAGCAGGCTGCGTGGGCTTATCTGGCCTACGGGATTGTTTACTGGGTTGGGGGCGTCTACCTGGCCACGCGTGGCCTCGGCATTGGTCGGGGGACCATCTGGTTTGTTCTCGGCGCGATCTTCATCCTGCTCTTTCCCTGGCTTATCGCCCGAGGCCACAGAGGCAGAGGGTATCTCTGGTTCTGCCGGATTCTCACCCTCCTCGTGGCATTTCGGGCCTTTGGAGTCGGGCGAGTTATGCTCGCCCCCACGGTCCCAACTGTCCCCCTCCCGGGTGGGATTGAGATCCCGATGATCCTCGGCGCCGCCATCTTCTTCCTGATCACCCTGGCCACCGCCGCCATGCTCGCGCGTGCCGCCTGGGCGCCACGGTCATGAGCCAGGCCTCGGATCGAACCTCGCTCCTCAAAAAAGGGATCCGCCTCGAATACCTCACCGTAGGGTGGAACAGCATAGAGGCGGTTATCGCCATCGGCGCGGGGCTCCTGGCCGGCTCAATCGCTCTGGTGGGGTTCGGCCTCGACTCCATCATCGAAGTGGTGGCAGGCTCGATGCTCCTCTGGCGGCTTAGGGTGGAGGTGGCTCACAACCACGGCGAGTGCGCGGACACGGAGCAGGCGGAGCGCCGGGCCCTCCGCTTCGTGGGGGTCACGTTCTTCCTCCTGGCTGCTTATGTCACATATGAGTCGGGGCGGAAACTCTGGAACGAGGAGCGGCCCGAGGAGAGCCCGCTGGGGCTCGCCCTGGCGGTCGTCTCGCTGATCCTGATGCCGCTCCTTGCCTGGACAAAGCTCCGGGTGGCGCGTGCCCTTGGAAGCCGCGCCCTTGAGGCCGACGCAATGGAGACAGCGATCTGCTCGTTCCTCTCGCTCTCTCTCGTAATGGGGCTGGGGGCCAACGCCCTCTGGGGATGGTGGTGGGCCGACCCGGTGGCGGCCCTCACGATGATCCCTCTGATGGTGAAGGAGGGATCCGAGGCGCTTCGCGGAGAGGTGTACGAGATCGAGGCTTCCCGAGCCTCCGGGGCCTGCTGCAACTGTTGCGTGCCCGTCTGCCGGCCCGAGCAGTGCGTCTGCTCGAAAGCTTGCCTCTGCTGCTGTTGATCAGGGCGAGCAGGCGGGAGGTTGCTCTTCCTGATGGTCCGCCAGCTCGATTGGAAGCCGCCCCAGCTCTTGCTTGCCGTCGAAGCCGAAGATCAGCGCTTTCGAGAGAAACTCTGCTGGCGGCAGCTTTCGTTCTAGGAACCCCGACGTCGTCTCTTTGTCAGCGAATAGCGCGAGAGTTTCGAGCACGTCAGGCTGTGCCTGGCGGGGAAGGCCGTTGGGCTTGACCCACTGGAGGACCACGGCAAACCCCGCCAGCGCCGGGTCGGCCGAGAGCGGCTTCTGGCTCGACAGGCGGCGGAGCAGCTCGACGCCGTACCGTTGGAAC
>CAZXPE010000256.1:0-2680 GCA_964642915.1 uncultured bacterium | reverse complement strand
TTCTCCTCCACATTGTTATCTTTCGAACTGTGCCGTCCACCTCGCCAGCGTCCTCATTGTAGCACGCTCACGATCGCCAAGAAGCCGGCTGGATGGCAATGTCCATCTCCGCCGACAAGGTGATCAGAGTCAGCTTGAAGTGCGCGGCTGAGAATGGAGGAGGCGACGCCGCTCAACTCGCTGAAAATATGAGCCCCGATTCCTTGATGGAACCATCGAGATCAGGAAAGGCGCGGCTTGAGGCCGGAGGGGCAGGCAATTTTTTCCGCCCCGCCGAAGGAAAGGCGGTCCGCAACGAAAGCGTGAAGATAGAAGAGGGGCGAAGAAGCCCATCTCCCCCGCCCCATCTTTCGGCCTTTGTTGAGGTCCAGGATGGCGGTAATCAGGTTCTGGCGTCGCCCCTGGGATCACAAAGGCGGGACGACCAGATTCCCCCTCCATTTCATCCTTTTCCCCCTGTCAATACGGGTGCTCTACTCCGCGTCTGCTCTTGACAGTCCTCCTGGTTTCTCATATGTTGGGACCGTCTTGGAGGGACCCATGAAAAAGGAAACCGTTCCGATGACGAAAGCCGTCCCAGCTCTCACCGCCCGGACCCGCTTCGGACAGATCATGCAACGCGCCCGAACCGGACGGGCGCGCTTTCTGGTGAGTAAGAAGGGGGAGCCGCAGGTGGTAATCCTTGGGGTGGAAGACTACTTCCGCACCGTGCTTGGTCTCAAGGAGCCCCCGGTTCTCAAGCGGCTCCACGAAGCTGCCAGGGCTCGAGGGCTCGACAAGCTCAGTATGGCCGAGATCGACCGAATTGTCCGGAGCGTGCGGCGGGGATTCGCCCGGCGCACGGCATGATCCGGGTCGTCTACGACACGAACGTCATCGTCTCAGGCCTTCTTCGCTCAGGCAGACCTTCGCTCCTCCTCGAACTTGCCCTCCAGAAGAAGGTCAGTCTCTTTCTTTCCCCCTCCCTTCTCGCTGAGTACGAGGAGGTACTCGATCGAGAGAAGTTCATCGCCATCCGCCGGGAGGCCGGAGCGGCGATCCGCCGCCTCAAAGCTGTCGCCCACCTCATTACTCCGGACTTCACCCTTCAGCTTCTCCCTGACCCACCGGACAACCGCGTCCTCGAATGTGCCGTAGCGGCCTCGGCCGACTACCTGGTTACCGGCAACACCCGCCACTTCCCCTTCCGAGAGTTCCGCGGGGTAAAGATCGTTACTCCGACCGAATTTCTTGCCGCCCTTGAGCCGGCATCGGGATAGATCGCGAGCCTGGACGCCAGACTCGCCAAGTTGGCCGCCCAGCACCTCGTGATTCTCCCGACACACAAACCTCCGGCGATAGCGACGAGATGGACGCCGAAAGTTATAGTCCGTACCTGGACGAGGTCCTGACTTCCGGCTATACAAAAACCCGGCCGACGAACACGAGGGAAAAGGCTCGTGAAAGTGTGAAGGCGGAGAAGGGAGATGGGCGTGGGTTATTTGCCGTTGGCCCCTGGGGCCACGGCTGAGTGAAGAGCCAGGAGAGGTTCAGGGAAGCGCCACAGCTCCTCGCCTGGCGACGCGGCACCGGCGCCTGCCGCGCTCTCGAGTCTCGGCGACTCTGCCAGGGCGACAAATGACTCGTCGTTTCCTCCCAGTGTTTCGATGGCAAACTCGTCGGTGATCTCGGCCCTTCCCAGCTCCGGTCGCTGCCCCCAGAAGGTCACCGCTTCAAAGCGCTCTTCGAGCCACGCCGCGACTGTCTTTCGTTCCTCCAGACGGCAGGAGAGCGCCAGCCGGCCCGAAGGCCTGAGCACCCTGAGCGCCTCGCCGAGAACATCGAAGAACCCGTCGGAGGAGGACGACAGCCCGACCGCTACGACCAGGCCAAAGCTCCCGCCCGCAAACGGCAGGCGTCCGGCGTCGGCCGACTGAAAAGCCAATCGCTCGTCTCCATAGCTCAAGTTGGCGAAACTCGCTGCACGATGGTCTGAATCGACCCCTACCACCCTCCTGGCTCGGCGAGCGAGAAGCCGGCTCCCGTCCCCCACTCCGCATCCAAGGTCGAGAACCACTCTGTCTTCAGCAAATCCTGAGGCCCAGCAGTAGCGCCGGGCCCGTCTGAGATAACTCCGGGCATCGGCATCGTCGGGAACGATCCACGTCCCGTCGAACGGTCCGATCCCGTCAGGAAGCGGCGATTCCAGGATCCCACGAGGCGCCTCGCGGCGAACGGTGTCAGAGAGAAATGACCGGACTCCACGCTCCACCCACTCGGAGAGATCCTCCCTCCAGAAGGAAGGCAGTCCCTGGACGCATGGGGGGAGTCTCATCGAAAGATGATCGCCCTCCCCTGCGGTGACCGTCATTCCCCGCCAGATCATCGGACGGCGCCTGTCACTCCGAAAAGCGATCAGCTCTCCCCACCACCGTTCTGGGGAGAGCCGCTCCAGCCTCACCCCGAGCAGATGAAATTCGTCAGGCCGGCAACTACCAACGGCCCACCCCACGTCGGCGGCGCTCCAGGCGAAGAGGGAGCAGTCTTCAGAAGTGACGGCAGGAGGCGCCGGGATCTCAACCAGAGCCGGAAGCGACGGTGATCCGCGATCGCCGGCAGCTTGGAGGATCTGCTCCCACTCGGCAACGAAGCGGCTGATCCCGAACTGCTCCATCACTGTCCGGCGCGCCCGCTCGCCCAA
>CAZXPE010000255.1:1483-2704 GCA_964642915.1 uncultured bacterium | reverse complement strand
AAGGAGTTCTGACTCCCCGCTACGCTGTCTCGCAGGGCGGCATCTTGGTCTTCAGTTGTTTTAGCCGCTGGGGGGTCAGGTCGCTCACGAGCGTCCAGGAGGGATCGGAGTGAGCGTCCTTCTTCTTCATTAGGAGCCACTCCTTTCCGGTCTTCCCCCCTGCAAGCCTGGCGAGGGCGAACGCCCCCTTGAGCCTTTTCCCGCTCAGGACGAATCCGAATTTTCCGGACCTGATCAGGACCTCGGGGTTGCCGGGCTCGCTCAGCTCGTAGGTGCCCGAGTCCCAGACGACCACCGGCCCGGCGCCGTAGCTCCCCTCGGGGATGATTCCTTCGAAGTTGATGTACTCGATGGGATGGTCGTCCACCGTCACGGCGAGCCGTTTGTCAGCCGGATTCATCGACGGGCCCTTGGGAACCGCCCACGACTTGAGGACGCCGGCCATCTCGAGCCTGAAGTCGTAGTGGAGCCTGGTGGCCTTGTGCTCGTGGACCACGAATCGGAGGTTGCTTGTTCCTGAGCGCCGTTGCATTATACAAAGTGTCTCGCTTTTCATCGCGTTTTTCAAACTGTCCGGGAGGAACGCCGTGGTGAGGGACGTGCTGCGACACCATCTCGCTGTCACGCTTCTTGCGTGTGTGGCGCTGGCAGGGCGAAGAGGAAGTCGGCGATCGGCCGATCCGCGTCTTTCACGGAGCCGCCGACGACTGGACGCCTGTGGCGCCATGCCGGGAGTACGTCGCTCGGGTGCGCCGAGCCGGCAAGGACATCGCACTCATCGAGTACCCTGGCGCTCGCCACTCTTTTGACAATCCGGCGCTCTCCGCAAGCCAGTTATGGGAGCAGGCTCTCAATCCGACCCCCTGTGCCTGGGCGGAGAGGCCTGACGGCCGGATCATCGAGCGCGGTACGGGGCGCGAGGCCGATCTCGATTCCCCGTGTTTTTCCCGCGGTGCCACCTTGGGCTACGATCCGCGCGCCCACCGCCAGGCCATTCAAGACGTGAAGGCGTTTCTCTCTGCGGTCTTCAAGATGAGCCGGTTAGGCGTTGAGAGGGAAGAGAGCCGGCTCCGGGCCGGGCGATCCAGAAGCAAGCCGTAGCAACGCCGCAAAGAGCAATCGTAGCCAGGAAGGCCAGGCGGTAGCTCCCGGTGAGGTCGTGGACCACCCCGCCGAACCACGGGCCGATGGCTCCACCGCGGCCGTTGCCCAAGTTCATGA
>CAZXPE010000255.1:0-1473 GCA_964642915.1 uncultured bacterium | reverse complement strand
GCGCCGAAGCGCCAGCCGGCGAACAGCTCGGCGGCCATCGCGGTGATGATGGGGCCGCGGGCACCGAAGCCGAGGCCGAAGAGCAGGGCGTAGGCGTAGAGCCACCCCGCGTGGGGCCAGGCCTCCACGAGAAGCAGCGTCCCCGTCCCGGCCGCCGTTGCCACGAAGGAGAGCGTCGCCGCCGGCTCCCTCCCGATTCGATCTGAGAGCGCGCCGAAGGCTATCCTGCCGACGCTCGACATGAACCCCATGAGACCGAAGATCCCCGCCACGAACATCGGCTGAAACCCCTGGTCCACCGAGAAGGCGACCTGGTGGGTCAGGACAGGGAAGACGGCGAGAGGGGTGAAGAAGTAAGCGAGGAAGAGTCCCCAGAACGGGCGTGTAGAGAGGGCAGCGCGAATGCTGAGCCCTTCTTCAGCCGCTGGAGCGTCTCCCTTGGTCCTGCCCGGAAGCGCCGGCCTCTGGGCCTCAGTCACTCCGAACCAGAGGAGCGGGGCGAGGGTGAGAGGGGGAGAACCAGCCTGAGAGAAGGGCGCTCGACGGCACCCATCCCAGAGCTGTCACCCCTGAAGCGGCCAGAACACCGATGAGGAGATAAAGCTGCCAGAGCGAGTGGATCAGGCTTGCCAGCATCGAGGCGGCAGAGAGAAGCACGACGCCTGCAAGAATGATCCGGCGGGGACCGATCCGATCGACCAGCACTCCGATCAAAGGCGAGAGCACTCCCTGAGTAACGGCGGAGAGCGAGAAGGCCCCGGCTGTGAGTCCGCGAGACCAGTGGAACTCCTCGATGAGCGGGATGAAGAAGATAGGGAAGGAGAAAAAGAGGCCATAGGCCACGCCGAGGGTGAGCCACACGACCCCCAGGACCACCCGGGGGGTCGTCCCTGTTGCGGAGATGCCACTCCGGTCGGAGGCGTCGTTTTGTGGCGTCTTCGGCACAGCGTTTCTCCAGCCACGGGGAAGATACGCCCTTTTTGCCGTTTCTCCAACTCTCTGCCACGGCCTCTTGACCGTGAAGCGCTCCGATGGGGGCATGGCTGAGATTGTCGGGCCGTGAGCCGTCTCCCGTGGTCGCACGCCGCGTCCCCTTGACAGGGAAGGGTCGAGCGGCTAGCATGAGGGCGTCGCTTTCCCTCAGCGGACGGAGACCATGAGAAAGTCCTATGGGGGGCCGGAGTAGTGTGTACGGCCCGGTCATAGGCTTTTTTATTTCGCCTGGAGGTCAGGTGAGCCACGCAGAGGAGTTCTTCCGTCGCCTTCGCCGTCGTCCGGTGATCGCCGGGTTGAGGGAACCGGGGCACGAGTTCACTGAAGCCGCTCGTGCTGGGGTCGGCGCGGTCTTTATCCTGGGCGACGATGTCTTTGCGCTCGAGGAGGCCGTTCGCCAAGCGCACGCCGCCGGTCTCCTGATCCTCGCCCATGTGGACCTGATCAAGGGGGTCGGCAAGGACGAGGCCGGCGTGCGCT
>CAZXPE010000254.1:1429-2765 GCA_964642915.1 uncultured bacterium | reverse complement strand
CTGCTCTTCTTCACCAAGGGCAGGCCGACGGAGCGGATCTGGTACTACGATCTCTCGGACGTGAAGGTGGGGAAGAAGAGCCCGCTCACGCTGGACAGGTTCGAGGAGTTCTTCCGGCACCTCCCCGAGCGGGCACCGAGCGAGCGGAGCTGGACCGTGACGCGCCAAGAGATCGAGGCGAAGAACTACGACCTGAAGGCGGTCAATCCCAACGCGAAGAGCAACCAGGACACCCGCACGCCAGAGGAGCTGCTGGACCTGATCGAGGCGAAAGGCCGCGAGGTCGCCGAAGCGCTGGCCACGCTGCGCGGCGGGGCTCGGTGGCGCGGCGGAACTTGACCCGGTAGTGCTTGATCGGGGATGATGAGCGCATGACGGCATTCGGCCTCCCGGATCGCTTCCCGCTGGTGGCCACTCCCACTCCCATCGTGAAGCTCAGGCGCCTCTCAGAGCGCCTCGGCGTGGAGCTCTACGTCAAGCGTGATGACCTTACCGGCCTCCTCGAAAGCGGAAACAAGGTGAGGAAGCTCGAGTACCTGGTGGGGGAGGCGCTCAGGCTCGGCGCCGACACCCTGGTCACCTGCGGCACGCTTCAGTCGAACTGCTGCCGCGCCGTGGCCGCGGTTGCGGCCCGGCTGGGTCTCAAGGCGATTCTGGCCCTGAAAGGTGGAAGGCCCGAGGTCTATGACGGCAACCTTCTCCTTGCAAAGCTCCTGGGAGCTGAGACCGTGTACGTTGCGGAAGAGGAGTTCTCACGGCCCGATGACCTGTTCGCCCGTCTGGTGGCTGAAGTCAATGCCCGAGGGGGGACCCCTTACGTGATCCCCGAGAGCGGGGCCACAGAGGTCGGCGCGCTGGGGTACGCTGCGTGCGCCGAGGAGATGGCTGAGCAGATCAGCCGCGGGGCGCCTGGGTTCGACAGCGTGGTCATCACGGCCTTCAGCGGAGGGAGCCAGGCCGGCCTTCTCATGGGGAAGCAGCTCTATGGCCTTCGAGCTGAGATCATCGGAGTCCCGATAGCCCGCGAGGCCGATCAGGTGCGCGACTATATAGCCGAAACGATCGCCAAGGCCGTTTCCAGATTTGGGCTGGACGTGGCGCCGCCTAAGAGCGTTCACCTCCTGGACGGCTACCAGGGAATGGGGCGGGAGGAGGTCCGAGAGGAAGAGCTGTTGGCCGTTGTCCGCCTGGCTGGCGAGGAAGGGTTGCTCCTCGATCCGGTCTATACGGGAAAGGCGTTCTGTGGCCTGATGGACCGCCTCTCACGCGATCCCAAGCAGTTCGGCTCCCGCGTTTGTTTCATCCACACCGGTGGCGTGTTCAGCCTCTTCCCGTT
>CAZXPE010000254.1:0-1329 GCA_964642915.1 uncultured bacterium | reverse complement strand
AGCGGCGGCTTACCCTCAACTTCGTGACTGAGGGGAGCGGCCTACCCGTCCTGCTCCTTCACGGCCTGGGGGGGTTCGCCGAGAGCTGGCGCCACAACCTCCCAGTGCTCGGTCACCGGCTTTCGGCTTACGCGCTGGACCTGCCGGGGTTCGGGCTATCTGACAAGCCGCCGGTCCGCTATCGGCTGCCATTTTTCGTTCGGGTGGTGGACGGCTTCATCGGGGCGCTCGACCTCGACCGGGTGGCGCTGGTCGGTCACTCCCTCGGTGGCGCGATCGCCGTGGCCTACGCGGTGGCCTACCCGTGGCGAGTCAGCCGGCTTGTCCTGATCGGGGGAGTGGTGCCCGGGTTCGGCTATCGAAGCTCGTGGATCTACCGCCTCATCGCTCTCCGGGGGGTGGGAGAGCTGGTCGCGCGGTT
The DNA here is from genome assembly GCA_964642915.1 of uncultured bacterium. GTDB lineage: Bacteria > Methylomirabilota > Methylomirabilia > Rokubacteriales > CSP1-6 > CAZXPE01. Next base: position 908 of record CAZXPE010000254.1, on the reverse strand, counting down.
TGCCTGGCCCGGTCTCTACTCTGCGGCGCTGGCGCGCTGCTTCGCCGCTCCTGACGGTGAGGAAGTGGAGTTTCTGGTCAGGACAAGCTATGAGGCGCGGGCAAATCCCGAAGGGCGCGCAGCCTACCTTTCGACTCTCAGAGAGGTGGAGAACGACTTCGCTGTGGACGGGGAGTTCTACCGTAAGCACCTCGAGTCCCTGAAGCTTCCGGCTCTCCTGGTCCACGGCCGCCAGGACCCGGTGGTGGCCCCGGCCCACGCCGAGCGCGTGGCGGCGGGGCTCCGTCAGGCGGCGATCGAGTGGATCGAAGAGTGCGGCCACTTCCCCCAGATCGAGCGGCCTCATGACGTGAACCGGCTGTTGCTGGAGTTCCTGGCCCCCCGAACCGCGTCGAGCCCTTCCCGGTGATGGCCGGTCTCGCGATCCGAGCAGTGACGCTCGATTACTGGGGGACGCTCCTGATTGATACTCCCTTCAGCGACGACCGCTACAAGCGCCAGCGCCTTGCCAGGTTCGCTGCCATCCTGGAGATGGCGGGCGAGCCCGCCCAGCCCTCGGCGCTCGATCAGGCCTATGAGGAGGCGGGGCGACAGATCGGGCGGGTGTGGGCGACGTGCAAAGACGTCCCCGTCCAGCAGCACGTCGCGGCGATCCTGGAAGAGGTTTCCCCCGGGCTTCCAGCGCGGCTCGGGCCCGGCATGATGGAGGCTCTAGTTCAGGCGTACTCAAACCCTGCGCTGGCCGTTCCGCCCGCCGTTGACGAAGGCGCGAAGGGCGCCCTGGCCGCCCTCAAAAAGAGGGGTCTCGCCCTATGCGTCGTCTCCAACACGATGCGCACGCCGGGGGTCGTGCTCAGGAAGATCCTCGACCGCTACGGCCTCCTCGGGTTCTTCGACGTCCTGACCTT
>CAZXPE010000253.1:0-2767 GCA_964642915.1 uncultured bacterium | reverse complement strand
CCTGTACGTTGAGGATCGGCGACGACCGAGGACGCAGAGATGCGACGGTTATCGGGACGGCGCTAGTGCGCTTCATTTTTGTCGATCGAATCCTCTCTATTGAGCCGGGCCGCTCTATCGTCACGCTCAGAGGAGTGAGCGCAGCCGAGGACTACTTCGCCGATCATTTCCCGGGATGCCCCATCATGCCGGGCGCTCTCATAGTGGAGTGCTTCGACCAGTCGGTCCGCCTCCTGGTCGGGATCGGCTCCGGGTTCCGTGAAGCTGCGTCGCTCAAGCGGATCAGGCGCGCCTCGTTCAAGCGCTTTGTCCGCCCAGGTGACAGGCTGGAGATCAGGTGCGACATTCAGAGCCGGTCAGGAGCCGAAGTCAGAGCGATCGCTCGGGCTCTCGTTGACGGTCAGGTGGTGGCCGAGGCGTCGCTGGAGTTTGCCATTTCCCCGGTCGGGGAGGAGAGCGGAGGAAGTGAGGAGGCGCTGAAGCTCCGCGACTTCTACGAGACTCTCATGACGGATCCGGTTGAGCTGGCCATGCGCGGGGTGGGCCGATGAGCGGACGTTCGGTGTTCGTCACCGGCGGCGGGAGAGGGATCGGGCGCGCGGTTGCTCTCCGCTTCGCCGACGAAGGGTGTAGGATCTTCGTGGGGTTCTTCGTGAACCAGGAGGCCGCCGAGAAAACTGCCGCTGAGATCGCCAACCTGGGCGGGAGCGCCCATCTGCTCAGGGGTGATCTGAAGGAGCCCGGAGAGATCCGCCGGATGTTCGAGGAGATCAAGCGGGTGACAGGCCGCCTCGACGTGCTCGTCAACAATGCCGCCTCCGGCGTGCTCAAGCCTGCTCGCTCTCTCTCGGCCAAGCACTGGGATTGGGCGCTCAACACCAACAGCCGCCCACTTCTCCTCTTAGCGCGGGAAGCCGCAGGGCTCATGGGTCCGGGGGGACGGATCATCTCCATCTCTAGCCTCGGGTCCCAGAGGGTCGTGCCTAACTACACCGCGGTTGGGGTTTCAAAGGCCGCTCTGGAAGCTCTCACGCGTTATCTTGCCGTCGAGCTGGCCCCTGAGGGGATCACAGTCAACGCGGTCTCGGCGGGAGCCGTAGAGACCGACGTCTGGCGGGCCTTTCCTGAGGGGGACGAGATCCTGAACGCAGTCCGTGGCCGCACTCCAAGAGGGGAGCTTGTGTCTCCCGAGGACATCGCCGAGGTTGTCCACTTCCTCGCCAGCCCTGAGGCGCGCATGATCCAGGGGCAGATCATCGTCGTGGATGGCGGCTACTCCCTTCTCGCCTAAGGCGATGAACCGGCGGGTTGTCATCACAGGCGTGGACGTCGTTACCCCTATCGGGGCGGGTCTGGAGAGCTACTGGAAAGCTGTCCGGTCTGGCGTCTCCGGTGTCCACCGGATCACCCACTTCGACACCTCGGGGCTTCCCAGCCAGATCGGCGCATATTTAGATGACGCCGAGCTGGTGGAGCGGATGCGATCCTCGCTCGATCTGGACGCCGGAGAGCCGAGGGGGGTCGTCTTTGCCCTGTCGGCTGCCAGGGGAGCGGTTGAATCTGCCCGGGGGAACGGCTTTCTCAGAGGGCCAAGGGCCGGCGTCTTCATCGGCACGAGCGGCGAGCGCCTGGACCTCAGGCGGCTAGGGGAGATTGCGTACGCTGCCCGCGGAGCTGACGGGGCGGTGGACCCGCGCGCGTTCGCTCGGAATTACTGCCTCCGCTTCTCAGAGGAGGCCCTCCACAGGACCCTCCCTCAGTACGTCGCCGCCACCATTGCGGGGGCCTACGGTGTCCGGGGAGTAAGCTCTACGGTCCAGACAGCATGCACCTCGTCGGCCCAGGCAGTGGGGGAGGCGATGAGGGCGATCAGAAGGGGTCAGGTTGACCTCGCTCTGGCCGGCGGCTCTGAGTGCATCGTCTCTCCCATCGAACTCCAGCTTTTCTGCCTGCTGGGGGTCCTCTCCAGGGAGAACGATCACCCTGAGGAGGCCAGTCGGCCTTTCGACGCCAGGCGTGACGGCTTTGTCCTCGGCGAGGGCGCCGGAATCCTCCTCCTGGAGTCGCTGGAACATGCGGTGAAGCGGGGCGCTCCCATCATGGCCGAGCTGGCAGGATATGGCACCGCGTGCGACGCCTACCGCGTCACCGACGAGGCTCCGGACGGCCGAGGGGCCATTCTTGCCATGCGCCGCGCCCTCGCAGACGCGGGCCTCGGGACGGGCGACGTTGACTACATCAACGCCCACGGGACCTCCACCCCCATGAACGACCGGGTTGAGACAATTGCCATCAAGGCGGTGTTTGGCCCGCGCGCCTACGACATCCCCGTCAGCTCCACGAAGTCAATGATCGGGCACACAATCTCAGCCGCGGGGGCCATAGAGCTTATCACCTGCGTCCTTGCCCTGAGGGACCAGGTCGCCCCACCGACGATCAACTGCCAGGTGCCTGATCCGGAGTGTGATCTGGACTACGTTCCGGGCTTCCCGCGGCCCACGCCGATCCGCGTGGCCCTGTCGAATTCGTTCGGGTTCGGCGGCCACAACGACTGCCTCGTGGTCAAGCGCGTATGAGCATGGACGAGCGGCTTGAGCTCTCTGTCGTGATCCCCGTTTTCAACGAAGCCTCCACCCTGGAGGAGCTGCACCACCGCCTGGCCCGCACCTTGAAGGAACTCGGCCGCTCCTACGAGATCATCTTCGTCGATGACGGGAGCCGTGACGGCTCCCCTGAGATCCTCCGCGCCCTCCACGAGGAGGACGCG
>CAZXPE010000252.1:2487-2779 GCA_964642915.1 uncultured bacterium | reverse complement strand
TCACCACAGAGCCGCCGGCCGACACCACGGTGACGCCGAGGAGGAGATCGCGGGCTGTACCGTAAAGATGGCGGCGCGGCCCCGAGGAGTTCGCCGCCAGGATCCCTCCAACAGTAGCCCGGTTGCTCCACGGCGGGTCCAGAGAGAGCCACTGCCCCTGACGGCGAAGCGCTTCCTGGAGCGCGTCGAGCGTTATTCCCGCCTGAACTGTGGCGGTGAGGTCGCCAGGCTCGTGCTCAAGCAGGCGGTTCATCCGTTTGAGCCCCAGCACGAGGCCCGCTCGCGCCGGGGG
>CAZXPE010000252.1:0-2477 GCA_964642915.1 uncultured bacterium | reverse complement strand
CTCCTCGACAGCGACAGCGAGGAGCGCCTGGATCTCCTCGATGGAAGCGGGGAAGACGACGGCCTCGGGTGTTCTCCCTTCAAGAAGATAAGGCCCGCGCTCGACCCCGGTCAGGACGTGCTCGGCCCCGACGATGCCGCTGAGCCTGTCGAGAAGTGAAGGGTGCACGGGGAGCGCCTTCGCCCCGCGCTAAAAGCGCTGGGCGAGACCTTTTTCTTCGAGAGCGTGAGGACGATAGGCGGGCCCGACTTCAGCGCAGGTTTTCCCCGCAGGAAGAACCTTCCCCGGATTGCAGAGCCCCACGGGGTCCCACGCCTCCCTGACCCGCCTCATCGCGTCGAGGTCGGCCTCTGAGAAAATGAGGGGCATATAGTCGATCTTCTCCAGCCCGATCCCGTGCTCGCCAGAGATGGAGCCGCCGACTTCAGCGCAGGCCTTGAGGATCTCGCCTCCGGCCGCAACCACCCGGGCTTCCTCTCCCGGCCGGCGCGGATCGTAGAGGATGTTCGGGTGAAGATTGCCGTCTCCCGCGTGGAAGACGTTGCCGACTCTAAGCCCGCGCGCCTCTACGATCTCGTTCACGCGGCGAAGGATCTGAGGGAGCTTGGTTCGCGGGATCACTCCGTCCATGACGAGGTAGGCCGGGGAGACTCGGCCGTAGGCGCCGAAAGCCGACTTGCGCCCCTTCCAGAGGAGCTGGCGCTCTGCCTCGTCCCTGGCGACCCGCACCTCCCTGGCGCCCGAGTCGTAGCACGCCCGGACCACCAGCTCCGCCTGCTCCTCCATTCCGGCGGTAAGCCCGTCAAGCTCGATGAGGAGCGCCGCCGCAGCGTCGCGAGGATAGCCGCAGCCGAAGGCGTCCTCCACGGCCTGGATCGTGACCTGGTCGATCATCTCAAGCGCGGCGGGGGTGAGCCCGCGGGAGATGATCGCCGATACCGCCTCCGAGGCGTGATCCACCCGGCCGAAGTCAGCCAGCATGGTCTTCACTGCCTGGGGCTTTCTCACGATGCGGACAACGATCTTGGTGGCGATGCCGAACGTCCCCTCCGAGCCGACGAAGAGGCCGGCCAGGTCGTAGCCCTGCGGGTCCCGGGTCTTCCCTCCGAGCCAGACGATCTCGCCGTCGGGCGTGACCACTTCGAGGCCGAGAACGTGGTTCACCGTGACCCCGTACTTCAGCGTGTGGGGGCCGCCCGAGTTGTTGGCGATGTTCCCGCCGACGGTGCACGCCTGCTGGCTCGACGGGTCGGGAGCGTAGTAGTAACCGCGGGGGCCCACGGCCCAGGAGAGGTGGAGGTTCACCACCCCCGGCTCGACCACCGCTATCTGGTTGTCATAGTCCACCTCCAGCACCCGGTTCATCCTGACGAGCGAGATCACGAGCCCTCCCTCGACCGGAAGACAGCCGCCGCTGAGCCCGGTGCCGGCGCCGCGAGCTACGAACGGGACCCCCTCGCGGTTGGCCAGCCTGACGGCGGCGGCCACCTGCTCTGTCGATGCGGGGAAGACGACGAAGTCGGGGAGAGCGCGGAGGAGGGTGAGGCCGTCGGACTCGTAGACCAGCAGCTCATCAGGATCCGAGAGGACGGCGGGTTTCCCGAGGATTTCCTCCATCTCGCGGCGCAGGGTGTTCTTCCTGGACTCGGTGAGGGTGGCCAAGGCCGCCTCCGTTATGTAAGCGATTTCTCCGGATTATAACATCAATTAACTGCGCCTTGACAGGCCGAGCGCGCCTGTGAGATAGATAGCGAGTTTATGCCATCCCAGAGATTGGAGGAGTGTATGGAGACCCATTCCCATGGCGCGAGAGCGCTGCGCGCCGCAGTGCTCTTCGCGCTGATCGTACTGCTTCTCATTCCCGCCGCTTCAGCTCCCGCCCTCTCAGACAGCGACGCGGTTCGCCTCAAGCGAGGAGAGATCGTCTTCAGTGCCGATCTCCCGCCGGGACCAATCAAGGAGGGAGGGATGGGCGGCACCGCCGTGGCGCTCCTTAACGCCGACGCCGAGGCTGTCTGGCAGACCCTTCTGGATTTCCAGGGCCACGCAGGGCTGTTCCCCCGGGTCAAGGAGAGCGCCGTGGTGGAGAGCCGGGCCGGCCGAACCGTAGTCGGATACCGGATAGCGGTAGGATTTTTCTCTTTCCGCTTCTTCGTCAAAAACTACGCCGACGCCTCATCCCACACGCTTCGCTGGGAGCTGGACCAGAGCCGGGAGAACGATCTCTTCAGGGAGCACTGGGGCTACTGGAGGGTCGAGCCGCGGGACGAGGGGGCGCTCGTGACCTATGCTATGGGCGGGAGCACCACGCTCCCTGCCTTCCTCACGCGCGGAGCAGGTCGCGACGGCACAATCCTCACCGTGAAGGCCCTGAAAGATCGCGTGGAACAGCGGCAGGCGTTATAACCGGCAGGAAAGAATGCGGCCGCCAGGTTGTTCCTGGCGGCCGCGATGAGAACTGGCTCCCCGGCAGGACT
>CAZXPE010000251.1:0-2784 GCA_964642915.1 uncultured bacterium | reverse complement strand
GGCAGGAGCGGGCCGAAGGCCCCGATGGAGAAGGTGTTGCAGAAGATCATCAGGCTGAGCAGCGCTGTGGGCATAGTCGGTCCCTGGGCACTCTACCACAGTGCCCCGGAATTTTTTCCAGCTCGCAGGTGTTCCTGTTTAAAACACCTTCGCAGATCTACGTGGATCTGCCCACCCCCGAGAAGCACTTCGTCCTGCGCCTGATCGGGGGCACCGGGAGCCTGGAAGGGATCAGGGGGGCGGGCATCATGCACATCAAGGCCGTCTCCCCCAGGGACCGCGAGTTCTCCTTGGACGGGGAGGCGGTAGTCGTCAGGAAGTAACGGGCGCGATCGTCATCGGCATTCTTCGAGCTGGACCATGAGCGCCGAGTCCCCATGGTACAAGATGCAAAGCTCGGTCCGCGACCGAGTCATGGCGATGTAGAGAAGCCGTCGGGCCTTGTCCTCGTCGAGCCGCTCGAGCTGGTGCGCGCCCAACAGAAGGACGTGCTCGGCATCGAGCCCCTTGGCGCTGTGAATGGTCGAGAGCCTCACGGTCCCAGGCGCTCCCTTTCCTCCCAGTAGCCGGGCCGGCATGCCCGCATCCTCAAGCCACATCTCGAGGTGCACCATCTCATCTCGCTTCAACCCGAGCACGAGGATTTCCCCCGGTGCTGAGTCGCGCGCGAGACGCGCTCGAATCCAATCGAGTGCGTAGCGGCGGCTCGCCTCGGCCGACTTGCACCGATGCACGTCGGGCAGAGGACCATGCCGGAGGGCCCGGTCAGGCACCACATACTCCTGTTCAGCCTCCCTGACCGCCATTCCCGCTGAGTCAAGCTCTCGGATCACGCTGTAGGCCGAGGTGAGGATCTCCGCCGTGTTCCGGTAGTTCACCCGAAGGACTCTTGTCCGACCCACGATCTGGATTCCGAACTCACGCCAGCTGACCTTCCGCTTGTAGATGTTCTGCGAGGAATCCACGGCAATGAAAAGACTGTTTGTCCCCACGTCCAAAGCCTTGAGCGCTGCGCGGTACCAATCGTCGGCAAAGTCCTGCCCTTCGTCCACCAGGATGGCCTGGTAGGCGCCGGGGCGGAGCCGCCCGTCCTGGTACGCCTGGAGCAGAAGCTGTGGAACCTCCCGATCCCAGTAGTCCGAGCTCTCGCCCGGCGCGGGAGCGTCGGGAATCGTCACGCCGCCTGCCTCGAGCTCGCGCCAGCACCAGCGATGGAAATGGAGCACCTCGAGCCGCTCACCCGGGCCGATCGCCTCGCGTAAGTAATCCGCAAGCACTCGGTTGTAGCAGAGCACGAGGATGTGCCACTCCGGGTACCTCTCCCGAAGATGGCGCGCACGGCAGATGAGCACCAGCGTCTTTCCGCTTCCCGCTACGCCGCGTAGGAGGCGGTGGCCCTCCCCAAGGGTCCGGGCAAGGCGCTCCTGCTCTCGGTCCATCACGCGGAGGATCTCCTCGTCCGATACCCCCCACCCGATGCGGATCTCGGGGTAGAGCACGGCTCGAACTTCGTCAATCTGGTCCGGAGTCAGTGGCGCACGTCCAGCTACCCACCCTGGCAGAAGGCTCCGGAGTCGGGGCAGAAGCGTCCCAGCCTCCAGATCCTCGCGTGTCAGAACCAGCCCCGGCCCCAGCGCCTCTTCCAGGCTTGGGCCGAAGAGGGAGGGCGTCTCCACTTCCTTCTTCTTGAGGAATGGGAAAATCACCCCGTAACCCCACCCGCAGCGGAGATTCTTGCCATCGGAGAGGAGAGGACGTGCCTTGAGCGCATCTACCGTGCTCAGTACATACTCTCGCGCCTGTTGAATCGGATTCTTGACCGTAAGCTCACCCCCGGTCTGACGAAGCACCACACCATCTCCTCCAACAGCCGCGATGGAGTCTAACCGCCAGTCCTTCACCTCCAGCACGATCAGACCGAGGTCAGGACCGACAACGATAAAATCTGGATGGCGCCCCTGAACTGGGATGTCGTAGTACACCAGGTAGTCTTCCGGCAGGTGATCGCGCAGCGCCACAAAGACCTTGCGCTCACCAGCCGTGGCAGACCCAGGCCGGGTTCCTATAGTCTCAGGGATGGTAAACGCCATCACCTAACGGTACATCAGACTGTGCCCCGTCAGGAGCAGATCTTGATGAAAGGCCTGGATTCGCTGGACGCTTAGGGGGAGACGCGCTGGCGGGCGGCGCGGAGCATCTCGATCAGGACGGCGCAACAGGCGTCGGCGGTGGTGAAAATACGAAGCCGGGGTGGGTCTGGCACAAAGAGGTTGGCGCTCCGGCATTGCCGGATTACAGGCCCTCTGTGGGGCATGCCCTGACGCCCCAGGCTTTTTCAACCTCGTGTCTGGTACTTGGGCCCGTGCTCCACCACCCCGACAAGACCGGATCTTAGGGGACGCCCCTTGCGTTGTCAATCCAGAGTGTTGGAGAGAGTGTTGGAGAGCTCATACTCCATGCGGACCTTCCACATTTCGATATCGCCCAGGCGGCGAACCTCCTCCCAGCGCTCCCGAGAGACCATGGGCACCTCCCTGAGTGGAGTAACCTCGGGGACCATGGTCCCGGCCTCCCCCCTCAAATCCGTCCACATTTCCTCCCCTCCTCCGGTCGGGAGGGTGGGGAATTTTCAGTTACCCCAAGTGGGGAATCTTGGATTCCCGTTGACACTCGTGCGGCTACTGAGGGGCCAATCCACTCCTCTCAGCCGCATGCCCCACCCGTCGTGAGGTTTCTCCTTGACCGGCTCTTCATCCGCGCTGTAGCATCGGCCATGCTTCCGAC
>CAZXPE010000250.1:1037-2788 GCA_964642915.1 uncultured bacterium | reverse complement strand
GAGATCCGGTCTGTGGCGACGATCAGGAGCCTGTCGTCGCCGAATGCGTAGACGTCCCTGACCTTGCCGCGCCGGAAGAGCCGGAGATCGGGGAATGCGGTCTCTCTTACGAGTGTCATCGAGAGCGCTCCTCGAGCTCTTTCCTGGCCCGGGCCACGGCGTCCGGGTTCATCAGAAGATCGGCCGCTGTCATGGCCAGGGTTTTGGCCCCGAGAAGAAGCCCCTCCCTGGCCATCGGAGCGACCGCGGCCTGAGCGAAGTCGCGGGAGTGGATCGGCGTTCCGGCAGGGGCCAGCTTGATGTACGGGTGAATGGTCGGGAGAGCGTGGCTCACGTTGCCGATGTCTGAAGAGCCCATCGCTGCATCGGATTCCGGCGGCTCCTCCGTGGCGCCCAGGCTGTTCAGGTTGGCCTTGAAAAGTTCCAGCAGCGTGTCGTTCCTCCTGAGCGGCTGATAGACCATCTCGTCCTGGCTCACCTGAAGCCGCGCCCCGGTTGCCGCCGCCGCTCCCTCGGCGCATGCGGCGACTTTTTTCTGGACCTCCCTGAGATAAGAGATGGTGGCGGCCCTCACATAGAAGATCGCCGCCGCGTACTCGGGGATGATGTTGGGGGCCACGCCGCCGTTGGTGATGATCCCGTGAATTCTCACGTCAGGGTGGAGTTGCTGGCGGAGGGCGTTGATCCCGTTGAAAGTCTGGATCACCGCGTCGAGCGCGTTGATCCCCTTCCACGGCGCCGACGAGGCGTGGGCGGCTTTGCCGTGGAACTCGAAGCCGAGCCTGACGATGCCGAGGAGCGGCGAGAAGAGGAGGGTCCGGTCGAGGCCGTGGATCATCATCGCGCAGTCCACGCCGTCGAAGACGCCGGCGCCGAGGAGCTTGATCTTGCCCCCTCCGCCCTCTTCAGCCGGAGTGCCGATGACCTGAACCCGCCCCGGCGGGAGCTGAGCCTTCACTGCAGCGAGGGCTGCGCCCGCCCCGGCCCCCGAGGTGGCGATGACGTTGTGGCCGCAGGCGTGGCCGATCTCTGGGAGCGCGTCGTATTCGCAGAGGATGGCGATGGTCGGCCCGGCCCCGTTTTCAATGGTGGCGCGGAAGGCGGTCTCGATGCCCGCGACACTTCGCTCCACTTTGAAACCGTGCCTTTCGAGGAAGTCGGTGAGCCACGCGGCAGCCTTGACTTCGTGATAGCCGAGCTCGGGGTTGGCGTGGATCTTCCGGGAAAGGTCGTCAAGCTCGTCGGTCAGGCGGTCAACCGCCTCGGCGATGGCGTTCTTTACGATACTCACGGTGATGTTCTCACTGTCTGCTCCCGGTCGAGCCTACCACGAGGTGAGCCACTCTGCCAGTTCAGCCAGCGTGTGGAACTCGCGGTCAGGACGGCCTCCGTCGGCCGCCGCCTCGCCCTTGCGGTTGATCCAGGCGACGGGGATCCCCAGCGTTCGCGCCGGCGCCACGTCGTGGAAGTAGCTCTGGGCGGCGTGGAGCCAGCGGCTGCCGCCGATACGCTGGCGCGCCGTGAGGAAGTGGCCGTGGGCCGGCTTGTACGAGCCTACCTGCTGAGCGGTGACCAGCAGGTCGAAGCCGGCGCTCAGGTGGCGCCGCGTGGCTGCGAGCAGGTCGTCGTCCACGTTCGAGAGGATGCCCAGCCGATAGCCCGCCGCAGCCAGCCGCTCCAGCGCAGGGTTTGTGTCGGCGAACGGCGGCCACTCAGGGAGGCTCTCCGCCAGGAAGCGCGCCCGCTCGGAA
>CAZXPE010000250.1:0-1027 GCA_964642915.1 uncultured bacterium | reverse complement strand
CGTGAGCACCGCGCGGTAGCTTCGGAAGGTCTCCGCCTCGACGATGGGCTCCAGTTCGGCGTAGGCTGCGAGCACCGCCGCGCTCTCCACCGCGACCCCATCGGCCGCTGCGGCCCTGGCGAACGCCTGACTGATGCCCCCCTCCCAGTCAATCAGCGTCCCATAGCAGTCGAAGGTGATGATGTCGTAAAGCCGATCCGCCTGAGCGATCGCATTCTTGGGGGGGCTCATGAAGATCCTCTTGAACAGAATGATCTGACCGGCCCGAGCCTACCACAGGAGAGCGTTTCGATCTACTCAGCCCTTAGAAGCTCAGGCGAAGCTCGGCATAAGCTGCGGTGTTGTCCTTCATGTCTCCGAAGAACGAGCGGCGGGGGCCGCGAAAGATTTCGGCGCCCACTACTCCTTTCCAGCGGTCGGTGAAGGCGTAGGTCAGCTTCGGGCGGATCGCGTAGTCACCGCGTGTGAACGAGAGAATCCCCGCCAGTTCCCCTTCGAGGGTCTCGTTGAGCCACTTGTTGCTCACCCTGAGCGAGGCGCCGTGCTGGACCCGGTCGAGCTGATTGGAGGCCACCGCCTGCTTCATCGCCACGCTCCGCTCGACGGCGCTCGGAATCCCCACGGGGCTCCGGTAGTTGACCACCGCCCTGAGGATGTACTGGAGGTTGACGTTCAGGTACTCGAGGAAGGTCCGGTCGCCGCCCACCACCATGAAGAAGAACGGGTTCTTCACCTTGGGGTCGTCGCCTTCCAGGTCTTCTGTGAAGGTGTAGGCGGCCTCGCCTCGGAGCCCGTAGCGGCCGAGGGTGGCGGCGGCGTCCGCCCCGATGACCCTGACCCGGTGGTGCCTCAGAAGAAGCTCCACACCGGATCCGGTAGCTCGGTCGATCCCCAGATCGGGGGAGAGGTCGAAGCCGTCGAAGTAGGACACCGACCAATCAAGAGCTTTTCCTGTTTGCTCCACCTTGATTCCCCACTGCCCCACCGGATTGTCAGGCAGCCGCTTGCGAGCAGTAAATGGCGGAGC
>CAZXPE010000249.1:0-2798 GCA_964642915.1 uncultured bacterium | reverse complement strand
GTGGTGGCTGTGGAGTGCATCTTCACCTGGTACTGGCTGGCCGACCTCTGCGCCCAGGAGGGGATCCCCTTTGTCCTCGGCCACGCCCTCTACATGAAGGCGATCCACGGGGGCAAGGCGAAGAACGGCAAGATAGTCAAGATATCAAAGCCAGACCCCAGACCGTCTAACCAAGTCGACCGCTGCGATGCGCTCCTCAAGCGTCTTACTCAGCCAGTAGGCCACGTCCTCTTTCGTGGAGGAAGGCTGGCGCAGGCTGCGTCTTGTGACGACCTTCTGGATCATGGCGGTATCCTAACACACGCCCCGGTGGAGGGAGTAATCGTTACAGAGGATGACTTCGGGGGGCAGAGGTTAGTTTTCGACGAAGGTCTGGAGGACGCGGCCCCTCAGCGGGCGCCTGAGCTTTCTCAGTGCCTTGGCCTCGATCTGGCGGATCCGCTCCCGCGTCACTGAGAACCGTCGTCCCACCTCTTCCAGGGTGTGCTCGGACCCATCTCCGATCCCGAAGCGGAGGCGCAGGATCTCCTTCTCCTTCGAGGAGAGCGTCGAGAGCGCCCTCTCAACCTGGGCCGCCAGGTCATGGGTCATCAGAGAGTCGGTTGGGGAGGCGGTGGCCTTGTCTTCCAGGAAGTTCTCGAGGTGCGAATCATCGCCTACCGGGCTCTCCAGAGAGAGCGGCTTCCTCGTGGACTCCAGGATCAGCCTCACCTTCTTGGCGGGCACACCGCATCGCCGGGCGATCTCCTCAGGGGTTGGCTCACGCCCCAGCTCGTTCGTGAGGGTGCGGTTGACGCGAGTGATCCGGTTGAGCGTCTCCACCATGTGCACCGGGATGCGGATGGTGCGGGAGTGATCGGCGATGGAGCGGGTGATGGCCTGTCGGATCCACCACGTGGCATACGTGGAGAACTTGAACCCCCTCCTGTACTGGAAGCGGTCCACCGCCTTCATCAGCCCGATGTTCCCTTCCTGGATCAGGTCGAGGAAATGGAGGTCGCTCGAGAGGTAACGCTTGGCGACAGAAACCACCAGCCTGAGGTTCGCCTCCATGAGCTTCCGCTTGGCCTCGCGGACAGCGCGGTCCCGCCCCTCCACCTGGCGGAGGATCATCATGATCTGGCGATAGGAGCACCCAGCGGCGGCTTCCAGCGAGCGGACCTCCCGCCCGCGCGCGCCGCTCCCATCGTGCTGGATCTTCTGAAAGCGGCTGACCAGATCGCGAAGCTCCCCTACGAGACGGTTCACGAAGGAGGGCTTCAGGGGAAGCTCAGCGACGATCTTCTGGATCTCCTCGCGGTTCGCGGCGATCCAGCCCCTGATGCTTGCACGGCCGGAAGTCTTGGTCCGGCGCTCCTTGAGCGCCCCTTCCAGCCTGGCGATCTCCCGTTCGAGGCGGCGGATCCGGCTGAACGCGGCATTGATGGGCCTGACGGCCTCGGGCTCCAGATCTCCGCCTTCGGGGAGCAGAATGATATCGTCCAGGGGGATCTCGTTGCGGCGGACACGCTCGAACCAGGCGAGGAGGGATCTGACCATCCAGGGGACCGCGGCCATCGTCCCCCTTAGCTCTGTCTGTCCCACCTCGATCCGGCGCCCGATCTCCACCTCCTGCTTGGCAGTAAGCAAAGGGACCTTGCCGATCTCGGCCAGATAGAGCTTGACGGGATCCTCGCTTCGGCTCGGAAGACGCTCCTCGGCGCCCTGTCCCCGCTCGGCCTCCGGCTCCTCACTCGCGCCCTCAGGAACTTCTCCCCACGCGGAAAAATCGCCGTCATCCGTAGGGTTGCCTCCCGGGGGGGCAGACGAGTAGCCCCTGCTCTCGGCGGCCAGAGGGAGGTCAGTTTCGTCGGACTTTTCTCTGAAAACCATCTAAGTTTTGCTCTCCTTCCGGGATCTGCCCCGCCCCCCCGGTCACGGGCCGGAACGGGCGAAGCTTCATATATTTAGAGGCATTTGGGGCCTGCGGGGATTCGCGGTTTCTGCCTTTATGGCTAAACCTTTCCCGGCCCGCAGTGACAGAGACGTGGCACCCCGGCCGGCTATTCACCTGGTTTCGGAAGGCGCCGATGAGAGGCGGGAGGGAGCTGCCTACTCCCCGGGCTTCAGGAGCGCGTCGAAGCTGACGCGGACGGTGTTCCCCACTGCCATGAAGAACTTCTTCGGAGGGTCGATTCCGTACCGGGTCAGGGCGAGAGCCCCTTCGCCCCTGACCCAGAGCCGCCCTTCCTGAATTCTCGCCCTTCCTGTCAGGGTCATGGGTCGCTCGACCCCCCGGATGGTCAACAGGCCGTCGATCGTCAGGGTCGTGTCGGCCTTTTCAGCCAGCGAGGGAAAGGAGGCCCGGACCGCCAGTACCGTGAAGCGGATCAGCGGGTGCCTTTCGACCTCCAGCATTTTTCTGAGGTCGCTGTCCCGCCCGGCCACGCCTGTCTTCAGCGACTCTGGTTTCACGCTGACGCTTCCGCTTACTCCAAGCGGGACGTTTTGAGGATCGACTGATAGCTCGCCGGAAACCTCCTCAGTGGCTCCGGTAAAATCTCCCAGCGGATATGTGGCCTGGAACTCCACGCGGCTCTTATCAGAGACGATGACGAACAACCTGGGGTCGCTCCAGACGGGGGACGCCGGGAGCGCGGCCAGGAGCAGGGCAAAGAAAAACGTCAACCTCATTTGAGTGCCGGGGGTCTTTCCCAGGATGCGCTTGTTCGGATACCACACCACTCGACCGGGGTCAATGACACCCGGGGATTTCGGTTGACAGCCAAAGGGCCGGGATTTATTGTGTTTTCCATCCG
>CAZXPE010000248.1:0-2801 GCA_964642915.1 uncultured bacterium | reverse complement strand
GGAAGGGTGAGGTCAAGGCGCCGGGCGGCGAGATCCTGCTTACGCTCCTCGGTCCTGATCTCGGCGAGCCGCCCCTCGATCGCCGATTCGATCTCCCGCTTGGCCAGGTTGGCCTCTCTGCCGACCTCAGGCCGCCTCTGAGCCGGCAGCGTTGAGAGGCCGCGGAGGATTTCTGTCAGTATCCCCTGCCTGCCGAGGTACTTGACACGGACCCGCTCGATGTCAGCGCTGGACTTGGCCCGGGCCAGCTCGTCGCGGGCCCCCTTCAGAACAGTGGAAACCCGCTTAACCGCCACTCTGGGCTCTTGCGGTCTCCACCAGCCTGGCGAAAGCCGCTTGATCCTTGACCGCCAGCTCGGCGAGGACTTTGCGGTCCAGCGTCACGCCGGCCTTCTTGAGCCCGCTCATAAAGGCCGTGTACGAGAGCCCCAGGGCGCGGGCGGCGGCATTGATCCTGATGATCCAGAGGGACCGGAACCGGCGCTTCTTCTGCCGGCGGTCCCTATACGCGAACGCTCCGGCTCGGAGCACTGTTTCCTTTGCGGTGCGGAAGAGGCGACGGCGTCCTCCCACGTATCCCTTGGCTTGCTTCAGCACTTTCTTCCGTCGCTGGCGGGTCTTGGGGCCGCCTTTGGCTCGTGGCATGATTCACTCCTTTGCAGTCGGGCTTAAAGATAGGGCAAGAGGCGCTTGATCCGCTTCCTGTCTGCCTTGGAGACCAGCGTCTCCTCCCTGAGATGCCGCTTCCGCTTGGGCGGCTTGGTTTCCAGAAGATGGCTCTTCCACCCTTTGTGTCGCTTGATCTTCCCGGAGGCTGTCGCCGAGAAACGCTTGGCTGCCCCCCGCTTGGTCTTCATCTTCGGCATGGTCTCACCTCTAATGATGGTGTTTGGGAGACAGGATCATGGAAAGCATCCGCCCTTCCATCCGAGGGCTGTTCTCCACGACTGCGATGTCAGCCACGACTTCGGACATTTTGTTCAGCATCTTCCACCCGAGCTCCGTGTGGGCCATCTCCCGTCCCCTGAAGCGCACGGTGACTTTGGCCTTGTTCCCCTCCACGAGGAACCGGCGCACGTGCTTGGCTTTGAAGTCGAAGTCGTGGGTCTCGGTCTTCGGGCCCATCTTGACTTCCTTCACCTGGATCGTTGTCTGCTTCTTTCTGGCTTCCTTCTGACGCCGGGCCTGCATGTATTTGTACTTACCGAAGTCCATGATGCGGCAGACCGGCGGGGCGGCCTCCGGCGCCACCTCCACAAGGTCCAGATCCCTCTGCCGCGCGACCTCCAGGGCCTGGGCGATCGGAAGAATTCCAAGCTGCTCACCCTCAGGACTGACCACTCGAACTTCCCGAACCCGGATTCCCTCGTTAACGCGGATCTCTTTCGGCTGGATCGCTGTGGCTCCTTCCCTGTGGGCGTGACTCAGGCCGAGCGGCCCACGTTCAAAGTGGCTGAGCGGGCTTCTATCTCGGCGACAAGCTCGCTCACAATGCGGTCCACCGGCTGTTGACCGGCGTCCTCCCCCGTGCGCCGGCGCAGGCTCGCCGTCCCGCCCTGCGC
Source organism: uncultured bacterium (assembly GCA_964642915.1). Taxonomy (GTDB): domain Bacteria; phylum Methylomirabilota; class Methylomirabilia; order Rokubacteriales; family CSP1-6; genus CAZXPE01. The sequence goes on along the minus strand of CAZXPE010000248.1, from coordinate 1,239 downwards.
CTCACGCTCTCCCACAACCAGCATGTACGGCACCTTCTGCACCTGCGCCTCGCGGATCCGATAGCCGAGCTTTTCGTTCCGATCGTCAAGCTCCACCCGGACTCCCGCAGCCCGAAGCCGGTCCGACACCGACCTCCCGTAGGCCGCGTGTTTTTCGCTCACCGGCAGGACGCGCGACTGGACGGGGGCGAGCCACGTCGGGAACGCCCCCGCGAAGTGCTCGATCAGGATGCCGATGAAGCGCTCGAACGAGCCGAAGATCGCTCTGTGGATGGCCACAGGACGCTTGGCCCTCCCGTCGGCATCGATGTACTCCAGCCTGAACCGCTCAGGGAGCATCACGAGGTCGAGCTGGGCCGTGGCGATCTGCCAATCGCGCCCCAGGACGTCCTCGATGTGGATGTCGATCTTCGGGCCGTAGAAGGCGCCGTCGCCGGGCTTCACGTCATAGGCGAGGCCGTTGGCCCTGAGCGCCTCGGCCAGCGCCCGCTCGGCCTGGTCCCACTGCTCAGCCTCTCCCAGGAACTTCTCAGGCCGTGTGGCGAGGCGGAAGGTGGGAGCCAGATTGAAGGTCTTGTAAAACTCCTTGACCAGCTCGAGGACCGCCGTGATCTCCTCCTGGATCTGGTCAGGCCGGCAGTAGATGTGGGCGTCGTCCATCGTGATCTGGCGGACCCGGAAGAGCCCCGTCAGCGTCCCGGAGCGCTCGTTCCTGTGGAGCCTGCCGATTTCTGAAAACCGCAGCGGCAGGTCACGATACGACCTGAGGGCGTGGCGGTAGGCGTAAGTTGACTCGGGGCAGTTCATCGGCTTGAGGCTGAAGACCTGCTCGTCTGACTCCAACTTGAACATGTTGTCCTGGTAGTGCTCCCAGTGCCCCGACTCCTCCCAGAGCCGCTTGTTGACCAGGATGGGGGTCGAGATCTCCTGATAGCCCCGCGCGTCGTGGGCCTCCCTCCAGAAGCGCTCCAGCTCGCGGAAGATCACCATCCCCTTCGGGAGCCAGAAGGGCGCTCCGGGGGCCACGTCGTGGAATGCGAAAAGGTCCAGCTCGCGCCCGAGCTTCCTGTGGTCCCTCTTCTTCGCCTCGTCGAGCCGCCAGAGATGCCTCTCCAGATCCTCCCGGGTGTGCCAGGCCGTTCCGTAGATCCGCTGGAGCATGGCGTTCCGCTCGTCCCCGCGCCAGTAGGCGCCTGAGGAGAAGAGGAGCTTGAACGCCTTGATCTGCCCCGTGGAAGG
>CAZXPE010000247.1:0-2801 GCA_964642915.1 uncultured bacterium | reverse complement strand
GGCATCATCCTTACGTGAGAGGTGTCCCTGAGCGATTCGATCCGGTTCAGATAGGCGGCTTTTTCGGGGTCCTCAGGAGCGACGGCGTCGATCACCGTCACCTTTCCTCCGGGCTTCGTTGCCGCAATCTTCCCCGCCAGAATCTTCTCTGGGCTTGTGAAGTGGTGCATGGCAAAGCGTGAGTAGACGATGTCGAAACTTCGCTCCGGGAACGGGAGAAGATCCACGTCGGCCACCTGGAACTCCACGTTCGCGAGGCCCGACTCGGCGCGTAGCTGGCTTGCCCTTTCGATCATGGCCGGTGTCACGTCAACGCCGTACACCCGCTTGGCCACCCGCGCGAAAGCGATGGCCACAATCCCTGGGCCACAGGCCACGTCGAGCACGAGGTCGGTGGGTCTGACTTCCACGAACTCCACGATCCTGCAGAGGGCAGCCTCGTCCCTGACGGGCTGGGCTTCTGAGAACGGGACGGCCTGCCTGGTGAACTGCTCGATGATCTCTTGCTGATGACGGTCCGCGCTCATTCCGGCTCCTCCAGAAGCCGGATCAGTTGTGCTGGAGACTCAAGGATAAAGTCGGGAGGGTGGTGGCCGTCGGGGTGCTGGAGGTCCGAGTGTCCCCAGAGAGCGAGGCCGGTACGAACTCCCGCCCGCTGTCCGGCGAGCACGTCCACAGGCCAGTCGCCAACGTACAGCGTTTCCCGGGGCTCGGCTTTCAGCACTTGCAGGCTCTGGATCACCCCTTCCGGGTGAGGCTTGGGCTCGCTCACGTGGCTGGCGGTGACAACGCTCCTGAAGTGGCGGGCGAAGGGGAGGCGGGCGAGAGTGATCTCGGCGGTCCGCTGGCTCTTGTTCGTGTAGATACCGAGAGCCATCCGGCGCCCGGCGCACCATTCGATCAGCTCGGCGACGCCCGGGTAGGCAAGCCGGGAGGATTTGACCAGCTCAGCCTCGTACTGCTCGCAGAAGAGGTCCATGTAGCGCTGGAGGTTGGTTGCGCCGACCACTTTTTGGATGGTGAGAGGCTCGGCAGCGGGGCCCAGGGAGAAGATCTCGGCGTCGGTGAGGATCCTCCCCGTGGCTCGGGCGAAGACCTTCCGGTAGACGTTGCCGTAGATCCTGAAGGTTTCGACCAGTGTGCCGTCGAGGTCGAAGACCAGGGCGCTGATGCGTGAAGCGGGCGACTCCATGGTTATCTATCTGAGGCTGGCGATGATCTGTTTGGAAGCGCGGCCCCGCTTGTAAACCGTGAAGCCGAGCCGCCGGGCCAACCTGTTGTCCCGGTAGAGCTTGTCGGCGGCGCTGAAGGCGTCGTGGCCGGACCCGCGGAAAAGATAAGTGAAGAAGGAGAGGTCCACCAGCATCGAGTGGATCCAGTCGATGTCTTTCGCGTACCCCGCCACGAACCGGGCGCGGGTCTCCCAGAGAAACCGCCGGGCGATTTCCTTCGTGACGAAGCGGCAAGCGCCGAAGATGAATCCCTTCCCCTCGGCCTTGCCGCACCCGGTGAGGATGGAGGAGAGCTTGATCTCCTCCCGGCCGATGCCGTAGATCTTCCGGTCGCCACCGTGGGCCGCGATGTAGCAGTAGGCGAACCGCCGGTCCCTGACGAAATCCTGGAGCAGGAGCCTCAGGTCCTCCTTGGCGTTGAACTGGCGGAAGACCATGGGAATCGCCATCGCCTCCGTCATGCCTCGAAAGAAGGGGAGAACGGAGATTTCCGGGCGCAAGTACTCTCCCCGTTCGTCCCAGGTCGACTCGAGGATCAGGAGCCGGTGGTTGTTCATAACGGCACGGATCATAGCACGGCGGCGGGAGAGGCGGAAAGGCGCCGCCGCCCGGCAGGCTAATTCGCCCTTTACAAATCCTGAAAAGTTGTAAGAATGGCTGTCAGAAGGAGGGGATCCCTATGGAGATCGGAACGTTGAGATTGAAGGTCGGGTTGGCCGAGATGCTCAAGGGCGGGGTCATCATGGACGTGACCAACGCCGAGCAGTCAAAGATCGCCGAGGACGCAGGCGCCGTGGCAGTCATGGCGCTCGAGCGGGTGCCGTCGGACATTCGCGCCCAGGGGGGCGTCGCCAGGATGGCCAGCGTGAAGAAGATCAAGGAGATCCAGCAGGCGGTGTCGATCCCCGTCATGGCGAAGTGCAGGATCGGACACTTTGTCGAAGCTCAGATCCTTGAGGCCCTGGGAGTGGACTACATCGACGAGTCCGAGGTGCTGACTCCCGCTGACGAGCACTTCCACGTTGACAAGTTCGCCTTCAAGGTCCCCTTCGTCTGCGGCTGCCGCGACCTGGGCGAGGCGCTGAGGCGTATAGGGGAGGGCGCCGCCATGATCCGAACAAAAGGGGAAGCCGGGTCGGGGAACATCGTCGAGGCCGTTCGCCACATGCGCGCTGTCATCTCCGGTCTGAAGCGCCTCACCACTCTCGGGCCCGAAGAGTTGATGACTGAGGCAAAAAATCTCGGAGCCCCGTACGAGCTGGTGCGCTGGGTAGCCCAGAACGGCAGGCTGCCGGTCCCGAACTTTTCAGCGGGCGGAATCGCGACACCGGCTGATGCGGCGCTCATGATGCAGCTCGGCGCCGAGGCTGTCTTCGTCGGCTCGGGGATCTTCAAGTCGTCAGACCCGGCCTCCCGCGCCAGGGCGATCGTCCAGGCCACGACCCATTACAAAGACCCGGACGTGCTGGCAAAGGTTTCAGAAGATCTGGGGGAGGCGATGCCCGGCATCGAGACCTCAAAGCTTCCCGAGAAAGATCTGCTCCAGACCCGAGGCTGGTAGATGAGGGT
>CAZXPE010000246.1:0-2805 GCA_964642915.1 uncultured bacterium | reverse complement strand
CTCCCTTTCCCACAAGCAGGAGACGGGCAGCGGGAATGCGCTCCCTGAGGGCCTGGAACGCGCGCAGAAGAAGCTCGTGTCCGCGGTTTGGAGCAAGTCGCGAGACGCTGCCGATCACAGGACGGTCTTTCAGGTCGAACTCGCGACGAATCACCGCGCCGGAGCAGGACGGCGTGAAGCGGCCGATGTCAACGATCCCTCCGATCGTCCAGAGGCGGTCGGGATCTATCCCGGCGGATCGGCAGCGTTCTCCGATCTCGCGGCTCACGGCGATCACCCCGTGAGTCCGGGCCCAGAGCCGGCGGGCGAGCCAGCCATGCCTGAGAGCGCGGCGATTGTGAACGGTTCTAACGAGGACAGTCATCGGCGCTCCCGAGGCCTCGCCGCCCGCGAACAGGCTCCCGAGAGCCAGGCGGGCGAGCCAGTGATCGTGCGAGTGGTGAGTGTGAACGATGTCGATCCGCCGCTCCACGATGATCCGGCGAAGCCGCCTCACATCCCTCGCATAGCGGTGAAGCCCGCTGCGTGGATCGAGCAAAAGACCCTCAAGGAGTTCGAGTCCGGCAGCGCGGGCCTTGGCTTCAAAGCGGTCCCCCAGGATAACCCCCAGGGTGACCTCGTGCCCCAAGCCGGCCAGGCCCCTGGAAATTTGAATGACGGGATCGGCGCTGCCGGTCCACCACCGGTTCGCCGCGAGCTGTAAAACCCTAAGCGGCGTGGTCACCTATTTCGCCCTTTGAGCAGCTCCTCATAAACTCGCGTAGTCCTCGCCATCGTTTCATCAAAAGTGTAGCTGGCGTTGACGAGGTCTTGGCCCGCCTTCGCCATCGCGCGAGCGCGGGACGGGTTCGTGAGCAGCGAGAGGACTGCGCCGGCCAGGGCGTGAGAATCGGCGGGAGGGACCAGGCACCCCGTAATCCCGTCGCGGACGATCTCCGGGATCCCTCCGGTCGCTGTGGCCACCACCGGCGTTCCGACAGCGAGCGCTTGAGGAATGACCTGGGAAGTCGCCTCGGACCTGGTCGACGGCAACACCAGCACATCGAGGGCGGCCATCACTTCGGGAATGTCGCGGCGAAATCCGGTCATGACAACCGCCCGGTCGAGACTCATTTTCCTGACCTGAGCTTCGACGTCCCGGTACCCGATTCCATCGCCGACAATCAGGAACCGGGTCTCAGGCATGACTTGCAAGACCTCGCCGGCAGCTTCCAGGAAGTAGCGGTGCCCCTTAGATCCGCGAAGCATGGCGACCAGCCCGACAGCGGGCCCCGTCAGGCCCAGCTCGTCGCGCACCTTCTTCCTCGAGACTGCGGCATGGAAGCGCCTTGTGTCCACGCCGGCGGGGATCGACACGATCTTGGCCGGGCTTATCCCGGCCGCGATGACGGCTCGTCCGACCGCCTCCCCGCTCGTGATGATCCTATCCGCGAGGCGATAGACGATCCCGCGCCGGTGCGGGATCGGGATCGACACGTGCCGGCTCCTCACAACCGGGAGGCCGAGAGACTTGGCGGCGAGCGTTGAGACCCAACTGTCTATCGAGCTGTGGGTGTGGATCAGGCCGACCTCACGGTCCCTCATGAGCCGCCGGAGGCTAGTGATCGCTCGAAGATCGAGCGGGCTTCTCATCCTCACTGTCACGGCCGGGATTTCCGCCTCGCGGGCCTCGGCCAGAAGACGGCTTCCGGGCTGGCAGGCCACCAACGCCCCCCAGCCGTGTTCGAGAAGCCAGCGAACTTCGGCGATGAGGCGGATCTCTTGCCCCCCAAGGCCCGTTGAGGCCTCGGTGTGGAGAATGGTGCTCATGGGACCTGCTTGGCCAGGCGCTCCTGGATCTTTTCAAAAACCTCCTCAGCGGAGATGGCGCTCATGCAGGCGTGATCGGTGGGGCAGCGCGGGAGAAAACAGGGAGCGCACCGCGGTTGCTTCCAGATCGTTGTTGCCAGCGGGCCAAGCGGTCGAGTGAGCCGTGGGTCGGTGGGGCCGAAGAGGGCAAGCGTTGGGACTCCGACGGCGGCTGCCAGGTGGACGGTCCCGGTGTCGCCGCCGACGAAAAGGTCGAGGCGGGAGAGAACGTGGGGAAGCATCTCAGGGGTATCGCGTCCGATCAACGAGGCCACCGGGAAGCCGGCTTCCTCCTGAATCTTGCGACCCGACTCCCTTTCAGAAGGCGGTCCGAGGAGCACGGGAGTTATCCTCTCGCGTTCAAGCAGCCGGCAGAGCGACGCGAACCGCCCGAGCGGCCAGAGCTTTGATGGACCGAACGCCGTTCCTATGTGAAGCCCGATCACATGGTCTCCGCGGTGAAGTCCGGCTGCCCCTAACAAGCGCTGAGCCGCCTCTCCCAGGCCATCCCCGGGCGGCAGACGCCAGGCCGGAGCCGCCTCCTCTCCTTTGAGACCGAAAGGGCTCAGAAGGCGCCGATACTGGTCAACCTGGTGGCAGACTCCGTCCGGGCGCGAGACAGGATGGGTGAGTAGGAACGTCCTCCAATCGCCGGAGAAGCCTATTCTCCTGCCGATCCCCCAGAGCCTAGCTGAAAGAGCGGCCTCAAACGAGTTGGGGAACAAAAGCGCGGTATCTGCGTCGAGAGAACGAACGGCGCCGACCAGAGCCAGCCGCTTCGGCCACGAGCGGGGATAACAGAGCGTCCTGTCGGCCACGCCCTGCTCTCCCAGAAGCGAGGCCCAGGGTCCGACCAAGGTGGTCTCCACGCCGGGAAACCCGTTTCGGATGACGCGGATCGCAGGCAGCGCCATGACGCTGTCGCCGAGCCAGTTTGGAAGCCGGATCAGCAGGCGC
>CAZXPE010000245.1:0-2814 GCA_964642915.1 uncultured bacterium | reverse complement strand
GGTAGGTGTTCTGGCTCTTCAGGGCGACTTCGCCCTGCACGAGGCGGCCCTCGAACGGATCGGAGTAGAGGCTATAGAGGTCAGGAAACCCTCCGAGCTTTCGGGCGCTGACGGGCTCATCATCCCGGGAGGCGAGAGCACCACGCTCCTCAAGCTCATGGACGCCTGGGAGTTTGTCCCGGCGCTTAAGAAGTTCCACGCCGAAGGGAGACCGATCTTCGGCACGTGCGCAGGGCTCATAGTGCTGGCCGTTGAGGTGCTGAACCCGAGCCAATTCTCGCTGGGGTTTATCGACATCACCGCCGAGCGAAACGCGTACGGCCGCCAGAAGGAGTCCTTCGAGACCGAGGGAGAGGCGATGCTGGACGGGGAGCGGACTCCTGTCAAGATGGTCTTCATCCGCGCTCCGCGCATCCGCCGCATCGGCCCCACGGTGACGCCGCTGGCGGTCCAGAGGGGTGAGTGCGTCATGGCGCGTGAAGGGTCGGTGCTGGTGGCCGCATTTCACCCCGAGCTGACCGACGACCCCGCCGTTCATCGTTACTTCTGCCGGATGGTAGAAGCCTCTTCCCGGTAGGAACTTTCAACCGCTGGCGCATATTTTCCCTTGACAAGGGTCGGCGCTCATCCTATGGTCCGACCAGCGGACCAATTGAAAAGCATTCCTCGGGTCACCCTGGCCCGGCGCGGGGAGGGAGAAAAGCATGGCGCACCTGGCGTGTGAGGTCGTCTACCGCGGGGTTTTCCAGAAAAATCTGGCGTCCCGGATCGTGAGGGGGGTCGTTCTCTCAGCCAGGAAGGCCGGCAGGTGGGGGATCGCGTTCGGCCGGTATGGCGACAGCCCCCAGCGGAACGGGATCCCGGCGAAGGATTTCGCCATCGTCGCCGACACGGTCGAAGAGCTGGAGCAGAACATGGCCCGCTACGAGCCGAAGGAGGTGGACGCCACGATCTGCCTGGACGACACTCTCTCGAAGGGGGTCGAGTCGTGGGGGTGGTACGGGCTCCAGCCGATCAACCGGCTGACTAGGCCTGACGGCCATCTCCTGATGACATCGCTTCAGCCGGCCGATGACCTCATCCGGGACATCCACAAGAAGGACCGCCCCTACCACCTCGCGATCATTCCGGCCAGGTCTTCTTTCTCGGGCTTGTGGGTCTACAGGGAGGACCACACCGAAGCGCGGGTTCTCGGCTCCCTTGCCAAGATCGCCCCTCAGTTTCTGACGCTTGAAGCTGTTTGCCAGGCGATCAAGGAGATGGAGTGGGGCTCTGACCTGAAGGTCGAGTCGGCGAGAAAGGCCTGCGAGCGCCTCGGGACGCGCCTGGTCAGGATCACCGAGGGGAACCCGGAGATCCCGTACTCATTCGAGATGCCCAAGTGGTGGGAGATGCGCGAGGGGGTCACGATCCCGGCGATCCCCGTAGGCAAGCCGATCGAGGGCGGGGGGTACCGGCCTGAGCGGAACCCCTATTTCAAGAAGTTCACGACACGCACGATGCGCCCGGTGATCGACTTCGACAAGTGCGTGAAGTGCGCCCTCTGCTGGCTCCAGTGCCCCGACTCCTGCTTCGACGTGACTCCGGACGGCCTCTACGACGCCAGCATGGAGGCGTGCTGCGGCTGCGGCGTCTGCGAGGCGGTTTGCCCGGCCAAGGACTGCATCATTATGGTCAGCGAGGCCGCCTTCGAGGATAACCGGAGCCAGTGGAAGATGTGGCGCGATGACAAGGCCAAGTACGCGACCTGGCTGGCCGAGAAGATAGGCGACAAGAGACACGTCGTTCGATCCCATGGGTTCCGGTTCCGCGGGCAGTACGCTGAAGAGGTCAAAGTCGAGCTTGACCGCGGCGGCGTGACCATTACCGCAGGTATCCCCGGCGAGAACGCCGGCACTAAAACACTTTAGGGGAGGGCCTACCGCATGGCAGTTGCTGCTAAAGCGGCTTCCACAGCCACTGAGGATAGAGAGCTGCTGATTTCCGGGAGCGAGGCGACAGCCGAGGCGCTCGCGCTCGCCGACATCGACGTCGTCACGGCCTACCCGATCAGACCGTACGACACCGTCATGCAGGCCATTGCGAAGAAGATCGCCAACGGCCAGCTCGTCGCCGAGTACATCGTAGCCGAAGGCGAGCACAGCCAGTTTGAGATCGTGAAGCACGCCTCCACCGTTGGCGCGCGGGTCTTCTGCGGCTCCTCCGGGGTGGGGTGGATGTACGCCATGGAGTGCCTCACAGTGACCCCGCCTCTCCGCGTGCCGATGGTGGCGATGGTCGGCAACCGGGCGCTTGACGACCCCGGGGCGTTCGGCGTGGAGCACAACGACGCCCTGGCGGTGAGGGACCTCGGGTGGCTGCTGATCTGGGTCGATACCGCCCAGGAGATGCTGGACACTACGCTCCTCGCCTACCGCATCGCTGAGGACAGACGGGTGCTGCTGCCGGTTGCGATCTCGGCTGATGGCGCCTTCCTGACCCACTCTCAGACGCTCACGAGAGTGCCTCCCAAGGCGAAGGTGGAGAAGTTCCTGCCCCGCTACGACCGGGGCGATCTGCTGCTCCACCCTGACAACCCGATCAGCGTGGCCCCCCAGGCCAACGAGGACTGGGTGATCGAGATCCGGCGCCAGAACGACGAGGCGGTGAAGCGCGCCTGCGGTGTCATCGAGGAGGCTTACGCCGACTTTCGGAGGGTCTTCGGCCGCGGGCCGGAGAACCCGTGGTTCGAGGAGTACATGACGGGCGACGCCGAGGTCATCCTGGTGGGGATGGGGACGCTCTCTCTCCCTGTGAAGGTGGCGATCCGCAAGA
>CAZXPE010000244.1:0-2819 GCA_964642915.1 uncultured bacterium | reverse complement strand
GAACCCACGACCTGCTGATTACGAATCAGCTGCTCTGCCACTGAGCTACACCGGCCTTTCGCGTACTTACAAGACGCAGCGCCGCGATTTTACCACTTTGTGCTGAAGTCTTCCAGGGAGGCGACGGCATCGCCCCCTCCCGGTGGCCCTTCTCCCCCAGCAAAAAAGATGCGCGGGGGAGTTTATCATCATCGAGCACGAGACCGGGGAATCTAGGGAGGGCCACAAAGGACTTCATGCCCTGCGGGCCCGAGCTGAATTCCCCCTACCTCCCCTTCCAGGGGGCGCCTGGTAGTCGCTCGACGAATTCCCGGCGAACCAGGTCGAGGGCGGCGAGTGGATCGTACTCCAACCATGGGGCGAGCATCGGCCTCACGTCTCCAAGGAAAGCCCGATCGCGAGCCTTGGCGGCGAGATTCCTTTCAAATTCAGCTTGCGTAACCTGGAGGCCTTCCGCCTTGAGGTAAGCCTGACAGGCGGCCACCACGCGAGCCGGATCGACATGAGCCCGACGCTTGGCCTCCCAAAGGTCGAAGAGGTCACGCCCTCGGCGCCGCTGGTAGAGCGCGCGGAGCTTGGTGGCCAGCAACTCATCCAGCTCGTATGTCCGAATATCGGAGCGGCCGCTGAACCAGCGGGATGCCACGGCAAGAGGCCGCATTACGTATCCATAGACGGCAAAGTGCTCGCGGGTATGAATCTCGACCTTAAGCCTTAGCCGTCGGACCGGCGGTATCTCAGACTCAAACCGATAGAGGATCGTGACGCCGGTGTCGGATTGATCCCTTGAGGGCTCGCCCAGCCACGGATCGAGCCGCCTTCGAATCGCGTCGAGTAGGGCGCCGATCGGGCCAGGCCGGACCTGCACCAAATCGATGTCCTCCGAGTAACGGCTGGACGGCAAGAGCACCAGCTTGTGGAGTGCAGTCCCGCCGCGGAACGCGAGGCCGGCCGCGGCTGTCGGATCCGAGAAGATCTCCACCAGGGCGCGGGAAAGGACCAAATCTTGCTCCACCATCCCGTCGTCCGCCCAGGGCACGACCTGTCGCCAGGCCACAATGTCGGCCTGGGGAATCACAGCCGCACTTCTCCAATCTCCACCTCCTCGTTCACGGCCACGCGCCACCGGGCGGCTCGCGGCACCCCAGCGGTCGGGCGGTCGGGCCGAAGGGGGACGACGCGCGGCGCCTTGGCATCGAGCCACTCCGCCAGGGGGACGGCGAGCTCGGCGCAGCCGATCCTCTCGAGGAGGTACCCCAAGCGCTGAGCGTAGGCCAGCTCGCTATCGGCTTCCACGGCGCGCACCAGCGCCCGGGCGTCCAGGCGCTCGGCGAGCTCACCCAGGACCGTGGCGACGTTGGAGAGAAAGCCCGCATGTTCGGGGTACCGGACGAGGTCGAGGGCAGTCGCCTCGGGGGTCGAGACGCGGATTTCCCCGGTGGGTGTCTTGATCCCCACGGTTGGCGTCCTGACAAGGTGGGCCTTCTTCACGAACAGGATCAGTGCGCGGCCAACCTTGATGGGGAGCAGTGGCCGGTCGGTCACCACCTGAAACTCCTGGGGGGACTGGTGGGCAGCTCCGTGAAGGGCCGCGGCCGAGAGGAGTCCCACGTAGTATGGCCGGTCGAGGTACGCCATGAGGTCTCGAACGAACCACGACGGTGGGATGGACCCGGCCGCCCGGTACTCCGGCGGCACGACCACGTAGAACCCCCGGCGCGGGGAGATTACGCGTCCGGCCTTCGACAGTCGCCAGAGAGCGTTCTTGAGGGCGATATCGGAAACCCGGAGGGCCTTCAGCGCCTCCTCGCGAGTGAAGGTGTAGCGACCCGCGGACTGGAGCGCCTCGATGAAGGATTTCGGCCTCTGCGCCGTCGGCCTTGGTCGCGAACGGTCGCGTTTTTTGCGACTCCTGGAAACTGAGGCAGTTCTTTTCTTGCCCATCAGTTCAATAAAGTAGCAGATTCTGCGACTTTCTCAAACTAAGAACGCTCAATAGGATCTCGCTAGACCGGCTGGGCGACAAGCTTCTGTAGGATAGGTCAACGCCAATAACCTCAACACGAGCCATATCCGGGGAGCGGAATCGATGCAACAGATCCTTCACGTTACTTACCGGCCAACGGCCTACTGCGCGCACCCTGAGGAGGCCCTTCGCCGTGTCCTGATCGGCGCAAATTGCTTCATCGCCGAGTCACGCTCCTGCTTCGAGAATTTGGCGACCTTCTACCGCGAGTTCCTCCACCATTACTTCGGCAAGGAGGTTTCAAAGCCCAGCAGCTATGAGAAGGTTGCTCAAGCCACCCGAGATCCGCAGTGGGCAACTGACCTCCGGAACTTCCGCCATGAGGTTCTTCACGACCGGGCGGCCTGGTTGGCCTTCGAGATTCTTCCCGAACAGCTCCCAAAGTATGGGCCCATCCTGGTTCTCAACTGGAGGCCCGGCCCGCTGGCTCCGGAAGACTACGCGAGCCTCGATTCCCTCAGGAGGATCCGGGCCGGATTGCGCGAGGCCGTGGTGGGCCTACGGGACGAACTGATCAGGCTTGTCGTGTCAGTGTAGGCGCCACCCGGTCCAGCCCAAAGCCGAAGCAAGGATCCTCGCGGGAGAGTGTCATGTGCTGAATCTTGTGCTGAATAGCAGGGAGGTTGAAGCGACCAAGGGCCGAAATGGAGAAAATTGTCCGGTCATGAGATCAGGAGCGAAGATGTTCGACATGAGAAACGGGGCGGGGTTGCGAAACGCGCTCGGAAAATCGCCGACTTCCGCAACCCCGCTGGAGGCAATTACGAATCAGCTGCTCTGCCACTGAGCTACA
>CAZXPE010000243.1:0-2844 GCA_964642915.1 uncultured bacterium | reverse complement strand
ACCTTCTGGCAGTGGTCCCTGGCCTTTACTGAGAGCGTCCAGGACTGAAAGCAGGCGAGCCAGCGGAAGCTCCCGGACCCTTCAAGGGGGGTGACCTCGGCCTCCCCCTTCCACTGCTTGAGAAGGTCCGGGTCAGCGAGGAGGAGAAATGGGGAGAACGGCTCGGCAGCGATTATGACCTCGCCGTTCTTCCTGGCGTACGTCGTGATCCGGTCGAATCCTTCAGGCTCGAAGGCAAGGAGGCCCTCTGACCGGTCATGGCCGAAGAGGAGGGCGTTGTCGTAGAACGGAAGTGTCAGCACGGTGGCATTCTATCCCGCCGCGTACGGTTTGTGTAGTAGACCGCGGCGCGCTCCTGAGTTGAAAACCCCGGAAGGCTCTGTTAGAATTTTCTCAAATTTTTCAGACGGTTTTCTCCCAATCCACTCCTGCTGACGGAGGGGCTGTGTGAACCCGCTCTTATTCGCCCTCGCTCTCCTCGGTTATCTGGCCGCCACCGGGCTTGCCCTGGCGTATCTCGTCCAGCGGGGGGAGTGGATCTATCGCTCGGCCTCGATGGCGACCCAGGCCGGCTGGGTGCTCCACACTCTCGCCCTCGTCGTGCGGGGGGTGGAGCTTGGGCGCGCTCCGCTGGCGACATTTCCCGAGGCGGTCTCGGTAGTGGTGTGGGCCGCGGTGCTCTTCGAGATGTGGGCGGAAAGGCAGTACGGCGTGAAGGTGCTCGGGGCTTTCGTGCTTCCTCTCGTGGTGACGCTCAGCCTCTCCTCAGTGGCGCTCCCGTCGGGGCTCGGCGATCTGACCCCGGCGCTCAGGAACGCGTGGATACTCGTCCACATCTCCCTCGCGATCCTCGGGGTCGCCGCGTTCGTCTTGAACTTCGCCGGGGGAGTGATGTATCTCCTTCAGGAGCACCAGCTCAAATCCAAGCGCCCGGGCTCGTTCTACTACCGGCTCCCCTCGCTTGAGACTCTCGACAGGCTGACCTTTCGAACTCTCACCCTCGGGTTTCCCTTCCTCACCGTGGCGATTATCCTCGGAGCGCTCTGGGCCCGCAGCGCGTGGGGAAGCCTCCTGACGTTTGATCCGCTGGCGCTCTTCTCCTTTCTGACCTGGTTGATCTACGCCGCGAACCTCTCCGGGCGCGCGATTGCCGGCTGGCGGGGGAGGCGCGCTGCGTACTTTGCGGTCTTCGGGTTTATGGCGCTCATCCTCACTCTCGGGGCCAGGTTCTTTCTTCCCGGCCGGCACGGGGGCTGAGAGTGGGAGAGCTTTTTGTAGCCGGCCTCAACCACAGGACCGCTCCCGTCGAGGTGCGCGAGCAGCTCGCCGTTGAAGAGGACAAGCTCAGGGAAATTCTCAGAGACATCCACGCCACGGGAGTCCTCTCTGAGGTCATGATCCTCTCCACGTGCAACCGGGTCGAGGTGTACGGCGTGGCGGACGTGCCGGGAGAGGCGCGGGCCCTGGCGTTCCGCCACCTATGCAGGTATCGCGGAGTCGATCTGGCCTCCCTGGAGCCTGTGCTCTACGCCAAGTCGGAGGCCGAGGCGGTCCACCACTGCTTCCGCGTGGCGTCGAGCCTCGACTCCATGATCCTCGGCGAGCCCCAGATCCTGGGACAGGTGAAGGACGCCTTCGCTCTGGCCCAGAGCTGTCAGACCGTCGGGCCGTTGCTCCACCGGCTCTTGAACCGGGCCTTTGCCGTCGCCAAGAAGGTGAGGACTGAGACCGGAGTGGCGCGCCACGCGGTGTCGGTCTCTTTCGCCGCCGTCGAGCTGGCGAAGAAGATCTTCGGGGGGCTCGAGGGGAAAGGCGTGCTCCTGATCGGCGCCGGGAAGATGGGGGAAATTGCTGCCAAGCATCTTGTCGAGCAGGGCGCATTTCCGATCCACGTAGCCAACCGGACGTGGGGCAGAGCCCTCGAACTGGCCAGGGCGCTGTCGGGGACAGCCGTGAGGTTCGAGGAGTGCCTCGACGCTATGGCCGGCGTGGACATCGTCATCACCTCCACCGGGGCGCCGGAGCCGATCGTCAGGCGCGCCGACGTCCAGCGCGCGCTCCATCTGCGCCGCTCGCGCCCGCTCTTCTTCATAGACATCGCGGTGCCGCGGGACGTGGAGCCGGGGGTAAACAGGCTGGACAACGTCTTCTGCTATGACATCGACGACCTCCGTCAGGTGGTCGAGGCCAACCGCCGCGAGAGGATGCGCGAGGCCCAGAAGGCCGAGGCGCTCGTTGAGCACGAGGTCTCCAAGTTCACGACCCACAGCGGAGACATGGAGATCGTCCCGACCATCGTCTCTCTCAGGGAGAAGCTTGAAGCCATCCGCCAGGAGGAGGTGGCGAAGACCCTTTCTCGGATCCCCGGGGCGCCGGATGAGACTCGGCAAGCCATCGAGGTCATGTCCAACTCGCTCATCAACAAGATCCTTCACGCCCCGATCATGAAGCTGCGCGAGTCGTCGCGAGGGGGCCACGGCCGCCGCTGGACCGAGCTGGTCTCAGAGCTGTTCGGCCTCGGCGGCCACCGCACCGATAAGAATGAATAGGGTGATTCGGGTCGGGACGAGAGGGAGCGCTCTCGCTCTAGGGCAGACCCGGTGGGTGGTGGAGCAGCTCGGCCCCGAACCCATCGAGATCGTCGTCATCAAGACTTCGGGGGACCGGCTGGCCCACACCCCTCTCGCTGAGTTCGGAGGGAAGGCGCTGTTCGTGAAGGAGATCGAGGAAGCGCTGATCGACCGCCAGGTGGACTTCGCCGTTCACAGCCTGAAAGATCTTCCCGCCGAGGCCCCATCGGGCCTCTCGCTGGTCGCCTTTCCGCGGCGGAAAGACCCTCGGGAC
>CAZXPE010000242.1:0-2848 GCA_964642915.1 uncultured bacterium | reverse complement strand
AATGAGGACGGGGTTACGGATCGCGCCGTAACCCCGCAGGAACGCTTGGTGGAGCTGAGGGGATTCGAACCCCTGACCCCAAGACTGCCAGGGGCCCCCGAAGAGCACAAGTCATCGAAAGATAAGAAGCGCCGGTCGGCAAAAAGCGGCAAGAAGTAGCACCCGACACAACCCCCGCGGCACCCGCCTCCATCGGGCTCCTCTCCTGAATGCCAGGCATGCCCGGCTTGACAATCTCACATCCAACCAGTATTGTTCGAAGTGGCGGGTAAGTCCTCAGGGGTGCCTGCGACGTTCCCCTCCATAGGTGGGCCAGAGTCGCGGGAGGCAAGCCCCTGAGGGTCCGCCGTTCTTATTTCGGCGGTAGGTAGACCGTCTCAAATCTGATCTTCCTCCGAAAGAGCCGGTACCATTCCTGATCTCCTCGCTCGTACTTCCTGAAGATCCCCCAGCAGAAGAGATCCGCGGCCTGCACACCCGCGCTCTCCTCGGAGGCGGAGGTGTAGATGTTCAGGGGAATCTGTGGTGCCAGGAAGGCCTGCAGTTGGCTCGTCAGGTACCGGCTAAAGTCGGCCTGTTCTGCCTTGGCCTTTCGGCGATCGAGCGTCAGGATCACCCGGTTGGTGGCTTCGGCGAGCGGGCACTTTTCGATGAGCATCCGCGCGAGGTAGTTGTACAAACGCTCGGGTTCTTGCCTGAGCGATTCGTAGACCCGCTCCTTGTTCAAGACCAAGGCGTAGAGGCCGAACTCGGCCTGTTGGACCTGCCTCCAGAAGTATCGTTTGACCTTCAGGCTGGTGTGCGACCCTTTGAGCTCTCGCACCCGTTTGGCTCTCTTCGGCTTCCGGCCCTTGTTGACTTTCCGGCGGAGTGTCCTGGTGACGGCCTGCCTCAGCGGGAGGTCGTCCTTCGCCACCAGCAGGGTAACAACGAAGCACTTGGTGGTGTTGGACTTGGAGAAATCGAAACCTAAATCTCCGGCCTCATCGAGGAAAATCTTCATGGCCCCCGACTCTACGCAGCAGGATCGTGGAGGATCTCTGTCAGCTGCCTCGCCGCTCGGCAGGGGACTCCCGGAGAAGCGCTAAGTCGTGCTCGAGCCGCAGCACCTCAGTGACAAGGTCGGCGGTCTCCTTCGCGGTGGGCTGGCGTCCCTGATGGAAGAGCGCGTCTCGGACCCGCTTGAGGCGCTTCCACGCAGCCTTCCTGAGCGAATCGAGGCCGCCGCAGTTTGGGAGGGAGTCAATGACGTCCTGTAGGCGTGCGTGCGCCTGGTTCGGGGCGAGCAACTCGCTCGCCTCCCGGATCAGGATCTCCAGCGCATGGCAGGCGATGAGGGCGGCGAGGTTCGGCTTCACATGATGGAGGGCCTCGGCGAGCTTGGGATAGGACAGCTCGGCCAGGGGAAGGACAAGGTTCTTCGCGCGCAGGCGAAGGAAGAGGGGGTCGGTACGGTAAGCACGCTCGATCTCGGGATCCCGCTTCTCGCCGAAGCACTTCTCGTGTAGGACCCATAGGGCCATGTCGGCGTCGGCTGTCCGGTCGAAGCCGCAGGCATCGGCGATCTCCCGGAGGTCGCTCAGGTAGTTCCGGTAGGTTTCCACCGCGTCACTCCCCCGGCGCACGTCCAGCACTCTCTCGACCGGAGGGCTGATGATGCCGTAGGCCTCCGGCTTGATGAATCTCAGGATGATGGAGACCAGCTCGATGGACTTGAAGACGTCGAAGAGTTCGGGAATGACCTCGGCCTCGTTCTTCGGCAGGTTCCAGAAATCGAAGGTCCTCTTCTCCAGCGCCGGCGTAACCCGGTGCTCCGGTGGGAAGACCCAGAACTTCTCAAACCACCAGTGCTCCTTGGCCTCGAAGTACCGGAGGTCCTGGTAGGTGAGAGTCTTCTTCGAGCGTAGCCGCGCGACCTCGCGCTCGATGGCCGGAAGGTCGAACGGCGTCCCGTACTTGACCTGGCTGATGTCGCGGAAGACCGCGAAGCAGACCTTTAGATAGTGCGGCTTGGGCCCGGCCATGCACGCCTCCCTTATCGGCGCCTCCCTCTGACGGTAGCATATCAGGACGTCAATGGCATCGGGGGGCGGGGCTCATGGCGCAGCCGCGGAGAAAGGAGGCATCGGAGCAGGAGGCTCCTTGGGGGAGCTTACGGTGATCAACGTCAGGGACCGCGCGGGGCCGCGCCGAAGGGGCGCTGGCGAAGGAGTGGAGGCAGTTCCCCGAGTGGGTTTTCTGCAACGAGGAGGGGCGCCCGATCTGGAAGTCGGACTTCGAGCGGCGCGTCTTTCACCGGGCACTCGCGAAGGCTGGGCTCCGGCGGATCCGCTTCTACGATCTCCGGCACACCTTCGCATCCCGGCTGCTTCAGAACGGGGAGTCGATTGTGTACGTGAAGGATCAGCTTGGGCACCACTCGATCAAGGTCACGGTTGACGTCTACTGGCACCTGGTACCCGGTGCGAATAAGGCGGCCGTGGAGCGGCTTGATCAGCAGGCTTTGATGGCGGCGGCTGCCCTGGGTCAGCGCAACGCGACGCAACCCCCGCGCAACCAGGACACCTCTGAAGACGACGACGGGGTTACGGATCGCGCCGTAACCCCGCAGGAACGCTTGGTGGAGCTGAGGGGATTCGAACCCCTGACCCCAAGACTGCCAGCCTTGTGCTCTCCCAGCTGAGCTACAGCCCCACCGCGTCGGCTACGTTACCCGTTCGGCCTGAAGTTGTCAAGGATGAGGCCGACTTGCCATCACGCGACGGCTTGGCTACACTGCGTCTGCTCCCGTGGGCCGGGATGGTGGAACTGGAAGACACGATGGACTCAAAATCCATTGGGGCTCACA
>CAZXPE010000241.1:0-2882 GCA_964642915.1 uncultured bacterium | reverse complement strand
CGCGGGCGAGTCAGCGCTCCAGTTCGAGAACGTCGACATCTTCGACGTCCTCCACGCCATCGCCAACCTTTTGAACCTCGACTACCTGATCGAGCCCGGCGTCCCGACGGGAGGCCGGGTCACCATCCGGTCCAAGGGGCGCTTCGCCAAGAAAGACCTCTTCCCGATCCTCGAGACGGTCCTCCAGCTCAACGGAATGACCATCGTCAAGAAGGGCGCCCTCTACCACATCATCCCGCTAGCCGAGGCCAAGCTGAGGCGACTGGAGATCGGCGTCGGAAGCGACGCTGAGAAGATCCCCGACGAGGACCGGATCATCATCCAGATCATTCCCTTCAAGTACCTCCCTGCCAGCTCGGTCGAGTCGCTCCTGAAACCGATCACCTCCAAGACGGCGACGTTCATCCCGGTCCCCGGGACCAACACTCTCATCGTGATCGACCTGGCCTCCTCCATCAAGCACCTCCTTGAGCTGGTGGCCCTCCTCGACGTGAACACCTTCGAAACGACCCAGGTGAAGCTCTACCCGGTCAAGCACACCTCCATCGACGCCATCGTCAAGGACCTGACTGAGATCTTCACCACCCTCGGCTACGGCAAGGGGAAGGAAACGCTAAAGTTCATTCCCCTCTCCCGGCTCGGCTCTCTCCTCGTCGTGAACTCCATCCCCCACCTCACCTCCCAGGTGGAACGGTGGATCACCACCCTAGACCAGCCCACTCAGGGGGACGAGGCCGTTTACATCTACTACGTCGAGAACGGCAAGGCCACCAACATCGCCAAGCTCCTCACAGAGCTTTACAAGGCCAAGGGTCGCCGCGCCGCTGAGCCGAGCGCTCCCACGCCGCCCGCTGCGCCACCGACGCCAGCGCCGCCCGGAGCGCCACCTCGGCCTCCAACAACGACTCCCACACCCGCCGCCCCCACGGTCGGCGCCGCTCCGGAGATGACGGTGATGGCCGACGAGGAGACCAACTCCCTCATCATCGTGACAGCGCCTCACCTCTATCCGGGGATCCTGGCCACCATCAAGAGCCTGGACGTCCCGAAGAAGCAGGTGCTGATACAGGTGCTGATCCTGGAGGTCACCCTCACAGACGAGACCCAGTTCGGCATCGAGTGGAGCACGCGCGCGGGGGGCACCGTCAGAATCGGCGACGACAAAGTCCCGTTCAAGACCACGCCCCAGCTCAACCTCGGCTCACTCGGCGCGGCTCAGTCGGGGCTCCTCGGACTCTCAGCCGTGCTCACCTCCACCGACCGCCTAACCGCGCTGATCAGGGCGCTCTCGCGCGACAACAAAGCCAACGTCCTCTCCCGACCGAACATCCTGGCAACAGACAACAAGAAGGCCGTCATCAACATCGGTGATTCCGTTCCCATCATCACGAGCCAGGTCGTCCCCTCGGCGGGGGTCACGACGGGAACGACTTCGACCGCCGTCATCACCCAGACAGTCCAGTACGTTGACACGGGAGTGATCCTCACCGTCACCCCCCACATCACAGACCAGAGGCAGGTCGTCATGGACATCAAACAGGAGGTCAGCTCAGCGGTGGCGAACGTGATCGGAGGCTCCCAGTCGCCGATCATTCAGAAGCGGACCGCCGAGACCTCAGCCGTGGTGAGCGACGGGGAAACGGTCGTGCTGGGGGGATTGATCACCGAGAACCGGAGCCGCACCGATCAGGGGATTCCGGTGCTCTCCAAGATCCCCTTCCTCGGCTACCTCTTCAAATCCATCTCAGAGAGCGTCACCAAGCGCGAGCTGGTCCTTCTCATCACCCCGCGCGTCGTCGGAAGCCCCGAGGAGGCCCGGGTGATGAGCCGCGATTTCGAGGAGCAGGTGCAGCGGCTCAAGCAGCAGCTCCGCGACCTGCGCGACTCCCAGCCGCGGAAATGAAAGAAAAGGCCGGTTGCCGCTTGGTCAGCGCTTCCCCTTCTGATTCTTCTCTCGAAAGCGAGGTTGGCGCCCTGAAGGCAGGGCCACCACTTTGCCGGCCTCGCCCTCAGCAGGCCCGGGCACGGCGACCGTTGAGGTGGCGCCAAGGTGGAGGGCCAACGTCACCATGGGGTGGCTCAGAAGCCTGGTCGTCGCTCCCGCTGAGTCCACGACGTGAACGACCCCTTGGGGAATGTTGGCGTTAAGAAGAGTGCGCCAGAGCCGCCTCACCTTCCTCCCTGAGTTCCCCTGAGGCGCAAGGACAACGGCGTGGCCCTTGCCCAGGAGCCTCACCACCGTCGTCGCCACCAGAGCAAGCGGATAGTTGTCAGGCGCCAGCACCGCCGTCACCCCGGGCTCACGGGTACCCAGCCGAGCCTCGCCGATCCGCTCCCACCTGCCACCACGCGAGCGGCTTTCAATCAAGACGCCGAGCCATTCTGCCTTCGGCTCGGCAGGCTCGATCGGCTCCACGCACAGCTCAAGGCTCCCGACGGCCTCGAGCCACGGGAGCCCGCTCAGGATCAGCCGCTCTGCGCGGACGGCGAGGGCAGTCCGCTCATGGACGGGCTGACGCATCCACGGCCCAAGAGCCCCCTGGGCCTGAATGACCGCCCTGTCCACGGCGATCTGGGTCTCATCATAAGAAAGCGCCATCGTTCAGCTCCTTTCAAACTCTTCAACTGACTGTTCTGCTGCGATCATTGAATCCGGCGCCGGAGACGGCCGCAAGAAATGCTGAAGTCCCGCGGCCATGGCGAAGAGGCCGAAGCCGATGAGATCCTGAAGCCAGCCGGGATAGACGAGGACGAGACCGGCTGTGATGAGAAGGGCCTGCTCCAGCCGGGTGGTTTTTCTCTTGAGCCACCCTGTGAGGCCGGCGGCAAGGGCGGCCAGGCCGATCATGGCTGTGAAGGTGATCCAGAGGATGTTCCCCCAG
>CAZXPE010000240.1:0-2960 GCA_964642915.1 uncultured bacterium | reverse complement strand
GACTTCATCATTATGATGGCGTCTGTCGGACAGACCTGGACGCACAACTCGCAGAACTCGCAGGAGTAGAGCTCGAGAGTAAAGCTCTTGGCGTAGTTTCTCTTCTCACCCTTGAGCATCTCCACCTTGATCACCTGGGGCGGGCAGATAAATTCGCAGAGACGGCAGCCGATGCAGTTCTCCTCCCCTGTCTCCCTGTCGTAAGTGAGGGCCAGGATGCCGCGGAGGCGGTCGGGGTATTTGCGCTTGACGTCGGGGTAGTGGATCGTGACCGGCTTTCTCAAAAGATTTTTGAGGGTCGTACCCATCGCGGCGCCGACGGCCCGCGTGAGGTTCCCGATGTCAGCCCAGAGGCCCATCTCGTTAAGCGACACCGCCGCCCCTCCACGCCACAACGAGGCCGGTGGCCATGAGCAGGACGAGAGTTACCGGCAGGAGAAGCTTCCACGAGAGACCCAGGATCTGGTCAACCCTGATCCTCACAAAGCTCCAGCGCACCCACGTCAGCAGGAGGAAGATGAAGACAGCTTTGACGAGCATCCAGAGCGGCCCCGGCAATCCCGGACCCAGCCAGCCGCCAAGGAAGAGAATAGCTCCCAGGAACGAGACCCCCATCATGTGAGCGTACTCGCCGAGCTGGATCAGAGCGAACTTCATCCCGCTATACTCGACGCGGAAGCCCGCCACCAGCTCAGACTCGGCCTCGAGGATGTCGAAGGGAACCCGGTTCTCAGACGCAAGCGCTGCGACGACGAAGGCGACGAAGGCGATCTGGCCCAGCACAGGATAGGCAACGAACCAGAGCCCCTGCTGTGCCTCAACTATCGCCCCGAGCCTGAGCGAGCCTGCGAGAGCCACGGGGACCAGCGCAGCCAGGATGAAAGGCACCTCGTAGGAAATGATCTGGTTCACAGCGCGCATGGCTGAGAGGAGCGCGTACTTGTTGTTTGAGCCCCACCCTCCCATGAAGAGGCCGATGATCTCAAGCGAGGAGATGGCGAGGAAGAAGAGGATCCCGATGTTGAGGTCTGTGAGGCCGAGCCCCGGGGCGAACGGGACGGTTGCGAAGATCAGCATCGTCGGGAGCAGGAAGACGATGGGCGCCAGGTTATAGACCGGGCGGTCGGCGAGCGTGGGGACCACGTCCTCCTTGAGGAGAAGCTTCAGCGCGTCGGCGATCGGCTGGAGCCAGCCATGGGGGCGGCCGACCCTGTAGGGACCGATCCGGGACTGCATCCTGGCTGCGAACTTCCTCTCGAGGTACGTAATGTAGGTGACGATGAAGACGATGGCGTTCAGCAGGATGAAAGCCACGATCCCCGAGCGGAGAGCCTCGCTCATCTATCGACCTCCCCGAAGACCGGATCTATCGAGCCCATGATCGCCACCACGTCTGCCACCTTGTGCCCCGGGACGATGTGAGGGATGACGGCGAGGTTTGAAAACGACGCGCCTCGCCACTTCATTCTGTACGGCTTGGCGCTCCCGTCGGCGACGAGATAGCACCCGACTTCGCCCCTCGGCCCCTCCACGCGGGCGTAGGTCTCTCCCTTAGGCACCCTCACCTGCCCCACCGACTTGACTCCGGGACGAGACGAAATCGGACCTTCAGGCAATCCGTCGAGAGCCTGGCGGACTATCTTGATCGACTCCCTGAACTCAACCATCCTGACGCGATACCTCGCGAGGCAGTCGCCCGCGCTCTCGACGGGGACCTTGAAGTCGAAATCCTGGTAAGACGAGTAGGGCTCGGCCCTGCGGACATCGTAGTTAACCCCCGAGCCTCGGATGAGCGGCCCGCAGACTCCGACCTCCTGAGCCAGAACCTTGGAGATGATCCCCACTCCCTGGGTGCGCGCCAGGAAGAACGGGTTTCGCTCAAGCATCGCTTCATACTCGTCGAGTCGTCCGTCGATAAAACCCACTGTCTCCCGGCACTTCTCTGCCCACCCCTCGGGGAGGTCGTAGCGTACTCCTCCCGCCTGGTGGAAGCCGTAGAGGAGCCGCGCCCCCGTCAGCGCCTCGAAGAGGTCGAGAACCAGCTCTCGCTCCCTGAAACAGTGAAGGAATAGGGTCGCGCCTCCGCCGAGAGCCCCTCCCATGTCCATGCACCAGGTTCCGAGCCATAGACAGTGGGAGGCGACCCGCTGAAGCTCGGCCGCGATCACCCTGAGGTGCTGGGCTCGCTTCGGGACCTCGATCCCGGCGAGCTTCTCCACGGCGAGGACGTAGCAAAGCTCTGAGGTCATCGCCGCGACGTAGTCGGTCTTCGACGCGATCGTCGGGTACTGGACGTAGGTGAGCGTCTCCCCGAGCTTCTCGTGGCAGCGGTGGAGATAGCCGATGACGGGATCCACTGCGACGACGGTCTCCCCCTCGAGCGTGAGGATCATCCTGAAGACGCCGTGAGATGACGGGTGCTGGGGTCCCATGTTCATCACAACGCGCTCGTTGCCGCCGTACCCCAGATCTATGACTCTGCGGGCTTCGGGATCAGCCATGGCTCATCGGACCTATCGGTACGGGGAGTGGGGGGTATCCACGGCGTAGGATTTGAGGAGCGGGTGGCCCTCCCAATCCTGGGGGAGGAGGATGCGGCGGAGATCGGGATGGCCGTCAAAGCTGATCCCGAAGAGGTCATAGCACTCCCTCTCCATCCACTCGGCCCCTTTGTAGAGCGGAGCCAACGAAGGGCACCGGCTTTCTCCCGGGCCGAGCTTTGCCTTCATCGTCACGGAGAAATTCTCCTCAAGGTTGTCCACCCGGCAGATGATCTCAAGCCCTTCCTCCTTCCAGTCCACAGCCGTGGAGTAGGCGAAGTAGCGGCAGTCCAGAGTCTCTTTGGCGAAGGAGGCGAACTCGACCCAGCGCCCAGCAGAGAGGTCAACAACGAGTGAAGAAGCGCCGCCCGAGGGCTGGACTCCGAATCGCTCCTGGATGAGGGCCCTCGCCCGTTCAGC
>CAZXPE010000239.1:2199-2969 GCA_964642915.1 uncultured bacterium | reverse complement strand
GTCCCGCTCTCGCCCTGGATCAGGATGGTCGAATGGCTTCTGGCAGCGACGCGGGCCAGGTCAAACACGGCCTGCATCCTGGGGCTCTTGCTCAGGAGATCACGGAAACGGTACTCCCGCTTCAGCACCCTCCGGAGGAGGACGTTCTCCCGCGCCAGGGCTTGCTGGGCCACGATCTTCTGCATCAAGAGGCTCAGCTCTTCGGGATCGAACGGCTTCACCAGATAGTCATACGCCCCCATCTTCATGGCGGCTACTGCGGTGTCCACCGTGGCGTAGGCCGTCATGATGACCACGACGGTCTCGGGCCGGAGCTTCCTTGTCTCCTCCAGAACTTGAAGGCCGTCCATCCCGGGCATCTTGAGATCCACCAGGAGGATCGACCACGGCTCAGCCCGGATCATCTCGAGCGAGGTGGGTCCATCCGGGGCCGTCGCGACGACATAGCCGTCCTTCTCAAGCCAGCCGCACATGGACTCTCTGACGATCTCCTCATCGTCCGCCACCAGAATCCGTGTCTTGGCGCTATCCATGGTTTTCACCACCTTCCTGCGGAAGCTCTTCGAGGCGGACCCGGCAGTCCGGACAGAGGGCGCCACTCTTGGCATCCACGTGGAGAAGGCTCGCCGACCGGGCCATGACGCAGCGGGGATCGTGGCAGTGAATCAGACCGAACGTGTGGCCCAGCTCGTGGATGCACTCCTTCGCGATACGAGCCGTGACAAGGCGAGTGTCGGACGCCGGGCCGCCGGGATTCGCCCGCAGGCGCG
>CAZXPE010000239.1:0-2189 GCA_964642915.1 uncultured bacterium | reverse complement strand
ATGTAGAGGTCGGCGTCCGTGAGGGCCAGGACCTTCCCGGCCTCGGGGGGACGGGCCGCGAGAAGCCACCGGAGAATGCGGGGGGAGGAATGTTGCCCGCGGCCCGGATCGAAGGTGTCCGCAGGCCGCTCAGGACTTCTCCAGATCCTCGCGGGGAGTCCAAACGCGCGCTCCACCTGCGCCCGCACCTCCTCCATCATCTGTTCGCCCGCCATACCTTCACCGATCCACCAGAGGTATATGCTTCTCACGACGTGCCGGTCCCCGCATTCGCTCTACGCCGCCGCCTCCTCCCTGACTGCTGACAGCGGAAGGCGGATCAGGACCGTCGTTCCCTTGCCGATCTGGCTCCGGATGTCCAGCGCTCCGCCGTGCCGCTCCACGATCCCGTAGACGACCGAGAGGCCGAGCCCTGTGCCTTTTTCCTTTGTGGTAAAGAACGGATCTAGAATCTTGGGCAGATTATCAGCAGAGATGCCGACGCCCGTGTCGGTGAACTCCACCTCAACCATCTTCGCTCCCGGCAGCGCCCGTGAGGCCACTGCCAGGGTCCCCCCCTTAGGCATGGCCTCGCAGGCGTTGAGCGCCACGTTGACAAAGGCCTGGCGGAGCTGGCCGAAATCGGCTCGGACAGCCGGCAGGGGGCTGAGGCGCTTCTCGACGGCGACCCCCTGAATGGAGATCTGGTTGCGCAACAGGGAGAGCGCTTCTTCGACGCAGGCGTTCACGTCGATATCGTTGAACGTGGGCTCCCGCTGCCGGGCGAAGTCGAGAAGGTTTCTCACGATCGCCGTGCATCGCTGGGTCTCCCGCTCCACCAGTCTGAGCTGCCTGAGGCACGCCAGCCGCGCTGCTTCGTCCGCCTGCCCTTCATCGAGCGTCCGGGAGACGAGCTTTGCGCACGTGAGGATCCCCGAGAGCGGATTATTGATCTCGTGGGCGATGGAGGCGGCCAGCTTCCCCAGGGACGCCATCTTCTCTGACTGGATGAGCTGGCTTTGGGCCTGCCTGAGCGCAGCGGTCCTCTCTTCAACCTGCCGCTCCAGGCTCCCCATGAGGCTCTGGATCTCCTCCTGAGCCTTCCTGAGGGACTCGGTCATCTGGTTGAAGGAGGTCGCCAGCACGCCGATCTCGTCAGCGGTCTTGATGGGGATCTTGTGCTCCAGCTCCCCCTCGGCGACCCTTCTGGTCCCCTCCACCAGCCGGCCCACAGGACTCAGGACGAGGCGGCGCTCAAACAGAGCGACGAAGGCGGCCAGCGCCAGGACCGCCAGAGCCGAGAGGAGCAGCGTCCTCCGCTCAAGATCCGCCACCCCTCGGTCGATATCCGCGAGCGAGAGGCCGACATCCACCACTCCCAGCACCTGCTGGCCCTCCGAGTGCGCGTGGCAGGAGGCGGCGAAGCAGCTCCTCTCGTTGTAGATGGGGGTAACCATCGCGAGGATCCTGTGGCTGTCAGCGGCGTGATAGATGCGGCTCCGTGAGGGGACGGCGAGCCTGACAATGGGTTGGTCGGTCGCGTGGCAGGCATAGCAGGACTCGGCTCGCTTATCGACCAGCGCCCCGATCTCCCCGCGGTGCGTGGAGAATGTGATCTTTCCGTCTTTGTTGAAGATCCTGACCCGTTCCACTCCCTCCTGACGCCCGATGGTCTCCATGATCCGGTAGACTTCCTCCCGCCGGTCCTCCAGCATGAAGTGATAGGTGCTGCTCTTGATGGTGTCGCTGAAAAGGGCGGCGCTCCGGACGACCTCGCCGGTGAGGTGCCCCCGCTGCACCTGGACCGCCACGAGCACGAAGCTGCCGATGGCGGCCAGCGTCATCGCCGCGATCATCGCAGGGAGCTTCACGCTCAGCCGGTTCCACCACCTCATGGCCGGACTCATCATCCCCCAGGCAGACCCTCCCGCGAGG
The DNA here is from genome assembly GCA_964642915.1 of uncultured bacterium. Lineage (GTDB taxonomy): Bacteria > Methylomirabilota > Methylomirabilia > Rokubacteriales > CSP1-6 > CAZXPE01. The sequence goes on along the minus strand of CAZXPE010000239.1, from coordinate 275 downwards.
ATCCACTCTGTTTAGAAAATAAACAGGTCGGGCGTTCAAGAGGATGACGCCGGTCAGACCAGGAACTGATTTCGCTCAGGCCTGCCACGGGGGGTGTTGCAGGCGAACCGTCTTGAAGCGCGCTCGAACCTTCTTCGAGACTCACGGCCGAGACGCTTGACGGCCGGTCAGGCCTTTTGCAAGAACATGCGAGACTGCCTGAGGCGGCAGACTTCCTGTTTCGAACTCAATAAGGTGTGCCTTCGTGGCGGCCACCAAGCCAGTCCCCCTCCCCC
>CAZXPE010000238.1:0-2969 GCA_964642915.1 uncultured bacterium | reverse complement strand
CACGTCACCACCACGACCTATGACGGACTCGGCCGGAAGGTGGCGATGCAGGACCCCACCATGGGGAGCTGGACCTACAGCTACGACCTCGGCGGCAATCTGGCGAGCCAGACCGATGCCAAAGGGCAGACGCTCACGTTTACGTATGACCTCCAGGGGCGCCTCCTGACCAAGACCTATCCCACCGGAGCGCAGATCCTCTGGACGTATGACGATCCGGGGGTGGCCTACTCCAAGGGGCGCCTGACGAAAGTTCAGGACCTCGCGGCCGAGACGACCTTCACCTATGACCCCCTCGGCAGGGTGACCCAGACCCGCCGGCTCCTCGATGGCGTGACGTACATCATGACCCAGAGCTACGACGCCCTGGGGCGGGTCACCAGCCAGACCTTCCCTGATGGGGAGACGGTGAGCTGTCTCGGCGTGAGGGAGTCAGGCTGAGGAGCGGACGGGAAGAGCGAGGGCGGGGCCCAAGGAGAAGCGGCGACGGAATGCGCTCCCGGCCCCGTCGAGCCACGCCTTGGTCGAGGTGTAGCCGTAACGGAGAGCGGGCCGGCTCGATTCAAATCCCATCGAGGGCCCGAAAAGGATAGGCTCGCCCCCATCAGGCTGGATGAGGAAGATCTCGACCTTGGGATGGCGCGCCTGAAGCTCCCTGAGCCCCATCTCGAGGAGGTTTTGGCTTGTGATCCTGCTTGACTGCTCGAGGATCGAGTAGAGCCCGCGAGCCTTGAGGTGCTTCTGACCGTTTCCTTCCCTTTCCACCAGTGGGACCTGGGGGTTGATGACGACGATCAGCTCGGCCCCCATCTCAATCGCAAGCTCGGCGTGGGCCACGTGCCCGACCCCGCCGTCCACATAATCGCGTCCGCTCACGGTGTAGGGCTCGAAGAAACCAGGAATCGCCGAGGACGCGGCGATGGCCTGGGAGATGGGGACCCCGGCGAGCGGCCCAAGCCCGAAGGCAACGCGGTCGGCCCGATCAAGGTCCATGGCCGGAATCAGGAGCGTGCGCGGGACAGTTCTGAAGTCGTTGGAGAGCCCCTTCGCTTCGAAGACATGGCGCATGAAAGTTTCGACCTGATCCAGAGAGAAGAAGCCCGGCGGCAGCGACTCCTGGGCCCTTGAGAGGATGTCGGGGACCGAGAAACGGCGACCCGTGAGGAACTGCTTGCCGACGGCCCACAAGAGCCGCCCAAAGTTGCGTGCGGCCCTGCGAACAGCCCGGCCGTCGAAGACGTGATCTTTCTGGAGATTCATGGGGTCGGGAAGCTCCAGGTCGAGCACCCGGTAGAGGTCGGCAGGAACGACGCCGTTGGCGATGAGAGAGGCCACCACCGAGCCCGAGCTGGTTCCCACATAAATATCGAAGTCGTTGGCCCTGAAGCCTGGAAGCGCCTCGTCCAGCGCCGCCAGGGCGCCGACCTCATACATCCCCCCGATGACCCCGCCCCCGGCCAGCGCAAGGGCCCGCTTGACGGGCGGCCGGCGCCTCGGCCAGAGCCGCTCGATCCATTCCTTCATGGATCGCCCTCTCCGTTCAACCAATTCAAGCACTTTCATTCCCCCGGGACGTCTGTCCGATGGTTCAGCTTACTATTGTAATCGGCAGTATCTTGCTTTTCTGTTTCTTTTTTTCCTTTCAGCGCAGCCTACCAGCGGAGGAGCGAGGCGCCCCAGGAAAAGCCCGTCCCGAAGGCGGCCATCAGCACGAGGTCGCCCTTCTTGACCCGCCCGCTCACCAGGGCCTCGTGGAGACAGATGGGGACAGAAGCGGCGGCGGTGTTGCCGTAGCGGTCCACGTTGTTGAAGCTCTTCTCGATAGGGATTTTGAGCGCCTCGGCGACGGCCTCGAGGATCCTGATGTTGGCCTGGTGGAAGATGAAGAGGTCGATCTCCTCCACTCCCAGCCTGTTCGCCTCGAGACACTCCCCTATGACCTCGCGGAATCGCCTCACGGCCTGAACGAAGACGGCCCGGCCTTTCATCCACGGCCGGCCCCGGTCACTCTCGATCTTCTTCTTCGAGATCGCGGGATAGGTGGAGGAGCCGTAGAGCTCCCCCGCCAGGCCGTCCAGGATCGTCCCGTCGGTGTGAAGGTGATGGGAAATGATGCCGCTCTCTCCTCCCGCCACGGCTTCGAGGACGACCGCTCCCGCGCCGTCGGCAAAGAGCACCGCCATGTCGCGCCCCCGATCGGTGTAATCGAAAATGGATGAAAGGAGTTCCGCCCCCACGACCAGGATCCTGCCGTAGAGGCCGTTCCTGATGAACTGGTCGGCAATGGCGAGGGCGTAGATGAATCCCGCGCACCCCTGCTGGAGGTTGAAGGCGGGAATGGAGGTGAGGCCGAGCTTCCCCTGAAGGACGCAGCCGGTGTGTGGATAGGCGAAGTCCGGAATCGTGGAGGACTCGATGATGCAGTCAAGCTCCCGGGCAGTCACCCCGGCGTTTTTGAGGGCCATCTGGGAGGCATCTAAGGCCAGGTCAGAGACCGTGAGGGTAGAGTCGATCACGCCGTCCAGCCCGCGATCGAACACCTCTTTCATGAACGCCGTCTTGTTCGGCGCCTCGGCCAGCCTGAGCAGCATCCGGTAAGTGTCGGGAGAGACCCGGCGCTCCTTGATCCCTGTGCGCTGGACAATCCACTCGTCCGAGGTGCTCATGCAGCGGGCCAGGAGGTGGTTGTCAACCACGCACGGTGGCACCGCCATTCCCGTCCCGGTGATCCTGGCCCTGCGCATCCCGCTGCCTCAGACCGACATCTCGGCGGGCCGCGACTGAACTGCGACTGCGCGGGGCTCCCGCCGTATCGTCAGGCTCAACGCCGCACTCACTAAGAGAATGGCGCTCGCAAGGCCGAACGGGGCCCCATACCCCCCGGTCGCGTCATACAGGACGCCTCCAAGCCACGATCCCAGTGCCGCGCCGACCTGATGGGAGAAGAAGACCATTCCGAAGATCGAGCC
>CAZXPE010000237.1:0-2997 GCA_964642915.1 uncultured bacterium | reverse complement strand
GAGATAGACTCCGTTGCGGAGGCTGTCCCGCTCGCTCTCCTGCTGCAACGAGACGAACGGGGCGGCCTGCCGCTCCTGAGCGGTGAGACACGCTCCCGCAGAACGGTGGGGGGTGGGCGCATCGGGGCACTCATTGTGCGGGCCGTGGTTTTCCAGGATCAGCGAAGGAAAGGCGCCCGGAAACGCTGAGGAGGCCGTCACCGCGTCGGCGATCCGGTAGTCGAGGAGATCGGAGCCGAGGCAGTTGAAGTCGCGCTGGGTGAACTCGAAGCGGCGCCCCGTCACGAGGTCGGAGGCGTTCAGGACCAGGACCGGCCGGTCCGGGAGGTGGCGAAAGCGCTTGCCATCGAAGATGTGGCTGTCGTAGTAGCCCGAGGCCACGTTGGTCCGCGAATAGTTCGTCGCCACGATTGAGAAGAAGTTTGGCGGCTCGATGAGCCGGGCCCCGATGGCGGCCTCCAGATTTTCGTCGAGCACCCTCTTCTTGAACTCTCCCTTCCAGTCGCCGTCCCGGTTGAGTGCGTAGAAGGCGGCGGCGAAGGAGCCTCCCGAAACCGAGGAGATGTAGTCCACCTCTCTCAGAAGGTTGCTCGGCTTTCCGTCCTCGCCGCTCACGGTGATCTTCTCCAGCGCCTCCATCACACCGTAGGCCAGCGCCGCGGCCCTGGTCCCGCCACCTGAGAGTGAAAGCCAGACGAGCACCTTGCCAGGATGAGATGGAGAGGGCTGAGCGGGCTGACCGGACTGCCACGCGCGATTGGCGCCGGGGAAGATCGGGACCCCAGCGCATCCCGCCGCGAGGCCGGCGCCAAGCCACAAGGCCAGGAGAGCGCGCGATCGCATCACACGATTACCGAGCTGAGAGGCTCGGCCTCGAAGGTCACCTCCTGAGGAGGAGCGCCGGGATCGGTGGGGATAACGACATCAACGCTTCGCGGGTTCGGAGGACAGATCATTCTCACCTGATGGCTCGCCGTCAGGGTATGGTTCCCGGGCGAAAGGAAAAGCGTGCAGGGAAGATCCCGCGTGTCCGGGGAGTCATCGACCAGGAGCTTCCCTCCATCGACGGCCTGCCCGGCACCGCGCTCGATCAGGCGAACCTTAACTTTTTGCAGATTTGGCATCGCGCCACTGATCATCCGAGCTTCACAGGAGATTGTCAACGTTCACAAAAGGATACGCCCTGGAGAGCGGTCAGCCCTCAGCCATCGGCCGTCAGGGATTGAGTCGTGAGCAGCGGAGAGGGTTGAGCCGCAGGGTCGTTATCGCTTGAGATGTTCCCCGACGATCTCCCTGAACACCTCGTGCAGCGTCGACGGCTTTGCCGAGACGATCCCGCTTGGCAGATGCTTGTGAACCGAGGATGGGGCCGCAGGACGGTGGACGGCATTGTCGTACCGGAATCGGAGGTCTCCCGAACGGCTCTGATAGTGATAGGCAAACGAGAGCCGCTCGATCCGGCCGCCATGCACTCTGACATATTCTCGGACGTGAAGCTCGGAATGATCCGAGAACGTGATGGTGGCCTTCAGGTATCCGAGGTCGTCGGAACGAGCTTCGGTGAGAACGTCGCTTGACTGGATGAATCCGGCAGTCTCGTGGTCGTGGAAGAGTCGGCTGATCTCGGCGAAGTAATCACCGATCAGCATACTCAATGGTTTCGAGCCGCTTCAGGTCCTCCTTAAGTTGCTGGAGCGTTTTCCACTCGCCAGCCCACTCGACATAGTCCAGATCCCCACCGGTCAGATCCTCGGCGGTCGTCTTTGTCATGATTTCCTCCGAGGGCATCCCGTATTTTCGCTCGAACGCCTGCAAACGGGCCTGGGTTGCCTCTATCCCCAGCCGGATATGGATGAGCTTGCTCTCAACCGCCGCCCGGAGTAGCCGAAGTGCCTCGCTGTCCGAGCCCGTTTCTTCAATTCGAATGCGAGTCATGATGACTAATTATAGCAAATTTGCAGGCCACAAGGTCGGATTCAGTGCCGATGGAGCAGAGGAGTGCTGATCCTCGGGCGATTACAGCAGGGACCAGCGGGAGGGGCTATTCGCGACCATCTCTTCCCGAACTCGACCTTCTCTCTTGAGCTTAGCCAGATGGGAGCCGACTGACATGGCAGCGGCAGCGTGGAGGTCGGGTGGGGCATCCACGTAGATCCTAGCCACCAGTTCGGAGATGGTGCTGAGGCCGTCGCCGAGGGCTTCGAGGAGCGGTTATATAAATAAAGGTGTCAGGGACCATATTAGCCTTCAGCATCACGCAGGCGCTCCTGCCGCGGGCGCCCGCGAGGGCGTAGCGTTGATTCTAATCCCAATCGGCTCACCACCCGACCCACCCAGTGGGTACTGCCAAAGGGCGAACCACGGTTGACAGCCTGCCGCAGGCTTTGGAGTTCGGCATCACCTTCCGGTTGGTTGACTCGTTGCCCCCAGTTGCGCGGCCGATTGACGGGCCATTCGCTGAGCAGCGCCCTGGCCTTCGTATCGCCGTATTGGTAGCGCCATAGACTGCCCCAGCGCCACTCCTCGGCGCGTTTGACCAGATTCGCCCGCAACGCGTTGCGCTCCACGTAACGGCATACCGTGAGGAGATAGTCGTCTTGTTGGACGACAAAGGACTTGAATCGACCTTGGTAAAGATGACCGGTGCCGGCGCTTCGCCGATGGGCGTGCCAGCGCTGGGTATGGGTCAAGGTGAGCAGGCGCATGAATGTTGAGAGATCGCCGTCACGCCGCGGCCACAAAACCAGGTGCCAATGATTGGGCATGAGACAATACGCCAGTACGCGCATCCCTACGCGTTCTTGCACCGCGGCCAGGACGCGTTCAAAGGCGTGGTAATCCTCATCCTTTTTAAAGATGGGCTGGCGCGCGTTGGCGCGATTGAGCACATGATAAACCAGCCCGCCGGGGACTGTGCGGAGCGGCCGTCCCATGACCCGCTCAGGTTAGCCGGCGTGCGGCGGCTTGTCAATTAATGGTTCCTGACACCTTTAAAAT
>CAZXPE010000236.1:2191-3005 GCA_964642915.1 uncultured bacterium | reverse complement strand
AAGACAGCCATTGAGTGGTCATCATACTACAACTCCGGTGGTATACTCCTTTGGGTCCCGGCCCCGATCATGGCCATTCCCTCTTATTCCCTCGTCTGGGGTCTGCTGGTCTATGCCTGGATCTCTAACACTATGATCCGGATGGGGCTGTCGTCTCTCCTTCCGCCGATCATGGCTGAGCTGGGCCTCACGTACACCATGGCCGGGCTCCTCGCCACCGCGTACTTTTATGCCTATATGGCCATGCAGATTCCAGCAGGCTTCCTCGGCGACAGGCTGGGGAGAAAGCGAGTTATCGTGGCGGGGATCACATTGGGCGCCGCGGCGACGGTGATGACGGGGCTCGCTGGCTCCTTTCTCCCCCTCTTCCTGGCGAGGCTCCTGACCGGAGTAGGCCAGGGCTTCCTCTATTCCAACGACAGGGTGTTGATCGCCGCTTACACCCCGAAGGAGAAAATGGCCCTTGGGCAGGGGGTCTCGTTTTCCGGGGCGGGAGTCGGGATGGCCCTCGGCCTCTTGCTGGCAGGAGTGCTGGGGGAGGTGATGGCGTGGCGGTCGGTTTTCTTCCTTTTTGCTCTGCCGCCTGTCATCGCGGCTGGGCTGATCGCCTGGCTGGTCCCCGAGCCGCGGTCCGCCCACCATTCGAGCGATCCCGACCGCCAGTTTCGTCGCGTGTTCTTCCATCGCGATCTGTGGCTTCTGGGGATCGCCGGGATCATGCCTGTCGCTGTGCTGCTCGTCATCTCGATCTGGGGGCCGCTCCTCTTCGCCGAGATCGGGGTGAAGGAGCTGGGACGCTCGGCGTTCTACGCGA
>CAZXPE010000236.1:0-2181 GCA_964642915.1 uncultured bacterium | reverse complement strand
TCGGCAGGGGATGGCTGGCGGATCGAGTCGCCCGCCGGGGGATCGACCGCAAAGCGGTGGCCGCCCTTTCGATCTTCCTGATGGGACTCTCTGTCGCAGCCATCGGGCTCGTCGTCCAGGGAAAGGGACCTCCGTGGCTCCTGACGATTGTCCTGATCTCCACGAGTTTTTTCGTGTGGGGGACCTGGGCGCCCTGCCTTGCTCTCATGACAGAGATGTTTCCTCCTTCCGTCCTTGGAACGGCCTTTGGCCTGTATAACACGATCTGTTTTGTGGGCGCGTTGATAGGTCCTTTCCTCACCGGCTGGCTCAAGGATCTGACAGGCTCTTTTGCCTGGGGGTGCTACGGTGCGGCCATGGCTGCCATCGTCGGCGCCGCCGTCGCTATGGCCGTCCGGCCAGCCCTCCGCTCACGCGCCCCTCAGGGGGGTTGACAGGGACTCCGGGTTTGCAGTATTATGACCGGCGTTCACATATGTGAACGCCGGTGGCATGATCGTCAAGTCAGCGCAGCGGGTCGTGGACATCTTCGAGGCGGTGGCCTCGTCCCCTGAGGGCCTGGGGATCAGCGATCTTGCTCGCCGCCTTTCCATCCCCAAGAGCAGCGCCTGGAACCTGGTTCAGACCTTGCTGGAGCGCCGCTACCTCGAGCAGGTGCCTGCGGGACGGTTTGTTCTCGGCTCCCGGTTGTTCGACGTCGGCGTGTGCGCCAGGGCTGACACCCGGCTTCAGAGCGTGGCCAGGCCGCTGATGGAGGCGCTGGTGGAGAAAACCGGGGAGACGGTCTTTCTCGGGATCCTCACCCCGAACTTCGAGGTCCTCCAGCTCGACAAGGTGGTCAGCTCGCACGTCATTCGCTACGACGCCGACCTCGGCCAGACTCGCCCCGCCCACTGTACGGCCATCGGGAAGGCACTGCTCGCCCACCTTCCGGCCGCTCAGCTTGCCTATTATCTCCGAACCAAGAAGCGGGAGCGGTTCACGAAGCGCACGATCACGGATCGGAAGGCCCTCTTGGCTGAGCTGGCTGAGGTCCGTCGCTCAGGCGTCGCGGTGAACATCGAGGAGCGAGTCCCCGGGGCCTCAGCCATCGGGGCGCCGATCTACGCCCCTTCGGGGCGGGCCATCGCGGGAATTATTGTGGCCGGCCCCACCGCCCGGATCGTCGCCAGCCGGCCCGAAATCTCGCGCCTCGTCAAGGAGGCGGCTGAGCAGATTTCAGCAGCCCTCCGCACTGGCCTCGCGGCCGCTGAGGTCGCCCGAGGCGAGGAGAGGTGGGGTCAGGCGACGGGCAAGACAGCACTCCCGCGTCAGGGATACAACCGGAGGCGCCCGTGACACGGGTCAGGCGGAGCATCATCTTCGTGCCCGGGAGCGAGCAGCGGAAGCTGGAGAAATCCCGGTCGTTCCCGGCTGACAGCCTTCTCCTCGACCTGGAGGACAGCGTGGCCCCCGAGATGGTCGCTCTGGCGCGATCTCAGGTGAGCGAGTTTCTCCGCGCGGGAGAGCGCCGGCCCCAGGAGTGGATGGTCAGGATCCACGGAGTGCTTACACCTCATTTCCATGACGACCTGAAGGCCATCCTCCCCGCACGCCCAGATGCCGTGGTCGTTCCCAAGGTCAACGGGCCGGGGGAGATCCAACTGGTGGATGAAATGGTCTCCGCCGCTGAGTCGCTCCACAGGATTCCCGCCGGGACCATCAGGCTTCTGGCTATCGTCGAAACGGCCCAGGGCCTGGTGCGGGCCTTTGAGATCGCCTCGGCGAGCCCCCGGCTCGACGGGCTGATTCTGGGCCACGCCGACCTCGCCATGACTCTCGGCGTCCAAGAGCGGATGGCCCTGGACGGCATCGTCCGCTATGCCAGGCACCATGTGATCATCGCCGCCCGGGCAGCGGGCCGGGAGGCCTACGACATCACCTTCCTCCAGATCGCCGACCTCGAAGGGCTGCGTCGAGAAGCCCTGGAAGGGCTGCACATGGGCTACTCGGGGAAGCTGTTGATCCATCCTTCCCACATCGAGCCGGTGAACGAGGTCTACACGCCGGCGCCTGAGCAGATCGCCTTCGCGACGCGGGTCGTGGAGGGATACATCCAGGCTCTCAAGGAAGGGGTAGCGGTCTTCGTCGTGGACGGCAGGATGATCGACCTCCCAATCGTGGAAGTGGAGCGGCAGGTCC
>CAZXPE010000235.1:0-3097 GCA_964642915.1 uncultured bacterium | reverse complement strand
CGCTCAGCCGGCGCCGGCTCTCCTCCCGGGAGAAATCAAGCTCAGGCTCATTGCGAAATGCTCTGTCGTCCCCGGACGGTTCTTCTTCCGGCTTCTCCAGTGCTGAGTCGAGAGGGTTGCGAAGGAGGTCGTCCACTGCTGTGTGCTCGACGAAGCTCTGGCGCAGGAACGACTCGTTAGAGGTGTTCTCCAGGAGGCGCCTCACCAGGTAGCCCATCCCCGGGATCAGCTCGCCGAAGGGAGCATACACGCGCACGCGCTGCCCCAACTGAACGAGAGCGGCTTTGATCGGGTCTCCCATGCCGTAGAGCATCTGGATCTCGATCGCCCGCTCGGGGAGTCCCAGGCACCGGGACGCCGCCATGGCGCAGGCGATGGAGCGGATGTTGTGGCTGGCGATCGCCGGCGTCAGGAGCCGGTGGTGCTCGAGCAGGAGGGCGAGCAGTCGCTCGAAGGTGGCGTCGGTCTCCCGCTTGAGGGTGAAGACAGGCGGCGGCCAGTTGCGCTGCCGGGCGATCACCGTCTCGTAATCCCAGTAGGCGCCCCTCACCAGGCGGAGGCCGATGGGGGCGCCGCGCGCCTTGACCCAGGCGATCAGGTCGCTCAGGTCCTGCTCGGCTTCGCGCAGGTAGGCCTGGAGCGCGATGCCCGCGTGCCGCCAGGAGCGGAACTCCTCCTCCATCAGGATTTCCTTGAAGATGCGGAGAGTCAGGTCCTTGTAGCGATACTGCTCCATGTCAACGGTGACCCAGGCGCCGGCGTCCCTGGCTGCGCTGAAGATGGGCCGGAGCCGCTCTTTCACTCTCTCCGCGCTCACCTCAGGATCAATGGGATCAAGCTGGGAATAGAGCGCCGTGAGCTTGATGGAAACGTTGACTCGCGGGATCGGCCCTTCGTTGTCAGCATCGATCAACTCCACCGGCTCCCAGCCCTTTGCGGCAGCGGCCAGCGAGGTGACGAGATCCAGATAGCGGCGCTGGTAGGCGTCGGCCTCTTCCTCGCTCAGCGTAGCCTCTCCCAGAAGGTCCATGGTGAAGGCCAGGCGCTGGCGCCTGAGCTTGCGGATCGCGACCAGCGCCTCTGCCAGCGTGGCTCCGGCGATGAAGCGCCGGGCCATGCGTGTCGCGTTGCGCCTTACAGCCAGGGCCACGGCGCGGGCCGCAGCGGAGCGAGGTGAGGCGGCGTTGATTCCCCACTGAACGGCAGCGGGGAAGATCTCCCGGTGATCTGGAAAGTGCTCCTGGAGGTGCCTGACTACCTGCTCTGCTGTCCTGAGCATCGGCAGCGCGTCGATGAAGCGGAACATCTGCACCTTGAGCGCCTCGTCGCGCATGCACCAGTCGAGGATCTTCTCGTCCCACCAGGTGAGGTGGAACACGGAGGGAGACTCGATCTTCAGGCGGGCGAAGATCTCCCTCCCGATCGCCTGGGTTTCCCGTTCGATCTCGTCTGACAGCGCCATCTGCGGATTCTTCCTTATCGCTGGAAGAAACCTCCGCCTGTTTCAGCGGGTGCCTCGTGAGGTCGAAGGGTTCGGCTCGCGGCCGGTCTGGCCGGGGAACTCTACTAAGCCGCGCCGATCAACGTGGAACTCCTTGAGGGCGGTAAGATTCTGGATGGCTTCCTGGAGCCTGCGAGTTGACTCTGCGGCGGAGTCGAGGTCCTGGGCGACCGGGTGGTCGGCGGGGACGCGCTGCCTGGCGAGCTGGAGGCGTCCCATCGTCACGGCAAGCGGGTTGTTCAACTCGTGGGCGAGAGTCCGGGCCATGGCGAGGGCAGCCTCAAGCGCTGCCCTCTGGGTCCGCTCCCGGCGGAGGCGCGCTGTGACGCCGGCGTAGAGGGTGAAAATGAGAATCAGCGCCAGCACCAACACCGCCTGCGCCACGTCGGGGATGATCATCCTCCGCGAGGGGACGAATCCCCACCACCAGAGGGCCAGATACCCCCCCATGAGGATCAGGAGGCTCAGTGCCTGATGCCCGGCGATCCAGTCTCCGAGACGAGTGACCCCTCTTCGGCCGAGCGCATGAGGCGCGGCGGATTTCTTTTGCGCGCGCTTCTGAGGGCTCATCAATACCAATAATGCCACGTCTCGCATCTGAAAGCGAGGAGGGTGGATTTCCTTGCGTTTGCCGGCTCGTTCTGCGATGATAAAAACGTGGAGAAGGAAGCGAAAGCGATCATGAAGCGGTGGATCTTGGGCCTGGTTGCGCTCCTGGCGGGCGTGGGACTCCCGGTTGTTCCGGCCCAGGCACAAACCGAGATCGAGATCACGGTTCCGGCGCCGCCGCCGGCTGAGGTTTTCATTCAGCGAGACCGCGACGAGGCGACGCGCCCGCGTGAGCAGGAATTCTACCCTGAGGACATCCGCTCCCGGTACGACCCGGTCTTCATCATCCCTCTCACAACCACAGTCCGGACCGGGCCCAAGACGGGGATGCGCATCGGTGTCGCCGGCTGGACTTCTCCTGCCGGGATGAGGAACCTTCAGGTCCAACGCGAGGTGGGGGGAGGAGTCCTCTCCTTCGGTCTCGGCGTTGCCTGGGACGTTTTGATTGAGGAAGAGCGCCCCGGCAAGCCGGTGACACCCCCGAAGACCTCCCGTTAGCCTTTCTTCGCCCGGGCTATCGTCGCCTCCGTAAGAGGACTCGCCACCCCTCGGATCATCACGTTGACGCAAGCCACCCGGCCTGATCTGAGAGCCCGCTCGATCGCAGGTCTCAGCTCCTCGGGCCGCTCGACGTGTTCGCCGTGCCCCCCCATCGCTTCGATGATTCGGTCGTAGCGGACAGGTCCCAGCTCCACCCCGACTGTCCTGCCGTGGAGAGCCCGCTGAATTTCGCGTTCCATCCCCCATCCGCTGTCGTTGCCAACGACGACCACCACAGGAAGGTTGAAGCGGACGGCTGTCTGAAGCTCCCAGGAGTGAAACGCCATCCCGCCGTCTCCGATCAGCACGACGACGGGGGAGCCGGGCCTGGCGAGCTTGGCTGCGATCCCAAATGGGATTGAGGCCCCGACGGTCCCCATCGCTCCCAGACGGACCCAGTGACCAGGTTTTCGCGCGGGAAGCCCCATCCGGCACCACTGGGAGAAG
>CAZXPE010000234.1:0-3097 GCA_964642915.1 uncultured bacterium | reverse complement strand
CGGCGGGTCCTCTGGAAGCGTGTGCTGGACGTGAATGACAGGTCGCTGAGGTCTGTGGTGATCGGTCTCGGCGGTAAGGGAAACGGGTTTCCACGCGAGGCGGGGTTCGAGATCACAGTGGCCTCGGAGGTGATGGCTGTCCTCTGCCTGGCCCAGAGCTATGAGGACCTCAGGGAGCGGCTCGGGAGAATTATCGTGGCCGAGGACCTCAACGGGAGGCTTGTCACCGCAGGGGAGATTCGGGCCGCCGGCGCCATGGCGGCTCTCCTCAGGGACGCGCTGAAGCCGAACCTGGTCCAGACCCTGGAAGGGACGCCGGCCTTCGTACATGGCGGCCCCTTCGGCAACATCGCCCACGGGTGCAACAGCGTCCTCGCTACGAGGCTGGCCCTGAAGCTCGCCGACTACGTGGTGACGGAGGCCGGCTTCGGGAGCGACCTGGGGGCCGAAAAGTTCTGCGACATCAAGTGCCGCATCTCGGGGCTGAGGCCCTCGGCGGCTGTGATCGTTGCGACGGTCAGAGCGCTCAAGATGCACGGAGGAGCCAAGCTGGATCAACTGAGGGCCCCGAACGTGGCGGCGGTGGAGCGCGGCCTCCCTAACCTCGCCAAGCACGTCGAAAACGTGAGGGCATTAGGGATCTCGCCTGTCGTTGCGGTCAACAGCTTTGTCTCTGACACCGGCGAGGAGAAGGAGGCCGCCCTCCGCGGAGCCCGGGCGATGGGGGTGCCGGCGGCGCTCTCTGAAGTCTGGGAGCGTGGCGGCAGGGGAGGCGAGGCGCTTGCTGTGGCGGTGATGGAGCTGGCTGAGGCTGGATCGCCGGGATCCACTCTGCTCTACCCCGACGAGATGTCGCTCGCCCTGAAGGTCGAGACTGTGGCGAAGGCGATGTACGGGGCAGACGGGGTTGACTTCGATCCGCGCGCGGCAGAAAAGCTCTCGCGCTACGAGCGGGAAGGGTACGGGCGGCTTCCGATATGCGTCGCCAAAACCCAGAACTCCCTTTCAGATCAGGGCTCGCGCCTCGGGCGGCCGAGAGGCTTTCGGATCACTGTGAGGGACGCGAGGCTCTCCGCCGGAGCAGGGTTCGTTGTGGTCTATGCCGGCGAGATACTCACGATGCCCGGCCTTCCCGCTCACCCCGCCGCCGAGCAGGTGGATATGGATGATGAAGGGCAGATTCACGGATTGTTTTGACGCGGACAGGACGGGATGAGCGCGCATCAGAACCTGCTCAGGGAGACCCTCGCGGCCGGGGAGTTCGCCTGCACGGTCGAGATCGTCACTCCCGAGGCCGGCAAAGAGTTCGAGCCGGCGATCGCCCCGATCCTCGAGCTGGCTCGCTACGTGAAGGAAGAGCCACGGATCAGCGCCATAGCGATCACCGATCGCGTGAAGTCGGACCACGATCACGACCCGGTGGCCATCGCCCATCGGGTGGCTGAGGCGTGCGGTAAAGAGCCTCTGGTCCACCTGGCTGGAAAGGACAGGACGCCGCGCGATCTGGAGCTTAGCTTGGAGAACATGGAGCGATTCGGGCTCCACAACCTCCTCCTCGTCACCGGAGACCGGCTCAAGGCGCCTCCGTCTGACCGCCCGGTGCGCTACCTGGACTCGGTCAACGCCATCTGGGAGACCAGGCGGCGCTCGAAGGAGTTCCTTGCCGCAGCGGCGGTCTGCCCGTTCAAATACCGTGAGGAGGAGCTTTGGAACCAATATCTGAAGCTAGGCAGGAAGCTGAGAGCCGGAGCCGATCTCGTCATCTCACAGATCGGCTTCGACATGGAGAAGGCTCAGGAGCTGATCTCGCTCGTCAGGGGCCGCGGCTACTCGGTTCCGGTCATGGCCGCGGTGCTCTTTCTGACAGCGCGGAGGGGGCGGTACATCCGCAAGACCGGCCTCCCCGGAATCACCATTACCGACGACCTTCAGGCCAAGCTGGAGGAAGAGGCGAAGGCGCCTGAGCAGGTGCACTCGGCTTCGTGCCGCCGGCTGGCTCTTCAGATCGTGGGGCTCAAGAGGATGGGGTATGCGGGGGCTCACGTGAGCGGGCTGCACACCCCCCAGCGTGGAGAGATCGAGAGGCTTCTGAACCTCGTTGACCGGCTCGACGAGGAGTTCCCGACCCTCGACGAGTGGCGGGAAGGGTGGCGCAGATCGCTCACCCTGGAGGACGGGCGGGTCGTCAGAACTGCCCCCGGGGAAGGTCGCACTGCAGGCGCCAAACCGAGCGCAGTTGAGTATACTCGCTTCAAAGTTCTGGACATGCTTGATCGCCTTATATTCCAGGGTGGCTCACCGGGAGCAAAGCTCCTCCGACCGTTGATGAGGAGCGCTGAAGATCACCCGAAGCTGGAGCGGCTTCTCCTTCGGGCTGAGCGGATGGCCAAGGAGCCGATCGTCGGATGCCAGAGCTGCGGCTTCTGCCGGCTGCCCTACACCGCCTATGTCTGTCCTGAGAGCTGTCCGAAGGGGCTTGCCAACGGTCCGTGCGGGGGAACGCGGGAGAACCTCTGCGAGTCGGGCGACAGGGAGTGCGTCTACGGCCGGGGGTACAGGCTCTCCAAGGCCGCAGGACGCCTCGATGATCTGGAGGAGCTTCTGATTCCGCCGGTGCCCGAGTCGAGCCGGGGGCGCTGCTCCTGGCTCAGCCACTTCAACGGCAGGGGCCCCGAAGTGATCCGGATGAGAGGGCGTGTTTTACAGGCCCGATAGAAGGGTGGGGGCGGTCCTCGAGAACTTCCCGCGCGAGCGCTCGTGGCTTCTCCCTGCTCTGAGGGCCGTCCAGGAAGAGGAAAGGTGGCTCTCCCTTCAGGCGCTTCGCGCCGTCGCGGAGTATCTGAGGGTACCTGAGAGCGAGGTCTACGGGGTCGCCACCCACTATCCAGACCTGAAGCTCGCCAAACCCGGAGAGCGGATCGTCAGAGTCTGCACCGGAGTGGGCTGCCGGGTTCGTGGCGGCGTTGAGCTTTTGAGACGTCTCGAAGCGCGCCTGGGGCTCAGGGCGGGCGAGTCATGCGGAGACGGCCGCTTCACCCTCGAAGAGGCCGGCTGTTTTTTCTGCTGCTCGATGGCGCCTCTCGTCGAGGTTGACAGG
>CAZXPE010000233.1:0-3125 GCA_964642915.1 uncultured bacterium | reverse complement strand
TGGGGCGAGGCTCTTGACGGCTATGGTGGCTATGAGCGATCGTGTGGTTGGAACTGAGCGTTTGGTTCATCTCTACTCGAGAGACCAGATCGAGGACAGGGTGCGGGCGCTGGCCCAGGCGATTCGCCGCGATTACCTCGGGCGCGAGCTTGTGGTCGTCGGCGTGCTGAAGGGAGCATTCGTCTTCATGGCCGATCTCATTCGCGCCCTTCACCTTCCGCTGACTCTGGACTTCGTCGGTCTGTCGAGCTACGGCCTTCGGGCCGAGTCCTCAGGCGCCCCCGTCATTACCAAACCTCTCGAGGTCCCCGTCGAGGGGAGGGACGTCCTCGTGGTGGAGGACATCCTCGACACGGGGGTCAGCCTGAAGGCGCTTCTCGACTACCTCAAGGCCCGGTCCCCCAGATCGGTCCGTGTCTGCGTCCTCATCGACAAGCGGGAGCGAAGGACCGACGCGGTCAGGGTGGATTACGCGGGGTTTGTGCTCACTGAAGGGTTTGTTGCCGGCTACGGGATCGACTACGCCGAGAAGTACCGCTACCTGCCCGAGATCTACCGGGTGGAGATAGACGCTCCTGCTCCCCAGAGCCTCTCCCCGGCTTCGGTGGGAGATCGAACGGAATGAGAGCGACAGCACGCCCCGCGCCTGAGCGCCTCCTTAGAGGAGGCCGCGTCCTGAACCTCTTCACCGGCGAGCTTGTCTCAGCCAACGTTTTGCTCGGGGGAGGGGTAATCCTCGGCGTCGGCGGCGCTTACAGCGAGGCCCCTGAGGTCTACGACCTCGATGGAGAAATCATCCTGCCGGGGCTGATCGACGCCCATTTCCACATCGAAAGCTCGCTCCTGACCCCGGCCCGCCTTGCCCAGGTGGTGGTCCCGCGCGGCACAACCACTCTGATCGCCGATCCCCACGAGATCGCCAACGTGCTGGGACTGGACGGGCTTCGCTGGATGCTCAGGGCGAGCGAAGGGCTTCCTCTCGACTGTCTCTTCATGGCGCCGTCCTGCGTGCCGGCTTCCACTCTCGAAACCTCGGGGGCGGCACTCGGTCCGGGAGAGGTGGCTGAGATGCTAGAATGGAGCCGGGTCCTCGGGCTGGCAGAGGTGATGGATTTCCCCGGCGTCGTCGCCGGCAGGCGCGAGATGATCGAGAAGATCGAGATTGCACGGCGAAAGCGCCGGCCGGTGGACGGCCACGCCCCCGGGCTCGCGGGGTCCGCGCTCAACGCCTATCTGAGCGCCGGAATTGAGACCGACCACGAGTGCGTCACCCTGGAGGAGGCGCGTGAGAAGCTCCGGCTCGGCACGCGGATCATGATCCGCGAGGGGTCCCAGGCCAAAAACATGAGCGGGCTCCTCCCTCTGGTTGACTCTGTCTCAGTCCGCCGCTGCCTCCTTGTCAGCGACGACAGGAACGTTGCGGATCTCCTTGAGGAGGGGCACGTGGATCACCTCCTCCGCCGGGCGGTGGCCCTCGGGCTCCCTTCGCTCTGGGCCGTCCAGATGGTCACGCTGAACCCGGCAGAGCAGTTCGGCCTCAGGCGGCTGGGCGCTGTGGCTCCCGGCTATGCGGCTGATCTGGCGGTGGTGAACGACCTCAGAGAGTTCAGGTGCGATCTCGTCTTCAAAGCCGGGCAGCTTGTTGCCGAACGGGGGAAACTGCTGGCCGGCCTTCCCTCTACTCCGGGAATCCGAAGGACGATGAACGCGGCCCCTCTTTCCCGCGAGAGCTTCAAGATACCGGCTGGACCAGGAAGGGTGAGGGTCATAGATCTCGTCCCCGACCAGATCGAGACCGAGCCCCGGCTGGTGGAGGGGAGGATCAGCGACGGCGAGCTTGTCGCCGACCCCGAGAGCGACCTGGCCAAGCTCGTAGTAGTGGAACGGCATCACGGGAGCGGCCGAGTGGGGGTGGGGCTGGTGCACGGATTCGGGCTGAAAGAGGGAGCGCTTGCGTCCTCGGTCGCCCATGACTCCCACAACCTCATCGCCGTCGGAGTCGGGGACGGTGATCTGTTGGTCGCTGTCACCCGTCTGGTCGAGCAAGGAGGAGGGCTCGCTGTCGCCTCGCGGGGGGAGATCCGCGCCTGTCTCCCCCTTCCAGTCGCAGGGCTCATGAGCGATCAGCCTTCCCGCGATACGGCTCAGGCTCTAAAGGCAGTCGAGAGAGAGGTCCGCCGACTGGGTGTGGGCGTCTCGCACCCATTCGGCGTCCTCTCGTTTCTCGCCCTCCCCGTGGTGCCCAGCCTCAGGCTGACAGACCGGGGATTGGTGGACGTAGCCCAGGGGAAGATAGTTCCCCTCTTTACCGGCTGAAGATGGCTCGCCGCCGTGAGGAGAGCGAAACACCCAGGCGCGACTGGCCGGTTGCAGCGCTCTCGGCCGCAGGGCTCGCCGTCGCGGGGTACCTCGGGGTCGCGAAGATCGCGGGAGACAGCGCCATCTTCTGCGCCGCCGGGAGCGGCTGCGACGTGGTCCAGGCGAGCCGCTACGCCGTCTTTCTCGGACTTCCGACAGCGCTCTGGGGAGCGGGGCTTTATGCTCTGATCGGGACCCTCGCCCTCCTTGGGTTCACCAGGCAGCGATGGCTCACCGCCTTTCTCCTGGCCGTCGCCGTCGCCTCGTTCTCAGCCTACCTCACCTATCTTGAGCTTTTCGTCATCCGGGCGGTCTGCGGATACTGCGTCGCCTCGGCTGTCATCGCTGCTGCGCTGTTCGGCCTTCTGCTCTGGAAGCGTCCTGACGTGCACCATCAGAAGGATAGCCGGGGGCGGCGCTCGCCCGTGAGACCCGCGCGCGTCGCTGCTCTGGGGATCGTCACTGCTGTGGCCACTGTAGTCCTTGGAGCCGGCATCTATGCCTGGGAGTCGCCTCAGCAGGCCGCCGGTTACGCAGACGGTCTCGCCCGCCACCTGGCGGGAAGCGGCGCCATAATGTACGGCGCCTACTGGTGACCCGCGTGCACAGAGCAAAAGGCCCGGTTCGGGCCCGCGGCGAAACTTCTCCCGTACGTCGAGTGCGATCCAAGAGGGGTCGGCGCCCGTCCAGATCTCTGTGAGCGAATCGGAGTGAGGAAATACCCAACGTGGGTGATCGCCAGCGAGCGCCACGAGGGGGTCCTCACT
>CAZXPE010000232.1:0-3174 GCA_964642915.1 uncultured bacterium | reverse complement strand
ACCTCCGGCACCACCGGCCCGCCGAAGGGGGCTATGCTCTCCCACCGGAACATCCTCTGGCTGACAGACTCGTTCATGCAGGTCAACCTGCCGCAGCCCGACGACGAGGTGGTCTCCTACCTGCCGCTGGCCCACATCTACGAGAACCTCCTCTCGGTCTTTCAAGCCATCCGGGTGGGTTACATCGTGAACTTCGTCGAAAGCCTGGAGACCCTCTTCCAGAACCTCAGGGAGGTGTCGCCCACCTACTTCGCCAGCGTGCCGCGTATCTGGGAGAAGCTTGCCTCCACTGTGGAGATAAGGATGGCTGACTCCACCTGGCTCAAGCGCGCTCTCTACTTCCTGGCAGTGGGAGTGGGACGGCGCTACGCGCGGTCGAAGTTAGCGAGGGGAAGGGCGCCGCTCTGGCTCTCGCCTCTCTATGTCCTCTGCTACTGGACCGTTCTCTATCCTCTCAAGCGGAGGCTGGGGTTCGACCGCGTGCGCGTTGCCGTCTGCGGCGCTGCTCCGGCTTCACCGGAGCTGTTCGAGTACTACCATGCCCTCGGAGTTCCCCTCATCGAAGGGTACGGCCAGACCGAGTCCACAGGCGTCATCTCGATCAACCGGGTGGAGAGGCCGCGTGTCGGGACGGTGGGGGAGCCCATCCCCGGTATCGAGGTGGCGCTGGCCGACGACGGCGAGATCCTGGCGCGCGGCCCCAACGTCTTCAAGGGGTACTTCAAGGACCCTGAGCTGACGTCCCAGACGATCGACAAGGACGGGTGGCTTCACACGGGGGACGTGGGGGCTTGGGAGGACGGCTACCTCAAGATCATGGACAGGAAGAAGGACATCCTCATCACGGCGGGCGGGAAAAACATCACTCCCGCCTACATCGAGAACAAGCTCAAGTTCAGCCCGTACATCCAGGACGCCGTCGTCATAGGCGACAGGAGAAAGTACCTGGTGGCGCTGATCCTCATCGACGAGGACAACGTGACAAAGTTCTGCCAGGATCACCGGATCCCGTTCGCCACCTTCGCCGACCTGACTCAGAGTCCCGAAGTCCACCGCCTGATCGACGGCGACGTGGCACGGGTCAACAAGACCCTCTCATCAGTGGAGACGATCAAGAAGTTCGCCCTGCTTCCCAGGCGGTTCTACGAGGAGGAGGGGGACGTCACCCCGACGAAGAAGGTCAAGAGGACCAGCGTCGCAAGGCGCTACGCCGACCTCATCGAAAGCCTTTACAGGGAGTGAGTTGTGGATCGAGTGGAAAGCTACAAGGAAGACCTCCGCCTGGTTAGGAAGCCGCCAGCAAGGGTCCTGGTTGCCCTGCTCCTGGTTGCCCTCGTCCTCCTTCCCGGCTTTGGCTCCGATTACATGGTCTACATCGTCACACTGATCTCCATCTATGCCATCGGCATCCTGGGGCAGAATTTGTTGATCGGATACACCGGCCAGATCTCGTTCGGCCAGGCCGGGTTTCTGGCGATCGGCGCGTTCACGATGGCCCATTCCGCTCGCGCCGGAGCGCCGTTTTTCCTGGCCCTCCTGGCAGCCGGGCTGGTGGCGGCGCTCTTCGGCCTCCTGGTGGGGTTCCCATCGCTCCGCCTCAAGGGTCCCTACCTGGCCGTCGCCACCCTCGGCTTCGGAGTCGCTGTCTATCAGGTCTTCTCCAACTGGGACTTCCTCTCCGGCGGGCGGATGGGGCTCACCATCCCGCCGCTCTCCTGGGGAGGGCTCAAAAAGAACCTCCTGATGTACTACCTGAACGTGGGACTGGTGGTCCTCTTCACTCTGGCCACTTACAATCTCGTTTCGTCTTACGTGGGACGAGCCTTCATCGCCATCAGGGACGGCGACATCGCGGCTGAAGTCATGGGGGTCAGCCTGACCCGCTACAAGCTTCTGGCGTTCGCCGTGAGCTCCTTCTATATGGGTGTGCAGGGAGGGCTTCTCGCCCAGCTCTTCGGCTACCTCGAGCCGCAGATGTTCACAATCCTGGAGACGATCACCATCTTCGTCGGGGTGGTGGTCGGGGGGCTCGCGTTCGTGGAAGGGTCTCTCTTCGGCGCCGCATTCGCCATCCTCGTACCCCAGGTCTTCGCCGGCTATCGCGAGCTGGTGCCCGCTGTCTTTGGGGTTGCCATCCTCGTCGTGATGATCTTTGAGCCTCACGGGTTCGCAGGCCGGTGGTTGAAGACGCGCCTCTACTTCACAAGCTGGCCCTTTCGCTGAGGCGAGGTCATCATGGAACGCTTCCTCCAGTATCTCTTTGCGGGGTTGTCGGCGGGGAGCGCCTACTCTCTCGTGGCGCTGGGGCTCGTCCTCGTCTATCAGGCATCGAGGGTCCTGAACTTCGCCCACGGGGACGTCGCGGCTATCGCGACGTTCGTCGCGTACACCCTTCTTTTAGCCAAGCTGCCGTTCGGGCTGGCCTTCCCGCTCGCTGTCCTTTTCGGCGGCGCCCTCGCCGCCGCCTTCTACTTCGGCATCCTGGTTCCAGCCCAGCGCAGGGACGCGACGCTTCTGGGTCAGGTGATCCTGACGCTCGGGCTCGGGCTCCTGCTCCAGGGGGCGGCGGCGTTCTTCTGGGGAACCGAACCCCAGCCGTTCCGGTTCCCGCTCTCAGATACCCGGACCTGGAAGATCGGGGCCGTATCGATGAGCGAGCTGGCTCTGGGGACACTGGCTGCCGGGCTCCTCTGCTCTCTTCTGCTCTACGTGCTTGTTCAACGGACGCGGATCGGCCTTGCCATGAGGGCGATCTCTGAGAACCTTCCCGCCGCCCAGACCCTCGGGATCCCGACGAGGCCGCTGCTGGCTTTGAGCTGGGGTCTGGCCGCCATACTCGGAGCGATCGCCGGCATCTTCCTGGCGCCTGCGCTTTTCCTCGACCCGTACTTCATGCTCGATCCGTTCCTCAAGGGGTTCGCAGCGGCCATCCTGGGAGGACTCAACAGCCTTCCGGGAGCGATCATCGGAGGGCTCCTCCTGGGGGTCGCCGAGAGCCTGAGCGGCGCCTACATCGCCATCCAGTTCAAGAATACGCTGGCGTTCGTCATCATCATCGTCGTGCTGCTGATCAGGCCTGAGGGACTCCTGGGCCACGAGTTCAAAGAACGTGTCTGATTGGAGGGGTGGATGGCTGAAGAGGTGAGGGCGCAGATTACCGGCGTCGTCTTTCAG
>CAZXPE010000231.1:0-3210 GCA_964642915.1 uncultured bacterium | reverse complement strand
CCGCTCCTGGTCCGCCGGCTCAAGGTGCTCCAGGAGGTGGGGCTCGGCTACCTGCGCCTCGGGCAGCCGGCGACGACGCTCTCGGGGGGAGAAGCCCAGCGGCTCAAGATCGCTTCAGAGCTTGGCGCCAGGACCACATCCGACTTCCTCTATATCCTTGACGAGCCAACGACCGGCCTTCACTTGGAGGACGTCAAGAAGCTGCTTCATGTCCTGAACCGGCTGGTGGACGCGGGGAACACTGTGCTCGTGGTGGAGCACCACCTGGACGTGATCAAGAGCGCCGACTGGATCATCGACCTGGGTCCCGAGGGAGGAGGGGCGGGGGGGGAGATCGTCGCCGAGGGAACACCTGAGCAGGTCGCTCAGGTGGATGGCTCCTACACCGGAAAATTTCTCCGCGAAGTCCTCCCGAGGAACGGTGGAGGAGAGAAGCCGCGTGGTGGGCGTTAGCCGCACGGTTCTTCTCCTCTCGCTGGCTTTTGCGCTTCTCCTGCCTGAGCTCGCCTCCGGCGGAGAGACGCGCCACTGGGGGACCGTCGTAAGAGTGCAGGACGGCGACAGCCTCGTGGTGCGGGTGGACGGCGGGCGGCAGACGCGGCTCCGCCTGATCGGAGCGGACGCGCCTGAGATGGATCAAAAGCCCTGGGGGGAGCGGGCCCGCAGCTTCACGCGAACGATGGTTGGAGGACGCCGCGTCCTCATCGAGCCGGGCGCCGAGCCCCGTGACAGGCACGGAAGGCTCCTGGCCTACGTCTTCGCTGAAGGGTGGATGGTGAACGAGGAGTTGTTGAGAAACGGGCTGGCGGCGCTCCTCGTGATCCCTCCGAACACGAGATACGCCGAGCGGCTCGCCTCAGCGGAGCGGAGCGCCCGCTCAGCCGGGATCGGAATCTGGAACCCCAAGAGCGGGCTCAAGGAGCGCCCCTCAGCGCGCCGTCGCCAGAGCACGGGTCAATGAGGAACCTCAGAGACAGGTACGCGATCGCCGGGGTGGGAGAGACCGAATACAGCCGGCGCTCGGGGCGCACCACACGCGCCATGGCCGTGGAGTCGATCAGCAGCGCCATGCTGGACGCGGGCCTCGCCCCTGGCGACGTCGACGGGTTGATGAGCTACCAGGGGAACGACTCGACCCCCTCCTCCATAGTCGGCCCGGACCTCGGGATCCGGCCCAACTTCTGGATGGACGTGGTCGGAGGCGGCTCTTCAATCGAGGCGCTGATCGGCCTCGCCATGGGAGCGATCGAGGTCGGGATGTGCCGGACAGTGGCGATCTTCCGCTCGCTGAACGGGTACTCCGAGGTGCGGATAGGAGGCACCGGAGCCCGCGCGGCGGCCCCCGTTCGAGGCCAGGATCTGGCGTGGCGCCCGTACGGGATGACCTCGGCCGCACAGATCTTCGCCCCCGCCTTCATGCGCCACATGTGCGACTACGGGACGACCTCCGAGCAGGTGGCCCACGTCAAGGCAGTCCACTCCAGGCACGCATCACAGAACCCGAAGGCGCTCTTCAAGGAGCGGGTGACGGTGGAGGAGGTGCTCGCCTCGCGCTGGATAGTAAAGCCGCTCCGCCTCCTCGACTGCTGCGTGGAGACAGACAACGCCACTGCCCTGATCGTCACCTCGGCCGAGCGGGCGAGGGACCTCAAGCAGGCGCCCGTCTACATCATGGGGGTGGCGGGGCGCGTCTCGAAGCCTCGCGTCGATTTTCACTGGGCGCACGGCCCGCTGAGCCGGGTGGCCGGATACTACGCCAGGGAGATAGTCTTCGGCATGGCCGGTATCGGCCCTGATGATGTGGACATCACCGGCTCCTACGACGCCTTCACGTTCACCACTATGCTGCAACTGGAGGAGTACGGCTTCTGCAAGAAAGGGGAAGGCGGCGCCTACGTTTCGAGCGGGATCATCGAGCTGGGAGGGCGGCGCCCCAACAACACTTCGGGAGGGCAGCTCTGCGAGGGGTACACCCACGGGATGAACCTGGTGATCGAGAACGTCCGCCAGCTCAGGGGGCGCGCAGACGACTTCTGCCCCCGCTGGGCAGAGGGGATTCACAGCCACGACTACTCTCCGGGGCGGTGCCGGCAGGTGAAGGACGTTGAGATAGCCATGAACCTCGGCTGGGCCACCCCTGCCACCGGCTCCGCCCTGATCCTACATCGGTAGGGAGAGGATAGGTCCATGCAGGTCGAGTACCGAGGAATGAACCTGATCGTCTCCGAGAACGACTCTGAGTGGCGCGACTACTTCCGGCACTGCCGCGAGCGGAGGCTCGTCATGCGCGCTTGCTCCGCCTGCGGGCTCATGCGCTACCCGCCGTCGCCGTCGTGCCCGTGGTGCGCGACCTTCGAATGGTCCTGGCGCGAGGTGAGCGGGCGCGGGGCCATCCACTCCTACGAGATCGTGCATCAGGCGATCCAGCCGGGCTTCAGCGACTGGGTTCCCTACCCCGTGGTCGTGGTTGAGCTGGACGAGCAGCGCGGCCGTCCCACCCCCGACGAGGCGCTCAGGATGATCGCCAACCTGGTCAGGCCTGATTTCTCTCCCGAGCCTGAGGAGAACGTCGCCATCGGCAAGCGCGTGCGGGTCCTCTTTCAGGAGATCTCCCCCGGCTTCGTCCTCCCTCAGTTCACACTGACCGATGAGCCGCCGGAGGGACGCCTCTGGCGCGTTCCGGGGTAAGCCCGTGATCACAAACCTCGCCCGCCCGGGCTTTGCTCTACTGCTCCTGACCGTGGTGTCGGCCCACGCCGCCTCCCCGCTGGTGAGGGTGGAGGACTGGAGCGGCGCGGCAGTCGGAACACGGGGAATCCCTCCGGGGTGGCAGAAAAAGCAGAACTGGGGGAGCCCGAGCTACGACTTCACAGTGGTCCAGGACGAAGCTAAGAAGGCCCTCCATCTCAAGAGCCGCGGGGACTCGTCCACCATCTCGAAAGAGGTCAAGGTCAACTTGAGAGAAACGCCGATCCTCGAATGGCAGTGGAAAGCCTTGACCCTTCCGCGTGGCGCAGATGCCAGGCGGAAGGCGACTGACGACCAGGCTCTCCAGCTTTACGTCGTCTTCGATCGCTTCCCTTCCATGCTTCGCTCCCGGATCATCGGCTACATCTGGGACTCCTCCGCCCCCGAGGGCGCCGTCGTCAGGAGCGAAAAGAGCGGGCTGGTCACCTACATCGTGGTGCGCTCAGGAGCGAAGGACCTCGG
>CAZXPE010000230.1:0-3246 GCA_964642915.1 uncultured bacterium | reverse complement strand
GTGGGACCGCTCAGGCCGGAGAACCACGAGCTGTTTGACATCTCAACGATCCCTGCCAAGCGCATCGACCAGATGCCGATCCCGCCTGAGCCTCACTACGTCCAGATGCTTCCGGTCAAGATGGTCAAACCGCTTGAGGTCTACAAGCTCGACCCCAAGCAGGAGGGAGTCACCCTCAGGGCCACTGACTCGCGGATCACCTACGACAAGGAGAAGAAGATCGCCACTGTCTACATGACAGCGGTGAGGCCGGTCTACGGGCTCCCCTCCTTCGAGGTGCCTCTCGGCTGGAAAGTCAGGATCTATCTCACCAACCTTGAGGAGACGCCGGACATCACCCATGGCTTCTCAGTCACCGAGCACGACATCGACGTGGCCATCGACCCCGGCGAGGTGACCACGATCGAGTTCACCGCCGATAAGCCCGGGGTCTACTGGTACTTCTGCACGTGGTTCTGCTCCGAGCTTCATTTGGAGATGGCAGGCCGGATGATCGTCAAGCCGGCTTCGTGAGGCTTTCAGTGATCCGGCGAGGGGGGAGAGTCTGGTCGCTTCTGGCCGGGCTCTCTCTCCTCACCTCCTTCTTGTTCCCCTACTGGGCGGCTTCGTTTTTCAGCCCCCTCTATCCAGAGGGGGCGCCCACCATCAAGATTTACGCGGGCCGACTCGAGGGCAACCTCAGGGAGATCGAGGTGCTCACAGGGTTCATCGGGATCAGGTTCACCACCATCTGTCCAGAGTACCAGTGCCCTGAGTTCAACGTCTTCCCCTACCTCTTTTCAGCCCTGGCGCTCCTCTGCTTCGTCGCGGCGTTCCGCCCCGAGAGGAAGCTCCTGAAGATTTCTCTGGGGGTGGTTCTGCTGACCCTCCTCGTCTCAGCCGGGTACCTCCAGTGGCGGCTCTGGGTCATGGGGCATGTCCTTGATCCCAACGCCCCATTCAGAGACGCTGCAGAGGGGGGGATTTTTATCCCGCTGGCAGGACCCGCCTTCCTCTCCGACAGGGCGTGGGTCCTTCACTACCTCCACATCGGCGGGGGCCTGGTGGCTCTGGCCCCCGTCTTCCTTTTCCTGGCTCTCAGGGCCGCGCGAAAGCATGCGGTGGAGTAAACGCTCCCTCGCCGGGCTCTCGATCCTCATCATCCTGGCGCTTTTGGTGGGAGGGGCCTACTTCGCCCCCGAGCTTCTCGCCAGGCTCAACGAAGACCCCTACACGAAGACTGACGTTGATGAGATCGGGGAGAAGAAAGTCCTCTTCACTGTCCGCTACGCCACGCCCGAGTACGCGAGCAAGCTGGGGATCCCCGAGGACGACCTGAGACTCAGAGGGAACGCCCAGCTCTTCGTCATCTCGGCAAATGTCCACCGGGGAGACCTCAAGGGGCTCACTCTGGAGCGGAAGGTCTTCCTCATCGACGAAGAAGGGCGCCGCTATCCTTCACTCGTGCGCCCGTTTATTTCCTCAGACCACCACCTGCTCTCGCTGGCTTATTTCCCCAGGCGGAGCAGGGAGGGGCAGCCGCTCTTCGAGGGGGAAGGGTTCTTCGACGTCGAGATCAAGGGGGTCTCCCAGGCGAGGACCTTCAGGTTCACGACCCCGTTCCCCCCCGAGTCGCAAGCTGGAGCCAAGAACGTCCTCATGCTCACTGTGGCCATGTCGGGCCTTCTCATCCTCGCCCTTTCCCCCTGCGCCATCTCCACCTATTCCTTTATGACCTACATCTTCACCGCCGCCGCGGGACGGACCCGGCCCGTCGGGAAGATCTTCGCCTTCGGCCTGGGGTACACCGCCATTCTCCTTCTGGGTGGCGGGTTCATCCTGCTTTTCTCCTCTCAGATGTCGCGGTTCCCCGCTTTTCTCAGGCCTGTGGAGATCGGGGCCGGGATCTTCGTGGCTCTCGTCGCCCTCTCACTCTTTCTGCCGCGAAGGTCGGAATCCTCAAAGCCGGCGTTGGGGCGGCTGTTACAGAGCTGGACCCCCGAAGGAGGACTAACCTCCCACTTCCTCCTGGGGCTCGCCCTTGCAGTGGGATGCCTCCAGTGCATGGGGACCGTGGGGCTCTCCCTTCTCCTTCCCCTCCTGGCCTACTCCGGTCTCACCTCCTGGTTCTGGGGTCTTACCCTTCTCGGAATCTTCTCCTTTGGCCTCCTCGTCCCGTTCCTGCTGGCGGCGTTCGGCCTTGAGGGGGCGCTACCTTCGCTGGGCTCCAGAGTGAAGCTCGTCACCGGCCTCAGGTGGAGCTGCGCCCTGATCCTCCTCGCCACGGGGGGATTGATGGTCGCCGGGGAGTCGATGAGGATGACGAGCGCGATGTTCTGGCTGGTTGACTGGATTCACCGCGCCGTTGACATCATCTGCCGGCCCTTCCTCGCGTGAGAGTCATCGGGGCGTGAACACCCGCAACGCAATCCTTGTCCTGCATCTCTCAGCGATGGTGCTGATGGCGGCTCCCTACTACAACCTGGTCATCGTGGGAGAGCGCGGGAGGTTCGGCAAGGCCCACGTTGACGTGGACAAATACTTCGAGAGGCTCGTGAAGGGGATCCTCTTCAGGTGCTATTTCGTCCAGTGGGCCGTCCTGG
Organism: uncultured bacterium; assembly: GCA_964642915.1. Taxonomy (GTDB): domain Bacteria; phylum Methylomirabilota; class Methylomirabilia; order Rokubacteriales; family CSP1-6; genus CAZXPE01. The sequence goes on along the minus strand of CAZXPE010000230.1, from coordinate 664 downwards.
TTCTTGGAGCCCTGCTCCTCATCTCCAGGGGGCTTCCTCTGTCCACCGCGGTGACGAACGGTCCTCTCCTCGTAAAGCTCCTGGCGTGGTCGGCCATCATGGTGATCCACAACATCGTCTACTTCGCCATCCAGCCCCGAATCGACCGGCTCCTTGCCGGCGTCGAGGGGGAATCGGTCCCGCCGGAGATGACGCCGCCGCTTGCGTCACTCAGGCTCGCTCGAAAGCGGGGAGCTGCCTGCTGCCTCTTCCTGGTCCTCATCGCAGTGATCTTCGGTCCCCAGGTCTGGGCCTCTTTCTCCCGTGAGGTCGTCCTCTCCCTCGTCGGGATCGCCCTCCTCTTTACCTGGGGGGTCTATCGAACCGGCGCCAGATACGGCCTGATCTGAGCAAGCCGGCGCGAGCCGGGCCAGACCACGGCAGTGGCCTTCGCCGTCTGGGACGGGGCTCAGCGAGACCGGGACGGACAGAAGGCAGTCTCGGTCTGGCAGAAGCTCAGCATCGAAAAAGGCCAGTAGCAGCGCCACCTTTCCCCTCATAACCCTACCCAGAAAGCCCTCTGCCGGGAGAGGGCGTAGTCTGCCCGCCCCAGAAAAATGAGAAGTTCGGCTCATGGACTTGGACCTGATAGAGGAGTGGAGAATAGCCGCAACGTGAAGAGGCG
>CAZXPE010000229.1:0-3309 GCA_964642915.1 uncultured bacterium | reverse complement strand
TACTTCGTGGTCGGCGCCATCTTCTCCGGGATCGCGGCCCTCATCGTGGCGATGCTCGTCTTCAGGAAGGCCTATGGGCTCGAGCGCTATTTGAAGCCGATCCACTTCCGCTATCTGGGACAGCTCCTCCTGGTCATGTCGCTCCTCTGGTTCTACTTCACGTTCGCCGAATACCTCACGGCGTATTATGGGAACGAGCCGGAAGAGATGCACGTCTTCTGGGCGAAGTTCAACGGCCCCTTCTGGCCGTTCTTCTGGGGGATGGCCCTCACAAACTTCGTCATCCCGGTCCTCTGCCTGGTGAAACTGAGCACCCACACCATCGGCAAGGTGCTCGCGGCCTCCCTGTCGGTGTCGGTCGGGATGTGGCTGGAGCGCTTCATCATCGTCGTCCCGACTCTGTCGAATCCGCGGCTCCCCTTCGGTCAAGGCACGTACTGGCCGACCTGGGTGGAGTGGGGGGAGATGGCAGGAAGCTTCGCCCTCTTCGCCCTCTTCTACCTCCTCTTCACCAAGCTCTTCCCGATCATCTCCATCTGGGAGATCGAGGAGGGGCGGGAGGCTGGTCTCAAGGAGGTGGAGGAGCGGCTCCTGAGCTATCTTCCAGATGCGGCCCAGCCTGAAGTTGTGGAGACCGAGAGAAGGTGATGACATGAGCCGCCTCACTTCGCCGCCTGATCGAGTCGTGCGCGCAATCCAGTGGGGCATGGCCGTGGCGGCGGTTGTCTTCATCGGAGGTATCGTCACCTGGATCAGCCACCTGATCCGCACGGCGTGGCGGCTCAAGGACGTCCCCTCTGCGTCCATCGGGATCTCGCTGGTGGCGATCCCCGTGTTCCTCACGCTGCTGGGAGTGGTCCTCTACGTCTTCTGGGGGCTCATGGGAGATCGAAGCGCGCGGGATGAGTCAGCAACGCGCGCGGGCAGAGGTCGCCGGGGAGAAGGGTGATGGAAGCCTTAGGACGGCGGTCGCTTAGCCACCCGGTGAGCCTCGGGTGGGGGTGGGGAGTCGTCGTTGGTCTCCTCCTCGCCATGATCGGAGGGGGCTCTTACGCGCTCTCTGAGCAGCTCAAGATCGGTCTCGGGATCACCGGGATGAACAGCCCGGCGTACTGGGGGCTCTACATCGTGAACTTCGTCTTCTTCGTCGGGCTCTCAGCCGGGGGGATCATCATCGCCTCTCTCGTTCACGCGCTGGGTCTCCACCAGTTCAGGCCGGTTGCCAGGATAGCCGAGCTGATGGCGATAAGCTGCATCATACTGGCCGTGCTTTTTATCCTGCTCGACATGGGGCGTCCCGACCGGCTCGGGAACCTGCTGCTTCACTGGCAGCTCCAATCGCCCCTCATATGGGACGTGATCGTCGTCAACATCTATCTCCTCGTCAGCCTGACCTACGGCTACTTCGGAACCAGAGGAGATCTGATGAGGTTGATAACGGTTATGCCCGGACGCCGTTCGCTCTACCGCCTCCTCGCCCTGGGCTACACCGACCTGTCAGACAAGGCCGAGGCCAGAGACAGAAAGATCCTGAAGGTCCTGGCCTTCGTCGGACTCCCTCTGGCAGTGGCGCTGCACACCGTCACGGCCTGGATCCTGGGACTCGTGAAGGCGCGCCCCGGCTGGTACGGCGCCATCATGGCTCCGCTCTTTATTGCCTCAGCCACAGTGTCGGGGCTTGCTCTGCTCCTGGCTTCGGTGGTCTTCTGCCGGCGGGTTCTCAAGCTCCCGATCGAGGAGAAGGTAGTCAGAGATCTGGGGAAGCTGCTGGTCTTTTCGATTCCCGCCCTGGGCTATCTCCTGTTCGCTGAACTCCTGACTGTGCTCTACGGCAGGGAGCCCGCGTCCTTGCACGTCTTCAAGGAGATGATGCACGGTGAGTATGCTCCCGTCTTCTGGGGAAACCTCCTGTTCGGTCTTCTCTATCCCCTGGCAGTCCTGGCGACGATCCTGCTCGGGGTCAAGCGGAAGCGAGTGCTATGGGGCGGCCTTCTGGCCACCCCGCTCATCGCTGTCGCGACCGTCAGGCTCAACGTGGAAATGCCGCAGCTTCTGGGAGTGGTATTCACCGGCGTCTTTGGAGTTCCGGTTCAGGCGTGGCTGGGATTTGCCCTCCTCTGGATGGTCGGCCTGCTCCTTTTGCTTCTTCTCCTGGATCAGCGGATCCCTGCCGACATCCGGATCGGAATTGCCGCGGGCCTCGTCGTTCTGGGGATCCTTGCCGAGCGCTGGATGATCGTCATCATCCCCCTCATCGGCCACGCCCATCTCCCCTATGCGTACGTCCCTCCCTTCTACGTTCCGACGGCGCTCGAGGCTCTCCTGACCTCGGGCGTCTACGCCGTGGGAGCGCTCTTCTTCGCCCTTTCGGCCAAATTCCTCCCCCTGGTGGAGATGACGCCGTCAACCCCTCTCGCACACGGAGGCGCATCGTGAGGAGGTGGATCCTGGTGATCGGGCTCGTTCTTTTCGCCGGCGTGTGGTCCGGGACAGCATTCGGCGGCCACGAGAGCCTCTCAGCCGTCCTTCCCGGCAATCCCCTCGATGGGAGCCGGCTCTTCACCGGGAAAGGGTGTCTCCGCTGTCATGCCGTCCATGGAGTCGGCGGGACCACGGGACCCGACCTGGGACGTGGGCTCCTGAACCGTCCGCTGCTCGAGATCGCCGGGGTGATGTGGAACCACTCCCCCGGGATGGAGCACGTCTTCCAGGAAAAGCGGATCCCTCGCCCCCGGTTCGAGCCCCAGGAGATGGCGAGCCTTCTTTCGTTTCTCTACTACCTTGGCTCGCTCGATCCTCCCGGCGATGCGGCGGTTGGCTCTCGCCTCTTCAGACAGAAGGGGTGCCAGACCTGCCACTCGCTGGGAGGAAGGGGGGGAAACGTCGGACCGAAGCTTGACAAGTACAGCCGCTACGCTTCCCCCCTCTACCTGACTGCCGCCCTCTGGCAGCGGGGAAAGGCCATGGCGGCGATGATGCAGGCTCAGCGGGTGCCGCGCCCCACCTTCGAGGGGAACGATATCCCGGATATCATGGCTTATATTCGCAGCGTGAACGGAGGGATGGAGCGAGTCTACGTCCAGCCGGGGAGCCCCAAGCGGGGGGAGGAGCTGTTTACCGAGAAGCGGTGCGTCGAGTGCCACTCGGTCAGGGGCCACGGCGGCAAGGTGGGTCCCGACCTCGGGGTGAAGCTCAAGGGAAGCCTCATGCGGATCGCGGGCACGATGTGGAACCACGGCCCCAAGATGTGGGCCAAGATGGCTGAGCGGGGGATCGAGGTTCCCTCTCTCAGCGAAGCTGAGATGTCGG
>CAZXPE010000228.1:0-3316 GCA_964642915.1 uncultured bacterium | reverse complement strand
AGGTGTCCATGTAGGGCTTGTGAAGGAGGTCAACGATCTCGTCGTCCTTGGCCTTTCTGATCCACTGCTGGGCCCGGTAGCTGGCGTTGACGTAGGCCTGAACCAGGTCAGGCGACTTCTCGACTGTTTCTTTGAGCACGTAGCCCACAGTGACCGGGATCGGTCCGCCGAAGACCCTGTTCCACGCCTTCTCGTCGGCGATATCGTAGATGGGCCGGCCGAAGTTCTCTTCCACAGCGGCTGACTGCCACTCGGGGACCGCCATGATGGCGTCGAACTTCCCGGCCTTGAGGCCTCCCAGCATGGTGGTGGAGGCCCCTCCGCCGACCCACTCGACGTGGTCGTTGACCGTTTTGCCGTCGGCAGCCCTGGTGTTCTTGAGGACGTAGACGCCGTAGACGTATGTGCCTGAGCCAATTGCCGTTGCGGCGATCACCGCCTTGCGCCCGACGAGCTTCTGGTCGGCCAGGGCCTCGACGCTCTTGACGCCCTTGTCGTACAGATCCTTCCGCGCCACGATGTTTGAGTAGGAGCAGCGGTTGTCTGTGGCGAAGATCATCAGGGCGTCTTTCCCCTTCTCCGAGATCTTGAGCGGGTGGTTCGAGTCTCCGAGGGCGAACATGGCCTGGCCGGCGGCGAGGGCCTGGACGACCTTGGCGCCGCCTCCCGGCACGATGAAGTCGGGGGTCCTCACCCCTTCCTCCTCGAAGAGCTTCTTCTGAGCGGCGACCAGGTGCTGGCCGTACACGAAGGTCGAGATACTGTGGGAGACGGTGATCTGCTTGAGCCCTTGAGCCCAGGTTCTGCCCGGAAACCCGGTTCCCGCGGCGCCGGCTGCCAGCCCGGCGGTTTTGAGAAACTCCCTGCGAGTCCACTTCGCTGTGCTTGGAATCTGTCCCATGCTGATCCTCCTTCCTGTTTTGTGCCTCACAACGCTAACAGCGCGCCGGGGGGCGCGTCAAGCGCGCTCTCCGGTTCAGGTTTTGGGAAAGGTCGAGGCTGACCGCACCCTGGGCCAGATGTTTGCGACAAAGAGAATCCCGCCGAGAACCTGTCCGAGGCGGCCGGCTGTGATAATCGGCCAGAGACCGGGAAATGGCCGGTAGGCGGCCGTGACCTCGCCGGCGAAGCGAAGGGCTGTGGAGAGCATCAGGATCCAGTAAACGGCCTCGGCCACACCGGGGCGATAGCGGGTGTCCCCCCGGGCCAGCCGCGGGAACATCCACGTGGCCACGCCGACGATCATCATGAACATGAACCCGACGAGCAGGGCGTGAGTGTGAGCGGCGATGAGGAAGAGCGGGACCGGCCTGCCGAGGAGACCCTGGTCGATTGACATGATGGCCCCCGTGAGCAGTCCCAGGAGGAGGAAGACAAAGGCCGTCTTGATGTAGCGCCGGACTACGGGGGGCATGACGCCACGACCGGGGAGACGATTACTCTCCCGACAGGTCCCTGTGGATCGCCGCTGCGGCGCGCTTCCCCGCGCCTGCGGCCAGGATCACTGTGGCGGCGCCGGTGACAGCGTCGCCGCCGGCATAGACTCGCCGGCGGGAGGTGAGGCCGGTCTCGGGGTCGGCGGTGAGACAACCCTTTTTGTCTGCCGCCAGCCCGGCTGTGCTCTTGACGAGGAGGGGATTGGGAGTCGTGCCGATGGAAAGGACGACGTTGTCCAAGGGAAGGACGAACTCAGACCCTTCGATGGGGATGGGGCGAGCGCGACCTGAAGCGTCGGGCTCGCCGAGCCTCATCTTCTGGCATTTGAGCCCGGTCGCCCATCCGTCGGCGTCTCCCAGGACCTCCACCGGATTGGTGAGCCAGTGGAAGACCACGCCCTCCTCGAGGGCATGGTGGTACTCCTCGACCCGCGCCGTCATCTCCTTCTCGCTGCGCCGGTAGACGATCATCCCTTCCTCTGCGCCCATGCGGAGCGCCGAGCGGACGGCGTCCATCGCGGTGTTGCCGGCCCCGATCACCGCCACGCGCCTGCCGACCCTGAGCGGCGTGTCGGCCTCGGGGAACTGGTAGGCGCGCATCAGATTGATCCGGGTCAGGAACTCGTTGGCCGAATAGACGCCGTTGAAGTTTTCTCCTGGGATTCCGAGGAACTGAGGGAGCCCGGCGCCGGTGCCCACGAAGACCGCCGCGAAGCCCATCTTGTCGAAGAGGTAGTCCAGCGCGATCGTCTTCCCCACGATCACGTTGCACACGATCTCCACTCCCATGCTCTTGAGGACCCCGATCTCCCAGTCCAGTATGGTTTTTGGCAGGCGGAACTCAGGGATCCCGTACCTGAGCACCCCTCCCGGAGCGTGGAGCCCCTCGAAGATGGTGACGGGATAGCCCATGCGGGCCAGCTCGCCGGCGCAGACGAGCCCCGCCGGCCCGGAGCCGATGACAGCGACGCGGTGGGGCCTCCAGGGGGAGGATTGCGGCCCCGCGCCGTCGGGTTGGGACCGCTCCCAGTCGGCGACGAAGCGCTCCAGGTGGCCGATCGCGACCGGGTTGAAGCGGTTGGCCATGTGGCAGATTTTCTCGCACTGGGTCTCCTGAGGGCAGACGCGCCCGCAGATGGCGGGAAGCGGGTTGGCTCCTCGAAGGATCCGGGCGGCGGCCGGCATGTCACCTGCGGCGATCGCGTGGATGAAATCGGGTATGGGGATCCTGACCGGGCACCCTTCTATGCACACGGGGTCCTGGCAGCGCAGGCACCGCTCCGCCTCGAAGAGCGCATGGGAGAAGCCGTACCCCCGGTTGACCTCAGCGAAATCGCGCGAGCGTGCTCCGGGCTCGCGCTCGGGCATGTGGGTCTTCTCAAGCCGTTTGGCCGGCATCAGGCGCTCTCCTTCGCCAGACGCGACGCGGCGGCCTCCTGCTCGCGGACGTACATCTTGTTGCGCCGGAGCGCTTCGTCGAAGTCCACCTGGTGGGCATCGAAAAACGGACCGTCAACACAGGCAAACTTGGCGCGACTGTCCACGGTGACCCGGCAGCCGCCGCACATGCCGGTGCCGTCGATCATGAGCGGGTCCATCGAGACATGAGTCGGGATCCGCGCCGGGCGCGTGACCTCAGCTACGGCCCTCATCATCGGCATCGGGCCGACGGCGAGGACGTGGTCCGGGCGCCCAGGCCCGTCGCCGTCGATGATCTCCTGGAGTCGCGCTGTGACGAAGCCCTTGAAGCCGGCCGAGCCGTCGTCTGTGCAGAGCTCCAGGTTGTTGCAGACCTGCTTGAGCTCGTCCACCAGGAGGAGGAGGTCCTGACGCCGGGCTCCCATGACGATGGTAGTGCGATCCCCGCGCTCTGTCAGCTC
>CAZXPE010000227.1:0-3368 GCA_964642915.1 uncultured bacterium | reverse complement strand
GAGGCGGACCCGCGCCATCTACGACTTGCCCGGTGGATACTCCCTGGAAACGATCCGTATCCTGCCGTCAACCTCAGAGTGGGCCCGGTTGGAGACTGCGGGCGCCCCGGCCTCGTCCCTCCGCCGACCAGTGTGGCCGCTCCTGGCTACCCTCGCTCAAGCTACGCGGCGGGTCTCCATCGGTCCCGACGTCACCCACCCCTTTCTCCGGAACTCCGCCCTGATCGCCGCGAACGTCGCCTAGCTGGACGAGCTGTCGGGCGGGCGCGCCAGCGCCGGAGGCTTCGGGGACGGATCCCCACGATGTCCACCGCCAGTCTTTGTTTTTGATCCTGAGAGTGCTAGAATTCAGATCGAAACAGGCGCACAAGAGAGAGAGCGATGCCGCGCGAAGCCATCCGGTACCTGAGCAACGCGAGAGAGATCCTCCGCCGCACGCCCGTCGAGGACGACACCTACACCGATGTGAAGCCCGTCCGTGAGGCAATGGGAACGGCGTATCTTGCCGTCCTAGAGGCGATCAACGAGGCCCTCACCAAGCGAGGAGTTGCCAAAAAGGATCTCCCCAAGTCGGTCGAGGCGTACCGGACCGCGCTCCGGCGTCACCTCGCTCCCCGGAACGGGAGGTTCATGCGAGAGTTTGAGAAGCTCTACGACGCTCTTCACATCGCAGGTTACTACCGGGGCCTGATCTACGACGCCGAAATGGTCAAGGACGCTCTCAGAGCCGCCCGGAGCTTCATCGAAAAGATCGAGTAGGTTCGCCCGACGGACCACCCTCCGCCTTGGTGGCGAACATCCTGTCAGGGTAAGGGTGGCCTGCCCCGGCATCTCCGCCTTGACGACCTCGGCTCCCAGCTCTCCGAGGAAATCAGCCGTGGCCGGGCCGAAGATGATTACTGAGAGGTCCAGCACCCGGATCCCGCTGAGCGCCTCAGGCTTGCCGGAGATCCGCGCGGGATCAAAGAGCCGGGCAGGGCGTCAAACACCTGGGCCAGCGTGAGATGGGGCAGCTCTTCGAACGCAGGTGCAGTTATCCTACCGAGGAAACGCCGGGAATCGCAAGGGAATCGTTCTGCCCCCTGTCGTGTGCGACCCGGTAAGGGGGCATCGTGTGGGCCAGGGTGAGGGGGCTGCGAGTGGATGGCGCGAGATGTTTTTTTGACTCCCCGCGACCGATGGTACGAAACGGGACCATCCTCCTGATCGCCCTCCTGGGTCTCGGCTTTTCCGGATGCCAGACGATCACCCGTGAGATGGTCCAGGCGCACCTCGAGGTGGTGACGCCCGAAGGGGACGGCCCGTTCCCGGTCGTGATCTACTACCAGGGCACGGGCAGGGGTGGCAGCATCCGGGTCGCACACAAATGGGCACGGTGGTTCAAGTCCCTGGGGGTCGCGTCCGCCATCGTGGACAACGCGAGGATTCGCGGCCGCGCGGAAAACCCGTCCGGGTCGATGTACACCGAAGACGCCACCCTTGCCTGGGATATCCTCAGGGCAAACCCCAAGATCGACACCAGCCGTTTCGCTCTGATGGGCTTCTCCCGCGGCGGCCAGCAGGCTCTCGACGTGGGGTGGGATTTCGGGGGCAAGCGGGCGGTGCCAAGCTTCGTCTTCGCCCTCTATCCGGGCGGCTGGGGGCCTGACATCTGTCGGAGCGCACACCGGAAGTCAACCGAGGTGCATATCTTTTTCGGCGACCGGGACGACGTCGACACATACGAGGGCGTTGGCAGGGCCTGCCGAGCCCTGGCGGAGGTTGACAGGAGCATCAAGTTCCACGAGTTGAAGGGCGCCACTCACGCTTACGACGACGACTATTCCTTCACCTTCAACTGCTGCCGTGGCCGGCCGGTTCGCGTCGAACCGAACCCCGACGCCGTCGAGCACACCAAGACGATCATTGAGAGAGCGATACGGGCGCGATGGAATCCGTAGCCCGGGGCGGACGCACCGATCGCCGGGAACGTTCAGCTTCCAGGGTAGACAGGCAGGAGCGAGGATCGATGCGGAGGTCGGCGAGCGGCTCCGATAGCCCGATGGAAGACCAGGACCAGAAGACGCGGGTCCAGGAGAGCTTCGCCAGGAGCGCCAGCGCCTACGTCAGGAGCCCGGGCCACGCCGCCGGGAAGGACCTCGACCGGCTCGTTGGCTGGGCCAGGACCCACGGGGAAGCGCTGGCTCTGGATGTCGCCACGGGCGGAGGCCACACGGCCCTCGCCCTGTCGGGAGTCTGCCGGCGGGTGATCGCCCTTGACTTCACCGTCCCCATGCTGGAGGCCGCCCGGCGATTCATCCACGCAAAGGGAGGGTCCAACGTAAGCTTCGTCGCGGCCGACGTGGACGCCCTGCCCTTCCCCGACGGCGCCTTCGATCTCGCCAGTTGCCGAATCGCTCCCCATCACTTCTCCGATGTCCCGAACGCGGTCAGTGAGATTTCACGGGTTCTCAAGCCGGGGGGCGAGTTTCTCCTTCAGGACATCTTGGGCCACGACGATCCTGATCTGGCCGCTTTCATCACCGACGTGGAGCGACGGCGCGACCCGACCCACGTCCGGGCGTACCGAAGTGACGAGTGGTTGAAATATCTCGAAGCGGCCGGACTCAAGATCATCGAGGAAGCCACCATCACCAAGGAGCGAATGTTCGATGAGTGGACCGCCCGGGTCGAGACCCCGGCCACTGTCAAAGCCGATCTCGAACGCTTTATCCTGACGGCTCCAGCCCGCTATCGTAAGGCCTTTTCGGTGAAGGGCGAAGGCAACCGTCTCGTGGCCTTCTCGGACCGGTACCTCTTGGTCCGAGCCCAAAAGCTGTAACCTCAGGCTGTCGACCGCTTCAAGACCACGACGGTCGCTCCCCAGCCGCCTCGATCAGGAGGCGCCTCGAAAAACCGCTCCACCAGCGGGTGACCGGCGAGAATCGACTGGACGACTGCCCGTTGAACCCCCTTCCCTCTCCCATGGATCAGCCTGACCTCGCTGAACCCGCGCCGACATGCTTCCTGAAGATACTCGTCAACCGCGGACGGAATGTCACCAGGTGGGAAGAAGTGCAGGTCGATCGAATCTTCGATCGGGAGGACAACCGGTTCGTCAGGATCGGGAGAAAACTCAGACACTCCGAGCGCCTAAAGGCTTAGTCCGGCGATTAGGTGCTTCTGCCACTAGCGTCAACCGTGATCGCTTCCATCGCTCGCCCTCCCGCGCGAGATCTCCCCTGGACCTGCTCAGGCCCGGATTGTACCATTGACCCGCCGGGCGATGAGACACTGGATGGGGTGGCTCCTTTTGATGGGGCTCCTCCTCGCCGGGTGCGGGGCGGGAGACAAAGAGGCCAAGGCGCGGGCAGTGGCCGAGGGGTACT
>CAZXPE010000226.1:0-3372 GCA_964642915.1 uncultured bacterium | reverse complement strand
AACTCCGAGAGGACGTCTTCGTAGAACACGATCTCCCGAGGCGTCAGCCGCCCGCCAGCTCTCTGGCTTTGGCCACGGCCAGCGCAGAGTCCTTCGCGTAGCCGTCGGCGCCGATCTCGTCAGCGTACGCCTGGGTCACGGGCGCCCCTCCGATCATCACCTTCACGTTGCCGCGAAGCCCCGCCTCTGCCAGGGCGTCTATGGTCCGCTTCATCGCGGGCATCGTCGTGGTCATGAGCGCGGAGATCCCCACGATGCTCGCGCAGTGCTCCCTGGCGGCGGTCACGAACGCTTCGGGGGAGACGTCCTTGCCGAGGTTGTGGACCCTGAAGCCGGCGCCCTCCAGCATCATCCCCACCAGGTTCTTGCCGATGTCGTGGAGGTCGCCCTGCGCCGTCCCTATGACGACAACTCCGCGGTAATCATCGTTAGCGGTCTCCTCGGTAATGAGAGACTTGAGAAGATCGAGCCCGGCGTACATGGCGCGGGCCGCGAGGAGCACCTGGGGAACGTAGTACTCGTTCCTCCTGAACTTCTCCCCCACAATGTCCATTCCGGGGATCAGCCCCTTGAAGACGAGGCTCTTCACGTCGATCCTGCGGGCCAGCCCCTCCTGGATCTGCCGAACGACAGCGTCCCGGTCCCCCCGGATCAGTGCCTGGGTCATCGCAGAATAGTCGAAGTCCTCGCCGCTCATCGCTTTGCCGATTTCTACCACACCCAGGCCGGGTCGGCAAGCTCGACTCCCGTCGGGGGACGAAAAGGCGCGGAGAAGACGGCGAGCGGCCGGTGGCTACGACAGGCCGACCGCGTCCTTCAGTTCGCGGACGCGGTAGCGGCTCACCGGCACCTCTGTCCCCGCAGCGTCCTTCATCACGAGCTGGTAGGTGCCGTTGAACCAGGGGATCACCTCCTTGACGTGGTCCAGGTTCACCACCCACCCCCTGTGGGTGCGGAGGAACGGTCCGCCGGCGAGCCTGGCCTCCAGATCGTTCAGAGTGCCGCTGGCCGTGTAGCGTCCGTCGGAGGTCACGATCTGAACGACTTCATCCTCGACTGAGACGAAGAGGATCTGAGCCGGCTCAAGCAGGGCCATGCGCCCGCCCTTGAGTGCCGTGATCTTCTTCGGCCCGTTCTGCGGCGCGGCAGGCGGCCCCACCCGGCGCAGGAGGTCGGCTACGCGCTCCAGAAGCGCCGCGCTCAGGCTTTCCCTGGAGAGCGCGGCGCGGGCGCGTTCGACGGCCTGCTTGACGCGCTCCAGGCTGAATGGTTTCAGCAGATAGTCAACGGCGTCGATCTCGAACGCCTTTATGGCGTGGCTGTCGTAGGCCGTGGCGAAGATGATCAGCGGAGGGTCGTCTGAGTCCAGCAGCTCCTGAGCGACGGCAAAGCCGTTCGACCCCGGCATCTGGATGTCCAGGAAAACCACGTCGGGTTTGAGCCTCCCGGCTTGCGCAAGCGCCTGCTTTGCCGTCGCCGCTTCGCCGCAGACCTCCACCCCGCCCGCCTTCTCAAGGAGGTGGCGCATCTCGCTCCGCGCAGGGGGCTCGTCGTCAACGATCAGCGCTCGCATGGTATTCCTTCCCCGTAGCCGCGGGGACCACTAAGGGGATGCGCATCGACACGGTGGTGCCCTTCCCAGGCGCGCTCTCGATCCTGAGAGCGTGCTCCGGCCCGTACATGCCGCGAAGCCGGCGGTCCACATTCTTGAGAGCCAGCCCCATCCCGCTCGAGGAAGAGCAGCCGGAGGAGAGCAGCGTCACGAGCCTCTCCCGAGGGATCCCCACCCCGTCGTCGCTCACTGCGATATCGACAAACCCGTCGCACCGGCGAGCCTCGATCCGGATCTCCCCTCCCTCGTCGCGCGGGAGGAGGCCGTGCTTCACGGCGTTCTCCACCAGCGGCTGGAGGATCAGGGCCGGCAGCGCGCATTCGCGAGCATCGTCGTCCACCTCGTAGAAGGCGCGCAGCCGCTCCCCGTAGCGGGCCGTCTCGATGGCCAGGTAGGCGCGCACATGCCCCAACTCCACGTCCAGCGTCACCACCTCCTTGCCAGGCTGAAGGTTGCGCCTCAGGAACTCTCCGAGGCTGATGATGAGCTCCCGCGCCGTCTCTTGATCGGTCCGGCAGAAGCTCACGATGGTGTTCAGCGCGTTGAAGAGAAAGTGAGGGTGCATCTGAGCCTGTAGCGCCATGATCTCGGCTTTGGCGCGGAGCCGCTTCTGCTGTTCCACCTCGGCTAGCTCGAGCTGTGTGGAAAAGAGGTGCGCCAGCCCCAGCGCCAACTGGATGTCCACCGAGTCGATCCCCTGCTCCCTGTCGTGGTAGAGCTTGAGCGTCCCCAGCACCTGCTCCTGCCGCTTGAGCGGGACGATTACCGCCGAGCCCAGCGCGCACTCCGCCGCCTGGCACCCAATCTCGGCCAGGCTCCGGGCGATCTGGTACTCGCCCGTGGCGAGCGCCTGCCTCGTCGCCTCGGTCTGGATCAGGCTCCCGGCGCTATGATGGTCCGCGCTCCGCCCTTCGTGAGCCAGGATCCGCTCGCCGTCGGTCATCGCCACGGCCGCCATGTTCGTCGCCTTGAGAATGATCGTGCACGCCGCCCGAGCTGAGCCCTCCGAGAGGCCGCCCCTGAGGTAGGGAAGCGTTTGGTTGGCGATCTCGAGCGCCTTCTGAGCCTGTCGCGCGCCGGCTTGCTCGCGCTCCTTGAGCACAGTCTCGATAATCAGAACGAAGATCGCCGTCCCCGCCCCGTTTACCACGATCATCGGAATGCCTATCACCTTCACCAGCTCCACAGCGGCCTCAAATGGGCGGGCGATAGCCAGGATGATCGCCATCTGGAGCACTTCCAAGAGGATGCCCGTGATAAGCGCCACGCGCCAGTCGGGCAGGCGCTTCCGGCGGAAGTGATAGACGAGGCCGGCGATGACACCCTCGGAGAAGGTCGAGACCCCGCAGGCCAGTCCCGTGAAGCCGTTGATGTCGATCAGGAAGCGGTGGCCGCCGGCGATGAGGCCGGCGCCGAGTCCTACCAGCGGGCCGCCCAGAAGACCGGCTGTAGTGACGAAGACGGCCCGCGAGTTGGCGATGGCGCCCTGGACCGGCAGGCCGAGGTAGGTGCCGACGATCCCGAAAGCGCCGAAGAGGAGCGTGAAGCCGAGCGCCTCCCGCGGCCGCTCCCGCGCCAGGACAAAGCGCCTGAAGACCGGAAAGCGCGTCAGGAGGAAGGCCACCATTACGAAGAACCCCAGCCGCTCGGCCAGGAAAAAGATCACCGTGAGCATGGCCGCCACCCTATCACAGCTTGAAGCTTCTGACGATCCCCTGCATCTCCTCGGCCAAGCGCGACAGCTCCTGGGTTGCCTTCGC
>CAZXPE010000225.1:0-3378 GCA_964642915.1 uncultured bacterium | reverse complement strand
CGGAACGCCAGGGACTCCTGGTCTAACGCCAACTTTTTTGGAACCCCTGAGGAGGACGGCGGCTTCGCCTTCGAACGAACGACAATCCTCAAAGCTCTCCACGACCGGCAGGTCAGGAACCTCATCTGGGTGGTGGCCGACGTCCACCACGCCGAGATGATCCGCCACGCTCCCTGGCCCGGCTTCACCTTCTACGAGCTGGTCGCCGGCCCTCTCTCCGCCTCCCCGGGCCGTCCCAGGCCTCTGGACGATGGGCTCAACCCGCTCTCGCTCTTCAGCCGGGGAGGGGAGGAGACTTTCGGCGGCGTCGCCGTCGATCAAACGGGGCTCGCCGTCACCTTCTACAACCTTAGAGGCGAGTCTCTCTTCTCCCGGAAGCTTTCTCCTGAGTAGGGGCCATCCACCACGCAGTCGCGGCCCAGAGGATTAGAGCGAGACCGCTCACGACCATTCCGATCCTCTCCCACGGCCCCTCCCGGTAGATGAGATCAACCTGTACCCGTTTTCCAGGCGGCGCTTCCACCTCTATGAGCCCCCACTCGTCCCTTCGGAGAGGTAGCCGCCCGTTCACCCATTCGGCCTCCCAAAGCGGGTAGTGCGCCGTCCCGATCGGCGCCCATCCTCCGGGATGGTCAGATAGGGTAATCCTGAACCGGCGCGGGAGCAGCGGCTCAGGCGTCGAGAGCGGCTCCTTCCTGATGTAAAGCAGAAAATGGCCGATAGCGCGCGGCGGCTCAAACGCCTGCTCTCCTTCCAGGAACCGCAGGCGACCGAGGTCTTCGCTCTGGGCCACGATCGCGCTGATCCTCAGCCGGTCAGCCAGGAAGGCGAAGGTCTCGAGACCGAGGCTCTCGATCGGCTGGCCGAAGAGCCGCTTTCCGTCCAGCGTTTCCACGAGCTGTCGGATCGGACCCGGCGCCCCTGAGCCCTGGTAAACAAGTCCGGCGATCGGTGATGGGTGGGTGAACGTTCCGTTGATGATCTCACGCCTCGTGGCTATCGGGGTCAGTGAGAGGATGTGCGTGTGGGGGCGATACCATTCCTGACCGGGCTCGAGCGGAACCGCTGACCTGATGAAGAGCACTCTTCCCGGCGGCGCCTGGCTGAGCGCGCTCCAGAGGCGGTCCACGCCCTGTCCTCCGATTGTTTCCACCGCTTTCGGCCACTGGCCGCTACGGGGCCAGAGAGTGAGGTCGGGTTCTCCGCTCCCGGAGGGAAGGAGAAAGAGCGCGGCAGTGAGCGGTAGGGCCAGCGCCCATCCGGGAGCCTTCAGCCGACCCGCTCCGGTCTCCAGAAACCAGCCGATTCCGACCCCGGCGCCGAGCAGGAGCGCCAGGAAGATGCTGTCAACGAGACGGTCTGACGGGAGCCAGCGGAACCCGAGAGGCTCGATGATAAACGCATCGAGGGCCACCGTCAGGAGAAGCGCCGGAAGAAGGCCGAGGAGGGCCCGCGCCTGGCGGCTTATCCCCTTGGAGCGCAATGCCAGCACTATCGCGGCTGTGTAGGCGACCGCCGCAAGGCTCAACACCGGGCGCCCGAAGATTTCCCGCCCCAGCCTGCCGAAGGAGAACTCACCCCAGGCGAGAGGGAGGGCGTATTCAATGTGGCCGATCAGCGGGATCATCCAGAACCCGATGAAGGCAATCCCCAGCACGAGGACCCAGGCGGCCTGTCCGAGCCGTCTCATGATCGCCTGCCTTGCCGGACCGGTCAGGGCTGCCAGCAAGACGATGAGCGCTGCCGCCGGGGCATGGGCTGGATGGGAGATGATGATTGCGGCCAGGAGCGGAACGGCCCACGGCGGCCGCTTTCCACCTCGCTCCTGCCAGCGGTGGAGGGACAGCGCGAGGAGCGGAAGGAGTCCCAGGCCGAGCCTGGCAGCGATCATCCCGATCCTGACGCCGCCTTCGACCCCGCTCGGCGAGCCGGCCGAAAGGGTGAGGACGACGAACGCCGTCGGAAGGGCGAACCACGGGTTCGGAAGCAGTCTGGCCAGGAGCCAGAACGCGGCGAGACCTGGGAGAAGATAGATGATCCAGAGGAGGATCTGATAGATCGCTTCGGGGGAGAGAGCGCCGAGCGTCAAGATTCGGAGCCCGGCGCCGAGGTAAACATACCCGGGCGGATAGAACTGAAGCTCCGGGTAACCCGCCCACCAGTCGGGATTCCACTCCCATGGAAGCAGGCCGCGAGAGAACGCGTGCCAGAGGCGGAAAAGCTGGCCTGGGTGGTCGTCGAAGATGAGGAGGCCGCCGCCGAAAGCGGCGATGGCAAAGGCGACTCCATAAGCCATGAGGATCGCCAGAGGGAGGAGCATGACAGGGATCACGGTTTATGATGGGCCGGGCGCATCAGTCCACGGTCAGCACGTGGAAACCCTCGCGCTCTGCGGCGGCGGCCTGTTGTTGATCCAGGGTCACGAAATCGAGAGCGGCGGGGTCGTCTTCGGCGGCGACGAGAGCTGCGCCGATCTGGAGGGCATCCGCTGCCCTGACGGGATGCGTCTCGACGATGCGCTCGGCATAACGGCGCACGATCTCCACTGCTGTCACCTCGGACCAATGCTGCCACGCGACCAGAATTTCCCGCCGCGCGGCGAGGAGAAACCGTGCCGCGCCGGGTTCGTTTCGCCGGCGACGCGCGAGCGCCGACAGCAATTCCACCCGCGTAAGGGTCCAAACGACGACGTCCGGGTCTTCTCGGAGCCAGCGCTCGACGCGGGAGGTGGCCCGTTCAGCGACCACGATGGGAATGAGGGCGGATGTGTCCCAGAACCTCACCAACCGCTCTCGCGTTCCCGCTGGAGGTCACGGAGGACGCTGCCGCGGAGGCGCGGAGGCTTGCGTTTTCCGAACCAGTCAGGCAGGCCGCCGGCGCCCCGGCGGACAAGCCCCCGCCGCTCGAGGCGCTCCAGCCGCGCCTCTTTACCCGCGGAGCCGCGTACGGCCCGCTGCATGGGAACAATCTGGGCCACAGGCTGATCCCGGTCGAGCACCAGCACCGACCCGCCGCCCCTGACGTGCTCCAGGTAACGGGAGAGGTTGTTCTTGAGTTCGGCGATCTTGGCTCTTTTCACATGGCCATGATAGCTATTTCGGGACCTCCGGTCAACGTTGGCTCCGGACGGCGGTAAGAGGACAGGATCGTCTGTCTGGGCGGATAATCTCAGATCGGGGTTGACTTTTTGGGCCTCGGGGTGTTAAGTAAAGCAAATTTAATCAGGAAGTGGCGGCCACGTCGGTCACACGGTGCGGACCGGGGCTCAAATCCCCTGCCGATGGAGAGGCCCACGATGGAAAAGGTGAAAGGGCTTAAGTGCCGGGAGTGCGGGCGGGAATACCCGTCGGCGCCCATCCACGTCTGCGAGTTCTGCTT
>CAZXPE010000224.1:0-3405 GCA_964642915.1 uncultured bacterium | reverse complement strand
AGTTTGTCCTCTATGAGGTCCTCGTGGGCGGGACACCGACCATCCTCCGTCACCTGGAGAAGCGGAGCCCCGGGAACGAGGTGGAGGAGGAGCTCGTCCAAGGCATTCGGCAGTCGTTCTCGTCGCTGTTCCGGGTGGAGACCGTCCGGCGGGACGGAGTGGTCCTGAGGGACCTGCTCACGCCGAGCCAGGACCCTCACACGCTCATGGATCTCGGGCTCATCCACACAGGGCGGTCCGGCCTGCTGCTCTTCACGAGACTGTTGCCCCTTCGGGGGTATGCCGTCACGGGGGGCGTGAGTTTTGCCTTTGCGGGGGATCACGAGGACGACCTAATGAACGAAGACCGACAGTTGAGGAAGCGGGCGAGGCCGGAGGAATTGAGCATGCGGAGGTACATGCTGTTTCACCGCCTGAGCAAGAGCATGGGGCTCCCGATGGAATTCGACGAGGCGCCGCCCGAGCCCTGAGGTGGGGGGGCGGAGCGTTCGCCAAGACATTGAGGGCTGCTTCGCTGCAAGCCAGACCTTGACACCCGGGGCGGGCCTTCGGTAGGGTATGCTCTGCCGGGGTGGTGGAGCACGGGCCCAAGTACCAGGCACGAGGTTGAAACAGCCTGGGGCGTCAGGGCAGAGCCCCGCAGAGGGCCGTGGAATCCGGTGATCCGGAGCGCCAACCTCCTTGTGCCAGATCCACCCCGGCCTCCTCTCTTGAGCCTGGCGCCCGAGGGTAGCCAGGGAGTAGCCAGCGGGGGTCAGAACCGGCCAAAATCCCCCAAACCCGACCGAAAGGGTAAGGACCCCCGAAGCCTGATCCGGCGCGAGAATTCCGCATTTGCCCAAACTCCACCAAGGTGGGTAGAATTCCGGCCAAGCGCACTCTCAATCCGAAAACGCGGGAATCCCGTTGGGGCCACTTTTCGAGATGTTTCCCGCACTTGCAACATGCACGTTTGCCTTTCTCGCGTCTGGGATCGTCGATCGGCGTGGACTCGTCGGCGACGATCAGTTTTCTTCGCGCAGCGACCAGTGATCCTGCGGGCTTTCCAGGGGGATGCCGGTGCCGAGCCTGAGGGTCTCGACGATTTTCTCCCAGACCGCGACGGCCCAATCGGCGTCGTCGGCCCAGTAGTAGTAGGTCAGGAGCGCCTGGAAGATTCTATCGGCGGCGAGCAGCCAACGACCGCGGGCCTGTCGTCGTTCGCCACGGTCGGTGTCGTCACATTCGTAGGCGTACTCCGCCCAGGCGAAGCGCGTTCCCTCGCGTTCAGACACTACCACCGGCGAATGCCCTGCTGCCTCAGGGGCGTCTTTGAGAACGAGCCGCAGTCGCTCTTCCAGGGGCGGCGCACTCGGGAGGAGCGGTGGAAGCCGCAAGTACGAGACCTCCAAGAGGCAGGAGTCCGTGGGGTCCTTGAGCTTCATGAACCCTTCTGGATCCGGCTCCACCGACCAGCCCCTCGGCACGCCGAGCTCAACGTTCCCGCGGTCGAGAATGAGGATCTTCTCGATTCCCCGTGCTCTCAACTCGTGGACTCGCTTCACGTGCTACCCCTCACCCCCTGGCCAGCTCCGCAGCTCCGACAGACGCTTCCCCTACCAGACCTTCCGCAGGTGCTCTAAGCCCTGTCGGTAATCCTCTGTTTCCAAATTGCTTGGCACCCCGTATTCGGCCAGCAGAGTGATCATCTGGCCCACAGACAGCCCCGCGAGCTCAGCGGCTTTGCCAAGGGAGGCCTGGCCTGTTTTGTACTTCTCCAGGGCGAGCATGACCCGGCCCTTGTAGACGACTTCCCGCATCGCTTTGGAGAGGTCTTCCTTTTCTTCTTCGGCCAGCTTGTGCAAGAAGGCATAGTTCTCTTCGTCCATTCGTATGCTGACAGTCTTGGCCATTCATCTCACCTCCAATTTCGACATCGCATCTTCGATGATATTTTTCTTATAGCGGCCGCACCTCCGGAGCGCTTCGAGTTTAAGCAGTGCTTCCTTCTTCTCCAGGAGGCCCTTCTCATGCATGCGCACCAGGATGCCTACGGCGGTCGTGAAAGGGATCTTCAGCAGTTTGGATGCCTGGATGGCCTTCTTATCATCGGTTGCGAAGAGCCGGGCCTTCTGTGAAAAGGCCAGCGCCAGCGCCTCTGCCTCGCCCTTGCCCAGAGGAAAGTCTGCAAGGATCTTCCCGGAGACTCTTCGCGCCTTCAGGGGCTGAACAGCAATTCTCTTCTCCCGGATCGCCCTCCGGATGAAGAGCGCATCAGCGGCGCCTTTTTCTTCGCAACACTCCCGTTCGACTTCTTTGGGAATAACGACCTGCTCGTCCAGCGCCGCTAAAAAGGTGTCCAAAAGCTCCACCCTCGCAAGCAAGATCAGTGTCGAGGAATTAAAGACGATCATTATGACGGTTTATTACAAGCGTAATCATATAAAGCTTCTGGTGGCGTGTCAAGAACTGACCCGAAGGTTAACTGGCCTCACCACTTGCGCCACTCATGCCACTCTCACAATTCCGCGGAGTTCCACGATACAAAAGTCATCGAATCCCGTTGGGGCCACCAAGATTGTTTTTGTGATGGTTTTCGCCTCCAGGTTTTCGGACATCAGGCAACGTCTCAGAACCTGGAGCGAGCTCTCTCCTCTACGGCGCTAGAATCTGCGCCGCCTTCGCCTCGTAGAATCCCACCGCGCGCTTGAGCTGCGGCGGCTTGATGCTCGCGTAGACGAGGAACTGAAAGCCGCCAGGACGTTTTCGCTCCCTGGGATTGGGTAGTCACTCTCACACCGAGTTTCACCGTTCGGTGAAACGGCGATTTCTGGAGAAAAGCCTTGACGGGTAGTTTCACTATAATCTATACTTTCACCATCCGGTGAAACGCACTAAATCGGTGAAACATGGTTAGCCGTGGGCTAGTCTTAGAACTTGAGATCCGAGAGCGACTCCTCGGTGTCCTGGAGGAGGTGCCCTTCCTGCGCGTCAAGGATTGGAAGGTTGAAGAGCGGGAAGGCGTTGACCTCGTCCTCCAAGTAACAGCGGGGAAGGAGCAGTGGCGGCTCCTCGTCGAGGCGAAACAGAGCGGCGAGCCCCGGATCATCCGTGTCGCGGCGCAGCAACTCCGTACCCTCGTCTCGGACCAGCGTCAATCCTACGGCGTGATCGGAGCCCCCTACATCAGTTCCCTCACGGCGGGGATCTGCCAAGAGGCTGGGATCGGATTCGTGGACCTGGCGGGAAACTGCCGTCTGGTTTTCGGCCAGGTGTTCATCGAGCGCCAGGGCTTTCCCAACCCGAAGCTTGAGCGGCGTCCCCTCCGCGCACTCTTCGCACCCAAGGCGGGCCGGGTGCTCCGGGTACTGCTCGAGGTTCCCAAACGCTCCTGGCAGGTGCAAGCACTGGCGCGCCAGGCCGAGG
>CAZXPE010000223.1:0-3420 GCA_964642915.1 uncultured bacterium | reverse complement strand
GGGTGACCTTTGGCCTCCAGAGCTCCCACGAGTCGGAACTCTTTCGCCTCCTGGAGACAGGCGATGACGCGACATCCCATCCGGCCGGCTGCGCCTGCCACGACAACATCGGGCATCTTGAAACTCCGGGGAAGGTTGGTAGAGGGCCTACTTCACCAGGCCAAACTGCTGGAGTACCGCTTTCAATCGCTCCCGATTCCCCGCCGCCATCCGGCAGAGCGGGAGGCGGTATTCGGGGAGGATCATCCCCATGAGGGCCATCGCTTCCTTGATCGGGATCGGGTTGGTCTCGATGAACATCGCCCGGCAGAGCGGGAAAAGCCTGAGGTGAAGCTCTCGTGCCCTCTTCCAGTCTCCTTCAAGGGCCGCGTGGGTCATCTCCGCCACGTCCTTCGGGACGATGTTGGCGATCACCGAGATCACGCCCCTACCCCCAACCGACATCAGAGGCAGGGTGAGAGAGTCGTCTCCCGAGAGGACGGTGAAATCAGGGCCGCAGGCCAGGATCACCTGGGTCATCTGATCGAGCGATCCCGACGCCTCCTTGACGCCGACGATGTTCTTGCAGTCACGGGCGAGGCGCGCGAGGGTGTCGGTCTCTACGTTGACAGCGGTCCGCCCCTGGATGTTGTAGACGAGGATCGGGAGGGCCGTCGCCTCTGAGATCGCCTTGAAATGCTCGTAGAGCCCCTGCTGGGTGGGCTTGTTGTAGTAGGGGGAGACGATGAGCGCCCCCTGGGCTCCGGCCCTCTCGGCGTGGGTCGTGAGGTCTATCGCCTCGGCCGTCGAGTTAGAACCTGTCCCGGCGATCACGGGAATGCGCCCGCGAGCGGCCTCCACAACGATCTCGACGACCCTCTTGTGCTCGTCGTGAGAGAGCGTGGGCGACTCTCCTGTCGTGCCGGAGGGGACCAGACCGTCGGTGCCGTTTCCGACGTGCAGCTCCACCAGCTCGCGGAGCTTCGCCTCGTCCACCCTGCCGTCCCTGAAGGGCGTCACCAGCGCAACGATGGAGCCCTGGAAGCTGCGCCTCATGGCTGTTCCTCCTTGGCCCGAGACCCGGGGATCTGCTCTCCCGCGATCAGGTCCTCGTAGCTCTCACGCCGCCTGACGATCGAGTACCGGCTCCCGTCCACCATGACCTCGGCGGCCCGGGGACGGCTGTTGTAGTTGGACGCCATCGCAAAGCAATAGGCCCCCGCGCTCATCACTGCAAGGAGGTCGCCGGGGGATGTCTCGGGCAGCTCGCGGTCCTTTGCGAGAAAATCACCTGATTCACAGACGGGCCCGACCACGTCAACTGCTGCTCGCTTGGCGCCGCCGGGCGCCCTCGCCGGGAAGATCTCGTGGTAAGCATTGTAGAGGCTCGGGCGGATCAGGTCATTCATGGCAGCGTCCACGACCACAAAGCTCTTGGTCTCTGTCTCCTTGAGATAGAGGACTCGTGTCAGGAGCGCCCCGGCGTTCCCCACAATCGAGCGCCCCGGCTCCACGATCAGCGTGACCCCGAGCCGCTCAACGGAAGGCAGGAGCGCCGACGCCAGCTCGGCCTGGCTCGGCGGCGTCTCGTCCCTGTAACGGATCCCGAGCCCTCCCCCCACGTCCAGGTAGCGGATCCCGATCCCGCGCTCCCTCAGCGTCTCCACCAGCTTCGACACACGGGCAAGGCTGTCGGCGTATGGCGAGACCTTGGTGAGCTGAGAGCCGATGTGCATGTGGAGGCCCACGACTTCGATTCCCGGAAGTCGCGAGGCCGCCTCGTACTCCGCCAGGGCCCGCGAGATGGGGATCCCGAACTTTGACGACTTGAGCCCCGTGGAGATATACGGATGGGTCCCCGGATCCACATCGGGGTTGACCCTGAGGGCGACGGGAGCGGCCTGCCCCAGCTCCTGGGCCACCCTGTCCAGCTCCCTCAGCTCCGCCGGAGACTCCACGTTGAACATCAGGATGTCGGCCTTGAGGGCCTCGCGCATCTCCTCGCGCTGCTTGCCGACTCCGGCGAAGACGATCTTCTTCGGGTCCACCCCGGCGGTGAGGGAGCGGTGCAACTCCCCTCCGGAGAGGACGTCGGCCCCCGAGCCGGCGCGTGCAAGCAGCGAGATGACAGCGAGATTCGAGTTGGCCTTAACTGAATAGCAGATCACGTGAGGGACAGGAGCGAGGGCGCGCGAGTAGGCGTCGTAGCTATCGAGGATGGCCCGGCGTGAGTAAACGTAAGCCGGAGTGCCGACCTCCTCGGCGACCACCCGCAGGGGAGTGGCTTCACAGCAAAGCTCCCCGTTCAGGTACGAAAAAATCTCCACTGCGGACTCTCCGAAATCGTTTGTGTGACCGTAGCACTCCGGGTAGTGAAAGTCAAGCAGGAGGCCGCGAGCGAAATGCGCTACGGGACGGTGACTGAGGCCGGGAGCGACCTCGCGCTCTCGTTGTAAAGGCTGGCCCGGTCCACGGCGGTGACGACATACCGATAGGTGGCTCCACGGGCCGCGCTCCTGTCTGTGTAGAGCGTGCCGGGGATCGGCGCCGAGGTGAGCTTGACGGCTTCCCCCTCGCCCGGCCCGGTCCGGTAGACGAGGTAGCCGGCCACGTCCTCTTCGGGGCTCGGGTCCCAGGCCAGCCTGACGACGCCCTCTGAGGGGACAGCGACGAGGTTCTTCGGCGGAGACGGCGGCGTCAGGTCCACCGGCGTGGCTGCCGCGATCGCTGATGGCTCGCTGAGGGCGCTTCCCCAGGCCCCGCTCCTCAGGGCCCTCACGGCATAGTAGTAGGTCTGCTCGTTCCTGAGACCGCTGTCTGTGAAGGCGGTGGAGGTGATCGGCCCGGTTGTCACTGGTTGGAGCGCCCCTTCCCGGCTGTCGGAGCGGAGAAGCTGATAAGTAACCCCCGGCGGGAGGGCGCTTCCGTCGATCAGGCCCTTCGGGGGAGACCACGTCAGTCGCGCTTGCTTCTCCCCCGGCGTTGCGAGCAGGTCAGAGGGAGGAAGGGGCGCGGATTGAAAGGCCACTGCGAGCCTTTCAGAGGGGAGGCTCGACCTCCCGATGGAGTCGTGGGCGGTGACGACATAGACATATCGCCGCCCGAAGCTGAGCCCCTGGCGGTCAGCCCACTTCACGGTTCGTCCCTCCACCCGCGCGGGGGCGGGCTCTGAGAGGCGGATCAGGGCGATCTCATCGTACCCCACGACCTTCCCCCATGAGAGCATGGCGGGCTTGGGCTCTCCCTCTCCGGGCTCCTCCCTCCTGTGGATCCTGACCGCTGTCAGGTCTTTCATCCGGCTCCCGTCTGCTCGGGCCGAGGGATTTACCCACTCAAGATTGATCGCTCTCCCCTCAATGATTGCCTTGAGTTCTGAGACCGTGGCAGGCACTCGCCTCTCGGGGGCCACCGGAGGCCCTTTTTTCCCGCAGGCCGCCAGGC
>CAZXPE010000222.1:296-3428 GCA_964642915.1 uncultured bacterium | reverse complement strand
AGGTCTTCAGCTTCGGCTGGATTGCGTGTCAGACGCAGGAGGTAGCGGTGGATTCGGTCCCGGTACCGCTCAAACACGGCCGCGGAGCTCAGTTCCGGGGGAATCTCGCGCTCAACATGAGTGATTTTCGAGTTCATCGTCCTACTCCTTGGACCTTTCGGCCCTCGCGGTCACGCTCTGAGTCAGCCTGAGCTGGTCGAGCCATCGGTTGATTCGATCGACGGCCTCGCGCGAGAGGCGGGTCCGATGGCGGATGCCGAGCAGAGCTTCCTCATGGTCCGGCCCTTCGACCGACTCCACTCTGGTCAGCGGCTTCACGACGAGGGGCATGGACGAACAGCCGTCCCACTCTTCGGTGACGACGAAGCCGGCCACTTTCAGCGGTTGATCGAAGGTCGCGTCAACATCGATCCAGCGGCCGTCGAGCTTGAGCTGAAGCGCGGTGTGGCCTCTCACGATCCCATCGTAGAGGAGGGGGCGGAGGTCGTGAGGGAACTCCCCCGGCATCTCCTCAAAGCGGAAAGAGACATACACGAAGCGGGTCTTGATCCCCAGGCGCTGATAGAGCAAGGCCAGGAAGGCGTGCTTGGGAGCGCACGTCCCAAACCCGCGCTGGAGCAAGGTCTCGGCGTCGTGGTGAGGCGCGAACTTGAAGGGAATGTTCCTGACCCGCTCAAAGATCGTTACGATATCCCGCAGGTGAGTCCCATAGAGCGGGCCTCTCAGAGATCCAGGCGCATGCAGGCGGCTGACTGGCAGCACGCCGTCCGGAATTCGACCGACTCTTTCACCTCGGCGTCGGCCTCCTCCCTGGCAATCCGCTTGAAACCGAATTTCGGAAAGAACTCGGCGGCGGTGGCTGTGAGGAGAAAGACCCGCTCCACGCCCTGCTCCCTGGTCTCCCGTAGGATCCGCTCGGCAAGGGCCCGCCCCAGCCCACGGCCTCGATGCGCCGGGGCCACCGCCAGCGAGCGGAGGAGGGCGCTCTGGCCGTAGCGCTCCATCCCGACTGAGCCAACCACCTGGCCCTTCGCTCGCGTCACCAGAAAATCCTGAAAGTGCTCGGCCACACCCTCCTTCGGAAGGGAGGCGTCAGCCAGAAGCGCCAGGACAGCATCCAGATCCTCGGGGCTCGCCCTGATGATCTCCGTGTCCATGCTCCTCCTCCAACTGAAGGCCCAGGCCTTCGATCGTCTCGGTAGCGAAAGTCCGGCATCTTGCGGCCGCCACCATCATCGCCGCCGCGATGACTTCTCGGATCTCATCCTGCCTCGCCCCTGCTTTCTTCGCGCCCGCGAAGTGGAACTGGGTTCAGTAGCGACACCCGGCCACCAGAGACGCCGACAGCATGGCCATCTCCAGCGTCTTCTTCTCGCAGCACCCCTCGCGATATTCGAACCGCATGAAGCTCTTCTTCTCGCCGCTCATTCCGTACCTCCCCCGGGTTTGTCGGCCCTCACGGTGATGCTATAGACGTGGCCCAGCTCGAGTCCTTCCCGCGTCAACACCTGGACGGCGGGGAAGCCGGCCTTGCGAATCGTGTCCAGATACTCTTCCTCCGGGAGGGCGCCGCTGATGCAGGAGGCCCAGGTCTCAGGGTTTTCCCGCATCTCCTTGGGGAACTCCCCCTTGGCCACCATGTCGGAGACCACCAGCCGGCCGCCGGGCTTGAGGATTCGAAAGGCTTCCCTGAACACAGCCCCCTTGTCCGGAGCCAGGTTGATCACACAGTTGGACAAGATCACGTCCACCGACGAGCCCTCAACCGGCAACGCCTCGATCAGCCCCTGCCTGAACTCGACGTTCCCCAGGCCCAAGCGCTCGGCGTTCGTCCGGGCCCGGGCCAGCATCTCGGGTGTCATGTCCACGCCGATGACACGGCCGGACGGTCCCACCTGGCGCGCGGCCAGAAAGACGTCGATCCCGCCACCGGAGCCCAAGTCCACGACGGTTTCGCCTTCGCGGAGCTCCGCCAGCCTCACCGGATTGCCGCAGCCGAGCCCCATGAGCGCTGGCTCCGGAAGCGCGTCCAGCTCTTCCTTCTTGTAGCCGATCTGGACTAACGTCTCGTTGCCGCATCCGGTCGGACCGCAGCCGCACGACGACCCCGATTGTGCGATCTCGGCATACCGCTTCTCCACAGCGTTTCTGATTTCCTCAGCGGACTTCATGAAGTCTTCTCCTTCTCTTTGTTCTCGTTAAACGACCGGCGCCCCGTTGGCGACCCGGCGGTTCACGGTCAAGAGAGCCACGGCCTTGGCCTCCTCGCAGCCCACCCCCAAGAGCATCCCCTGAGATTCGACGCCCCTGATCCTTGCCGGGGGCAGATTGGCCACAACCACCACCTGCAAGCCCTGAAGCTCCTCCGGCGCGTAGCTCTGAGCCAGCCCTCCAACCAGGGTCCGCCGCTCCCCTCCCACATCCACCGTGAGCTTGAGGAGCCGGTCCGAGCCGGGGAGAGGCTCAGCGGCAAGGATCTCTCCGATCCGAAGCTCGATCCGCTTGAACTCATCCAGCGAGATCACAGCACCCACCTCCTTTCGCGTTCTCAAAGGCCGGGACACGCCTGGCGAGCAGGGCGTCGATCCCTTCCCGCCAGTCCGCCCCGCCCCAGATCGCCTCGAAGCACACCCTTTCGTCGCCTCCCAGAAGCGCGCACTTCGCCGCTCGGAGGGCGGCGGGGGAGAAGGCTGCCATCTCACGGGCTCGCCTCAACGCCTCGTCGAGGAGCCGGTCAGAGGGAACGACGTCATTGACCAACCCCATCACCTGGGCCCGTGCGGCCTCTACCGGTCGGCCGGTTAGAAGAAGCTCGGAAGCATTCGCCCGACCCACCAGAGCCGCGAGGCGATGGATGAGCCCCCAGCCCGGGATAAAGCCGTACGCCACCTCCGACAGACGAAATGTGGCCGCCTCTCCCGCGATCCTAAGATCACAGGCGAGCGCCAGGGCCAGGCCGTCGCCGATGACATGGCCGTTCAACGCCGCGACGGTAGGTTTGGAGAGCCGCTCGATCCGGGCGAAGGCCTCGCGTCCCGCCCGGCTGACCTCCTTTCCGTCACGAACCTGGCCCCAATACTTCAGGTCGCCACCGGAGCAGAAGATCCCGCCGACCCCGCCGGTGATCACGAG
>CAZXPE010000222.1:0-286 GCA_964642915.1 uncultured bacterium | reverse complement strand
CCGGGTTTCCTGATCGGCCCCCACCTCCTTCACAGCCTCGGCCAGTTCGTCCAGCGCCTCCCGATCGAGGGCGTTGATGGGAGGACGCGTCAGAGTGAGGAGGGCCACCGGTCCTTCCCGTCGTCGAATCCATGAACTCATACCAGTCATTTCCTTCCCCCGTCAGACGCCGAGCGAGCCCAGCGCAAAAAAATTTCTCGCTACACGCCGGACGACTCCGCCTTGGACTCGGCCTCCTTCAAAAAGGGCTCGATTAGCAGCAGGCGGTCAGGAGCCGGACCAGCCC
>CAZXPE010000221.1:0-3438 GCA_964642915.1 uncultured bacterium | reverse complement strand
CCAGAGCCTGAAACGCTTCAAGCGCCTCGGCGTCTGTCACTGAGACGTACTCAAACCGTCCCGCCTCCTTGTAATAGCTGTGCTCCGGCCCTACCCCCGGATAGTCGAGGCCGGCCGAGATCGAGTGGGCCTCTGAGATCTGGCCGTCGTCGTTCTGGAGGAGATAGCTCATGCTCCCGTGAAGCACCCCCACCGACCCTGCCGACAGCGACGCTCCATGCTGCCCGGTCGCGATCCCGTGCCCTCCCGCCTCTACGCCGAGGATCCGGACCTCCTCGTCACCGATGAACGGATAAAATAGCCCGATGGCGTTGGAGCCGCCACCGACGCACGCCACGAGGCAGTCTGGCAGGCGTCCCTCGACCTCCCGCATCTGTCGCTTGACCTCGAGACCGATTACCGAATGGAAATCCCTCACCATCATCGGGTACGGGTGAGGCCCCATTGCCGAGCCTAGGAGATAGTAGGTGGTCCTGACGTTGGTGACCCAATCGCGGAGCGCCTCGTTGACTGCGTCTTTGAGTGTCCGGCTGCCGGACTCCACGGGGATGACTCTGGCCCCGAGCAGCTCCATCCTGAAGACGTTGAGCGACTGCCGCTCCACATCCAGGCTTCCCATATAGACCTCGCAGTCGAGCCCTAAGAGCGCCGCGGCCGTCGCTGTGGCAACGCCGTGCTGCCCGGCCCCTGTCTCAGCGATAACGCGCGGCTTCCCCATCCTTTCCGCGAGCAGCCCCTGACCCAGGACGTTGTTGATCTTGTGGGCCCCAGTGTGGCAGAGGTCCTCCCGCTTGAGATAGACCCTGGCCCCGCCGCACCGCTCGGTGAGCCTCCGGGCGAAGTAGAGCGGGGTCGGACGGCCTGCATAGTCAGCGAGGAGGTCATCGAGTCGCTTCCGGAACTGCCGATCCCGCTTCGCCTCGGCATAGGCCCGCTCAAGCTCAATGAGAGGCGCCATGAGGGTCTCGGGGACGAAGCGTCCTCCGAAGCGGCCGAAGTGGCCGTTCTTGTCCGGAAGCCGGGGAAAACGCTTCTGAGCGGCTTTCATTCTGATCCCGCGGCTTTGGCTTCGGCGATAAAGCGCCGAACCTTCTCCGGGTCCTTCTTCCCCGGACGCGTCTCCACGCCTGAGTTGACGTCCACGCCGTACGGGCGCGAGAGGCGGACCGCCTCCCTGACGTTCTCGACCGTGAGCCCCGCCGAGAGGATGATCGTGTGGCTGGCAGAGACCGCCCTCGCCAGCTCCCACTGGATCGGCTGGCGGGCCTCTCCCTCGCTCCAGCGGGCGGGGCTGTCCAGGAGGAACGCTGCCACGCGGTAGTCCTCCATCCGCTTCAAGTCGGCGGCTACCGCCACCTTGAGGGTCTTGATCACCGGCAACTCGTAGCCGCGGAGGTCCTCAGGCGGCTCATCGCCATGAAACTGAAGAGCGCCGAGGCCGCACTGCTCGGCCACCGCCTTGACGTGCCCCTCCGGATGGTCCCAGAAGACTCCGACCGGCGTGACGAACGGCGGAAGCTCGCGGATGATGGCAACCACCCGCTCTGGAGTGACAAAGCGCGGGGTGTCCTCGACGAATATGAAGCCGAGGGCGTCCACACCGGCCTCGCAGGCGACGAGGGCGTCGTCCACGTTCGTTATCCCGCAAATCTTCACCTTCACCATATGCACTGAACGCTACAGCAGCGCCAGCTCGCGGACCTTGGCGGCAGGGTCCGCTGCCGTCACCAGCGCTTCGCCTGCCAGCACAGCGTGGGCCCCGGCCGCCACCACCCGCTCCACGTCCCGGCGGGTGAAGAACCCGCTCTCGCTCACCGCCACGGGGCCGGGAGGGATCAACGGAATCAGGGCGAGGGATGTCTCGATCCGCGTCTCGAACGTCCGGAGGTCTCGGTTGTTGATCCCTATTACCTGAGCGCCCAGCGAGAGCGCTCGGTCCAGCTCCTCTCGCGCGTGGACTTCCACCAGGGCCCCCAGGCCGACGCCCTTCGCCGCGTGGAGAAGATCCCGGAGCTTTGGCGGCTCCAGGGCCGCCACGATGAGAAGGACTGCGTCAGCGCCGGCGGCGCGTGACTCCCAGAGCTGGTATTCATCGAGGATGAAGTCCTTCCTCAACAGCGGGACGCTGACCGCGGCCCGAATCTCGGCGAGAAGAGCGATGTGCCCCTGGAAATATCGCTGGTCGGTGAGGACAGAGAGGGCTGCGGCGCCGTTCCGGGCACATATCCTTGCGAGGCCCAGGGGATCGAAGGAGCCGGCGAGCACCCCCCGGGAGGGGGAGGCCTTCTTCACCTCAGCGATCAGCCTGACCCGGCCGGGGCCAGCAGGACGGAGCTCTGGTTCGAACTCCCTCGCGGGCGGTAATCCCTCGCAACGTGAGCGAAGCTCGGCTAGAGGGAGCCTGGCCTTGGAGGAAGCCAACTCCTCCCGCTTGTTCGCAAGGATCTCTTCCAAGATTCCCATGGAGGGATGCCCAGCAGGATCGGCCTCAGCGCGGCTCTAAAAGCGCCACCGATTTTCCCAGACCGCCCCCGGAAAGTCAAGCCGACCGGGGACTCCGGCGAGGGGGTCAGTCGAGGCTAAGACCCTTGAGGTACTCCCTGAAAGCGTCGGCCAGTTCGGGGCGGGCCAGGGCGAACTCCACTGTGGCCTTGAGGAACCCCAGCTTGTCTCCGGTGTCGTAGCGCTTGCCCTCGAACTCCACGGCGTAGAGAGGGCGCTTCTCGCGGAGCGCTTTGAGGCCGTTGGTGAGCTGTATCTCGCCGCGTGGATCCGGCTTGGTGTTGGCCAGGATCGGGAAGAGATCCGGCGTCAGCACGTAGCGCCCGATGATCGCCAGATCGGACGGCGCCGTCTCGCGGCTCGGTTTTTCCACGAGGTCGAGGATCTCATAGACGTTGCCGTGAAGGCGCTTCGGCCTGATCACCCCGTACTGGTGAATCCGCTCCCTCGGGACCCGCTCGACGGCAATGACCGGGCCGCGCCGCCTCTCGAAGACGTCGAGGAGCTGGCGCATGCAGGGGGTCTCGCCGACAATGATGTCGTCACCGAGGAAGACGGCGAACGGCTCCTCTCCGACCAGGGGGAGTGAGCAGAGGATGGCGTGGCCGAGCCCCAGAGGCTCCTTCTGGCGGACGTAGGAGACTGAGGCCAGCTCTGAGATCGTCTTGATCTGAGCCAGCTCTTCGATCTTCCCTCGGTCCTGGAGGTAATACTCCAGCTCGAAGGCCGCGTCGAAGTGGTCCTCGATGGCGCGCTTGCCCCGGCCCGTGACGATGATGATCTCGTCGAGCCCCGAGGCGACGGCTTCCTCCACGACGTACTGAATGGTCGGTTTGTCCACGATGGGGAGCATCTCCTTCGGCTGGGCCTTGGTGGCCGGGAGGAAC
The DNA here is from genome assembly GCA_964642915.1 of uncultured bacterium. Taxonomy (GTDB): domain Bacteria; phylum Methylomirabilota; class Methylomirabilia; order Rokubacteriales; family CSP1-6; genus CAZXPE01. The sequence continues at coordinate 49 of CAZXPE010000221.1, read as the reverse complement.
CGGGTCCCGAGCCCCGCCGCGGGGAAGACCGCTTTTCTCACTCTCATGC
>CAZXPE010000220.1:0-3460 GCA_964642915.1 uncultured bacterium | reverse complement strand
CCCGAGAACCATCGCTATCCCTCCTACGAGGGGTTCCTCGCTTTCAGGCAGGCGGTGGCTGACTGGTACGCCAAGCGCTTCGGCGTGCGCCTCGATCCGGAGAGCGAGGTCCTGACCCTCGTGGGCTCGAAGGAGGGGACGGCCCACATGCCTCTCGCCTTCGTCAACCCCGGCGACGTGGTTCTGGTCCCCGATCCCGGCTATCCGGTCTATGCTGCCGGCTCGTGGTTCGCCGGGGGCACAGTCCATTTCATGCCCCTGAGGCGCGAGAACGGCTTTCTCCCCGATCTCAGAGAGATTCCGGCAGAGATGGCCAAGAGAGCCAAGCTCATGTATCTCAACTATCCGAACAACCCCACAGCCGCAGTGGCGAGCCCGGAGTTCTTCAGGGAGGTCGTCGAGTTTGCCACGAGGCACGGGGTCGTAGTCTGCCACGACCTGATGTACTCTGAGCTTAAGTTCGACGGCTACGAGCCTCCGAGTTTCCTCGAGATCGAAGGGGCCCGCGAGGTGGGGGTGGAGTTCCACTCGCTCTCGAAGACCTACTCGATGACAGGCTGGCGCCTCGGCTTCTGCGTGGGAAACAGGTCGGCGGTGGCCGGTCTCGGGAAAGTGAAGACCAACGTTGATTCGGGCGTCTTCCAGGCCGTCCAGTATGCTGGGATCGCTGCGCTCACCGGACCCCAGGACGCCGTCGAGCGTTATCGGAACACTTACCGGGAGCGGCGTGACATCGTGGCGAAGGGGTTGAGGACCCTCGGATGGGAGGTGGATGTCCCCAGGGGGACCTTCTTCGTCTGGGCGCCCGTCCCGAAACGACTCGACTCGCGGACCTTCGCCGCCAGGCTCCTGGAGGAAGCGGGAGTGGTGGTCACCCCCGGAGTCGGGTTCGGCCCCTCCGGTGAGGGGTACTACCGGATCGCCCTCACCGTCTCCTCTGAGCGCCTCGCCGAAGCGATGGCGCGGCTCACCAGGCTCACTCTGTGAACGCGGCCTCTCATCCTTCAAGCGAAGGCGACTCCCTCTTCGTCGAAGACGTCAGGTTTTACGGCCACCACGGGGTGACTCAAGCCCAGCGGGACGTGGGGGCGTGGTTCTCTGTTGACGCGGCGCTCGCACTCGACCTCGGACCCGCCGCCCTTTCCGACGACATCGCGGCGACTGTGGATTACTCCCTCGTGGCGCGAAGGATCGTCGAGGTCGGCACGAAGGAGCGGGTGAACCTTCTCGAGCGGCTGGGAGGTCTCCTCGCAGAGACCCTTCTGAGGGAGTTTCCCGTCAGCGAGGTCCGCGTGAGGGTCAGGAAGCTGACTCCTCCGATGGACGGGATCCAAGGAATCCCGGGCGTAGAAATCACGCGGAGCCGTTAGGGGATGGCGAGGGCGTTTCTAAGCCTCGGGACTAACCTGGGCGACCGGCTTGGACAGCTCCGCCGCGCCCTCGACCTCATTTCGGCAGTTGAAGGCGTGACGCTCCGGAACGTCTCCCCGATCTACGAGACAGAGCCGTGGGAGTCAATCCCGGGTGAGCTGCCGAACCGCTCCGACTGGTTCTGGAACTGCGCCGTCGAGATCGAAACCCCACTCTCCCCCGAGCTCCTGCTCGATCGGCTTCAGGAGATCGAGCTGTCGCTGGGTCGAGTCCGATCGGGGCACACGCCGGAGGCCGGGCGCTTCACTCCCAGGACCCTCGACATAGACATCCTCCTCTACGGCGACCGGGTGATCAGCGCCTCGGACAATCTCCAGATCCCTCACCTGCTGATGCACGAGCGCGGCTTCGTCCTCCGCCCTCTGGCCGACCTGGCGCCCGATATCGAGCACCCTGTGCTCTACCGGACCATCAGAGAGCTTCTCGAAGAGATGGAAGACGAGCACGAGGTCGTCCTCTCAGATCTTCCCGCCCGCTGGTATTCAAGCTCATAGGCGCGGGCTCCTTTTGTCCGGGGGGTTGCGCTATACTTTAAACGTAAGAGCCGGTCGCAGTCAGAGGTGAGAAGCACGATGGGCTCCAGCGGACGAATTCCCCGTCCAGGACCCATACCGAAAGGCCGCCAGCGCGCCCTGGCCCTCCTGCTCGTCGTAGCGATCGGGGCACCGGCAGGCGCGCTGGCCGTTGAGGCTCCTCGCGCTCTCAGCAATGCCGTAGCAAACCACCCCGCGCTCTCGACCCTCCTCACCGACTATACCTTCAGGCGAAGCGTGGTCAGCGCCGGGCGGGTGCTCGAGCGCGACATCCACGAATATCTGTTAAGCCGCCCCGACATCGGGGCCGCCCTGGCCCGCCTGCAGGGGCTCGGCGACTACCGCGTCCGGCGCGTGGAGCCCGGCGCGTTCGAGGGGACTGACGGCGAGGGCGTCTCCGCTTTCCTTCGCATTCTCAACGAGGCCCCCGGCCAGCGCGTCTTCCACGCGCGGGGGCTCTCAGTGCTCCCCATTCTCCCCGACATCTCGGGGGAGGCCCTGGTGCTCCTCACGACACGCTACGAGGAAGCCGACGGCTTCGACATCGCCCACGGGCGCCTGACGGTCTATGCCCGGCTCGACAACCGCTTTTGGGGAGGAGTGCTCCGCCTTCTCCTCCCGCTCATCGGCTGGGTCCTGGACCAGAAGATCGCCAAAGCGTTTCTGAGCGAGTCGCGCGCCGTCGAGCTGCTCGCCCGCAACCCGGAGGCGGTCATCGCCCGCCTTGAGGAAGACGAGCCGCTCCTCCTCGGCGATCTGGCTGAGTTCCGCTCCCTCCTCTACCGAGCGCTTGCCCGTCGGCCTCAGGTGGGGGCTGAGGCCGATCGCTCAGATACGCACGCGACGCACGACCGGGCGCTACCCCCGGACAGGCAAGGCACAGAAAGCCAATAGCGCTGCATCACCGGGGCCATGGAAGGGTCGAGCCTCCCGATGTGGATCTATCACGGTGCCGTGGTGGCGCTGCTGGCGGCAGTGCTCATCCAGCTCGCTTTGAACCTACGGGTCCTGCGGCGGCTCTCGGCGTCCAACCCCCCTCCGGTCACGGGCGAGAGAGCGGCGGTGTCACTCCTGATCCCGGCCCGTAACGAAGCCGACCGGATCGGGGCCTCCGTGAGCGCCTGGATAGAGCAGTCGCCCTCACCGGCGGAACTCCTGGTGCTCGACGACGAGTCCACTGACGCCACGGCGAAACACGCGAGAGAGGCCGTTGCCGGCTTCCCCTGGGCCCGCGTGCTCGCAGGCGCCCCTAAGCCGTCTGGCTGGACCGGCAAGAGCTTCGCCTGCCACCAGCTCGCTCAGGCGGCCAGAGGGGACCTCCTCGTCTTTGCCGACGCCGACGTGGTCCCCGCGCCCGGCGCTCTCGCTGCGCTCATGGCGGCTCTCGGAGAGACCGGCGCCGACGCCGTCACCGTCCTCCCGGGCCACACCGCCTCCTCGCGGATCGGGCGACACATCCTTCCTCTCCAGAGCTGGGCGCTGGCGTGCTTTCACCC
>CAZXPE010000219.1:1244-3474 GCA_964642915.1 uncultured bacterium | reverse complement strand
GCAGGATGTCGACGGCGTCGCGCCACCGGAACGCCTGAATCACTTCCCACATGGCTAACGCTCCAAGCGCCGAGTTACCGCTCGGTTCTCCCGAGCTCCGCAGCCTGCTCAGCGAGGGGACTCACCCGGACCACGAGGCGGCCGCCCTCTTCGACAGCGTAGAGCAAGTCTTTCTTAATAAGCTCGTCCATGATGGGGAGGAGATCCCAGATTCGCCCAACCTGGGCCTCGTTGAGAACGTCGTCGATCTCGGCTCCTTTATAGAACGAGATTCCCTGGCGAGAGAGTATCAGGTAGAGAAGCCGCCGATGCTCGTAGGGAACGTTCACCGCCACTTTGGTTTGAGAGGCGGCCAGGGAGGCCTCGAACACGTCAGGGGAAATCGCCTGGATCTTTTGGGCAAGGGCGTGGGTGACGGCGTCGAGGCAGAGACGGTTGAAGAGGCGTGGAATCCCTGCGCTCTTCTCAGCGGCGATACCAATGGCCTCCTCAGCAAACGGGGCCAGCCCGTCATCCGGCCGCTTGCGGAAGAGGTTAAGCTGACCGACCGCAGCCTGTTTAAGGTCCTTCCCGCTCAACTGACCGAGGCGGATAGGAGACTGGAACAGCTCCAGCACGAGAGCTGAAAAGTCGTCCGATGGCGCCACGAGGGCTCGTCCGGTCAGGATGAACTGGCAAGAGACATCTCGGAGAAGAGCCTTGGCCTGATCGAGAACGGTCCTGATTTCCCTGGGCTCCGTCTTGTCGAGGTCGTCGACCGCAAGGACGACCTTTTTATATTTATACCGTTTATGGGCACGGGTGAGAAGCTGGTCGATAAAGTGTTTGGGGTGATCGATCTGAAGGTGCCTGGTTCGCTTCCCTCCCCCTCCCACTTCCCCTTCGAGATCGACGAAGAGGGAGATCGCCGGCCCCGTTTTCACCTTCGTCTTGGCACTCCCCACCCGCTCGCGGGAGGTCCGGAGGCCAACCAAAGCCTCAAGGACTCGACGCGCCTCGGCGTCCTCCCTCGCGAGAGCTTTCGCCAGGGCGTAGAGGATGCCGCGATAAAACTGGTCGAGATCGACCCGTGGCAGCTCGGCTCCCAGGTACACGGGGAGCAACGACTCGCCCACCGCGTCAGCTTCGCTGACCAGACGCTGGAGAAGCGTCAAGATGAAGGCTGTCTTGCCGATTCCCCAGCTCCCCCTCACCATGAGGTTCCGACCATAGAACACGGTCCGGAATGCACTCTCTAGCTCACTGGCCCGCCCGACGAAATATTGAGAGAGCGCGTCGGGGTGGTCGAGTGGCGGTCGGGGATCAAATGGCAGACCACCAGTCCACCGCCACTTCCATTTTTCAGCCAGGAAGGTTTGGTCAGCCTTTGCGAGCGACATTGGAGAGTCTCTCCTCGGAATGGAGATGGCGAGCGTCCTGGAGTGCCGTCTCGACGATTGAGGCGCGCGTCTCCTGCCCAAGCCGCGAATATATCCCGCGGGCCTCCTCAAGCTCGCGAATGGCGTCGGGAATCATCCCCAACGTCAGTTCCAGAACGCCAAGCTCCTCGTTCACGAGCGCCAGCCTCAACTCATCTCCTGTATGTTTGAAGAAGCGATACGCGTCGAAATAGTGGAGCAGCGCCTCCTCGAATAGATCGAGGGTCCGGGCAACCCGAGCCTGCTCCAAGCAGATCTGAGCCTTCTGTTCTCCGTGATTAACGGCAGGAAGGGCACGAAAAGCTTCTTCCAGAATCGAGACCGCTTGTGAGAACTCTCCCACCTGGCGAAGAGCAGACCCGAGTTTGAAAAGGATCTCGGCCCGGCGGTCTGGAAGTTCTCCCGCCAAATTGAGCGCGTCTTCGTAGAGGCCGATGGCACGGTGGAAGTTCCCGATCCTTTCGGCCTCCCGAGCTTGACGGAGCCGCTCCTCGATGGCCAGGGAGCGAAGAAACCCGCGAGCCCAGTCGGAGAACGCCTGATCGCCCAGTTCTCGCTTCGCTTCCTCCAGCCGCTCTTCAATCAGCTTTCTCGTACCTGATGGAAGCTGGGGAAAGGCTAGCGCCCGGGCCCAGGCCTCCAGCGCCTTCGGCAGGTCGCCCAGGCTCTGGTGGATCAGCCCGATGTTGCCGAGCTGGTTCGCCTCGCCCTGCCGGTAGCCGATCTCCCGGTCGATGGCCAGCGCCTGCTGGAGGTGCTCCAGCGCCTTCGGCAGGTCGCCCAGGCTCTGGTGGATCAGCCCGATGTTGCCG
>CAZXPE010000219.1:0-1144 GCA_964642915.1 uncultured bacterium | reverse complement strand
AGGACTTGAGACTCGATCTTCTGGTCTTCGAGGATCCGAGCGAGCCCGAAAGCGACCTCCAGAGCGTGCAGGGCTCTCAGCGAATCCCTCTTCAGTTCCCCCGAAAGCTGAACTCCCAGCTCTAGCATGGAGCGAAGTTCGTCTGGTGCGAGTGATTTCTTGAGGTGAAGGAAGCCGCTCTCTGAGAGGTCTAGAGTCCAGAGCTGGTGAAAAAGCCTGAGGCGTTCCTGGTTGTCCGGGGGCGCGATCTCCAGCACTGCCTCGACTCCGGGAAAGTTGAGCCGGCCCCGGCTCGTGACCAGGAGACGGCTCTGCCCTTCTGCCATCCTCAGCAGGGCAGCGGCGATGTCCTCACTGACTGACTCGGGGACGACACCATCGAGAACCAGGAGTGTGGGTTGACTCTGAAGATGCCTGATCGTGTTCTCTAGCCCTTCCTCGCCCAGCGCCTTTCCCGCTTCGAGGAGAAGCTCCTCAGCAGATCCTTTCCCGAGAGTCGAACCGCCGAGCCAGGCAATCCCTCCGACGAACCGTCCTTGCCTCCGAAGGCGGTGGGCCACCTCAAGAGCGAGCGCGCTCTTCCCCACCCCCGCAGGCCCGCTCAGGGTCACGATCCGCGCGGTTGGATCCAGTAACGCTCGGAAGACCGCTTCGATCTCTTCCGTTCTGTCCAGAAAAAGTCCAAGGGCCGGTAACGTCACGGACGGTTCTCCATGGCTATCACGGTCCGAAATCGCGCGATCGCCTGAGCCACCCGGACTGCCTGAACCGTCTCGGCGACGTCGTGGGTTCGAATGATCTGGGCGCCGTGGAGAACAGCAACGGCCGCCGCGGCCAGGGATCCCGGAAGGCGGTTCGCCGGATCTTCGGTTCCGGTGAGGGCCCCGACGAAGGATTTGCGGGAAACCCCGACGCACAGTGGACGCCCCAGCTCTCTCAGCACACCGAGCTCACGGATCACCGCGCAGTCCCACTCGTGCCACGGAATTCCTCGCCGCCTGAAAAATCCGATGCCCGGGTCCACGACAATCCGGGATTCAGGGATACCGGTCCGGGCGGCGATCCGGAGCGTCGTCTCAAGGAGTCCCAGCACCACCTCAATCGGCGCTCCGCTATTCACTTCCCCCCGCTCAGACGCCATGGC
>CAZXPE010000218.1:0-3476 GCA_964642915.1 uncultured bacterium | reverse complement strand
GATCAATGCTGGGGAGCCGGAGGCGGGGCGGGAGATAGATGAGAACGAGAGCCGTGGCGCGATACGCGCGGGTGTCGCCGGCCAAGGCGCGCCTTGTGCTAAGACTGGTGCAGGGAAGGCGGGCGGGAGAGGCCCTTGCCATCCTCCAGCACACCCGCCGGGCGGCGGCACGGCTGATCGAGAAGCTGCTCCGCTCAGCCATTGCCAACGCGGAGCACAACCATCAGGTGAGGGGGTTGGACGACCTCATGGTCGTAACGGCGGTCGCCGACTGCGGGCCGTCCATGAAGCGAGTGTCACCCCGCGCCATGGGGCGGGCTTACTTCATCCGCCACCGCGCGAGCCATCTCACGATCGAGCTTTCAGACGAAGAGGCTGTCAGTAAACAGCGGTCAGCCGTCAGCCAGAGGCCGGGAGCAGGTCGCTGAATGCCGATGGCTGAGGGCTAAGAGGCTCATTATGGGACAGAAAACTCATCCGGTCGGATTTCGCTTGGGCTCAACGCGGACGTGGAGTTCCAGGTGGTTCGCCACAAAGGGCTACGCCGCCCTGCTTCATGAAGACGTGAAGATCCGGAGGTACATCAAGGCGGCGCTCTACCATGCGGGGATTTCGCGCATCGACGTGGAGCGCTCGGCGAACCGGATCCGGATCACGATACACGCCGCCCGGCCCGGGATCATCATCGGCCGGAAAGGCTCCGAGGTGGAGAAGCTCAAGAACGAAGTCCAGGCAAAGACCGGGAAAGAGGTCTACCTGAACATCGAGGAGGTGGTCCACCCCGAGCTGGACTCGCAGCTCGTCGCCGAGAACGTGGCGCTCCAGCTTCAGAAGCGGGTGGCATTCCGCCGGGCGATGAAGAAGGCCGTCACCTCCGCGGTGCGCCTGGGAGCCGACGGGATCCGGATCGCCTGCGGGGGACGACTGGCGGGCGCCGAGATCGCCCGCCGGGAGTGGTATAGGAACGGACGTGTGCCGCTTCACACCATTCGCGCCGACATCGACTACGGCCTCGCGACTGCGCACACGACCTACGGAACCATCGGCGTGAAGGTCTGGATTTTCAAGGGGGAAGTGCTGCCTTTCCAGCCGGTCGAGGGGGAGTGAGGAACGGCGATGTTGCTCATGCCCAAGCGGGTCAAATACCGGAAGGCTCAGCGGGGGCGCATGAAGGGGAAGGCCCACCGCGGGGCTTCGCTGGCCTTCGGAGACTATGGCCTCAAGGCCCTCGAGCCGGCTTGGATTACCAACCGGCAGATCGAGGCGGCAAGGGTTTCGCTCACGCGGTCAGTCAAGCGGGGCGGCAAGATCTGGATCCGGATTTTTCCCGACAAGCCGGTGACGAAAAAGCCGGCCGAGACCCGGATGGGAAAGGGGAAGGGGACCCCTGAATTCTGGGTCGCAGTGGTAAAGCCCGGACGGATCCTCTACGAGATCGAGGGGGTCACGGAAGAAGTGGCGAGGAGCGCCTTCCGGCTGGCGGCCCAGAAGCTTCCGATCCCGACTAAGTTTGTGAGCCGGACAAAGAGCGCGTGAGCAGTGCGGAATGAAGTGTGGAGAGCATGATGAAGCCGGCTAAGTGGCGAGACCTTTCAGAAGACGAGATCGCGCGGCGGGCGAAAGAGCTGACAGAGGAGCTTTTCAACCTGAGAGTTCATCTCTCGACGGGTGTCGCCAAGAGCCCCGCCAGGGTGCGGCAGACCAAGCGAGACCTGGCCCGGGCGCTGACCGTCCTGCGTGAGAGGAGCCTCGGGATCAGCCGCAGCCGGGAGGGGCGATGAAGAACGGGAAGCTGCAAATGCGGAATGCATGGAAGAGCGGGAGGTAAAACGAGTGGGCGAGAGGAAAACCCGCGAGGGGGTCGTGGTCAGCGACGCGATGCAGAAGACGCGGGTGGTCGAGATCGAGCGCGTCTATCGTCATTCCCGTTACCAGCGGGTCATCAGGCGGTCAAAGAGGTTGAAGGCCCACGACGAGGCGAACGCGAGCCGCGCGGGGGACCGCGTGGTGATCGAAGAGACCCGGCCGCTGTCCAAAGACAAGCGGTGGCGCATCCGCCAGATCCTGGGGCGCGCCTCGTAACCCGGTTGTAACGGTTTTGAGATCGGAACATGATTCAGCCGAGAACGATGCTAGACGTGGCCGACAACTCCGGAGCCAAGAAGGTCCAGTGCATTCGGGTGATGGGTGGGGCCAACAGGCGCTACGCCACCCTGGGGGACACGATCGTCGTGGCCGTGAAGGAAGCCGCGCCTGACGGGACGGTGAAGAAGGGAGAGGTGGCCCGCGCCGTGGTGGTGCGGACGGTGAAGGAGGTCAGGCGCCGGGACGGGTCGTACATCCGGTTCGACCGGAACGCGGCTGTCCTCATCAACCCCCAAAACAACCCCATCGGGACGCGCATCTTCGGCCCGGTGGCTCGCGAGCTTCGCGATCGGCAGTATATGAAGATCATTTCATTGGCTCCAGAGGTGATTTAGGGCGATGGCCGGGTGCGGGATCAAGCGGGGCGACACGGTGGCTGTGATAGCGGGCAAGGAGCGCGGAAAGCGAGGGAAGGTGCTCCACGTGCTCCCCGCGAATGGGCGAGTCATCGTTGAGAAGGTCAACATGATCAAGAAGCACCAGCGCCCGACCCAGAAGCTCAGACAGGGGGGGATCATTGAGCGGGAAGGCCCGCTCCATCTCTCGAACGTGATGGTCGTGTGCGGCAAGTGCAACCGCGCGACGAGGACGTCAGTTCGGATCCTGGCAGACGACAAGAAGGTCAGGGCGTGCAAGCGCTGCGGCGAGATCATAGACAGATAGAGCGCAATTGACATGGCGAAGGCAGAGAAAGCGCAGACAGCGAAGGCCCAATCGAAGAGCGGCAAGGGCGGGGCTGCTTCAAAGGAGGCCCCTTCCCCGGCCCGCGGCAGGCCGAAGGGGACAGGATCGGTCCCCCCGCGGCTCCTGGAGCGGTTTAAGAAGCTCGTGGTCCCGGCGCTCATGAAGGAGCGGGGGTACGTGAACCCGTTTCAGGTCCCGCGCCTGGAGAAGATCGTTGTCAACATGGGGCTGGGTGAGGCCAAGGACAATGTCAAGGTTCTGGACGCCGCCACGGCCGACCTGGCTGCGATCTCAGGACAGAAGCCCGTGGTGACGAGGGCCAAGAAATCCATCGCGAACTTCAAGCTCCGGGCGGGGCTTTCAATAGGCGCCAAGGTGACCCTTCGCGGGGCCCGGATGTATGAGTTTCTGGACCGCCTCATCAACGTGGCGCTCCCCCGTGTGCGGGACTTCAAGGGAGTCCCTTCCAAATCCTTTGACGGGCGCGGCAACTACGCTCTGGGGCTTCGGGAGCAGGTGATCTTCCCCGAAATCCACTACGACAAGATAGACAAGGTGCGCGGGATGGACGTGATCGTCGTGACGACAGCCCCGACCGACGAGGAGGCGAAGGCTCTGCTCGCGCACCTCGGGATGCCCTTCAGGGA
>CAZXPE010000217.1:1673-3494 GCA_964642915.1 uncultured bacterium | reverse complement strand
ACGCTCGCTCTCAGGACTCTGGACGGACTTCACCGGCTGATCTTTGACCTTCGCCCTTCGGTCCTGGATGATCTAGGGCTCTTCTCGGCGATTCGCTGGTACGCCGAGCGCCACCTGGAACCGCTGGGAGTCGCGGTCCGCTGCGAGTTCAGCGAGCCGGGCACCCGCGCCGGGGAAGCGGGTGAGCGTCTCCCGCCCCGGATGGAAACGGCCCTCTTCCGCGTTGCCCAGGAGGCGATCACAAACATCGCCAAGCACGCCGGGGCCGAGACGGTGCTGATCCAGTGCGCCCGGCGGGAAGGGGCCCTCACGATCGAGATCGAGGACGACGGCAAAGGGTTCGATCCCTCTTCCCTGACGGGGCCTGCTGCCGAAGGGCGAGGGTTGGGGCTCCTGGGAATCCGGGAGCGGGTCGAGCTTCTTGAGGGAACGGTCCAGATCGAGTCGGCGCCGGGCAGGGGGACCCGGATTGCGCTGAGCGTGCCCTGGCTGGCTGAGGAGAGCGGTGTCTAAGATCCGAGTCCTGATCGCTGACGATCACGCCATCCTGAGGGAGGGGATACGGGCCCTCCTCAAGCTCTCCCAGGACATCGAGGTGGTTGGTGAGGCTGCTGACGGGATCGAGGCGGTGGAGCAGTGCCGTCGCCTGAATCCCGACGTGGTCCTCATGGACATCGCCATGCCGGGCCTCGGGGGGCTCGAGGCCACCCTCGAGATCAAGAAGGAGAACTCCAGGGCAAAGATCCTGGTCCTCACCCAATACGAGGACCGCGAATACGTGAGGCGCTTTTTCAGGATCGGAGTGGCAGGATATGTGCTAAAAAAAGCGGCGGGGTCGGAACTGGCCGCCGCTATCCGCGCGGCGCATCGCGGCGGGCTGGTCCTCGATCCCGATGTCGCCCGGCAGGCCATGGAGGAGTACGGGGCGCCGGCCGCTGACGAGACTACCGACCCCTACGACACGCTCACTGACAGGGAAAAGCAGGTGCTCAAGCTGGTGGCGGAAGGAAAGAGCAACAAGGAGGTGGCTGAGCTTCTCGACATAAGCGTGAAGACCGCCATGACCCACCGGCAGCATCTCATGGAGAAGCTCAACCTCCACAGCCGGACCGAGCTGATAAAGTTTGCGATACGCAAGGGGGTCATTCGTGCTTAGCCGTCCGCCTGCGCTCGATCTCCTTCTCGATGCCCGCCAGCCGGTTCTCCTGCTCGCCCGGTTCGGGGGGAGCTTGCCCCTCCTCCTTTCGGGCCGTCCGCTTGCCGGCGAAGTAAGCTTCTCCGGGCCGCCAGGCGTGGCTCAGCGCTGCCGCCACCTCAATGAACCCGCGCTGAAGCGCTCTCGCGCCCTGTCGCCCGGCGAGGCGAAAGACCATGAAGAACCCGATGAAGGGAAGGAAGACCACGTAGAGCCCTCCCATGACGGGCGCCACAAGAAGAAGCAGGGCGATCGGCAGCCTCAGATAGCGCTGCTCGCCCCCGTCAGGCAGAAGCCCTCCTCCTCTCGGGATCGTCACGATCTCCCACCTGGCCGGGTTCCAGTAGTACCCGCACTTGACCCAGGTGCCGCCGTGGTGCCTCAGCATTTGAACCACCTCCTCTCACGCTTAATGGATAGCATCAGGCCGAAAGGCTGGCTATCGGGCAACCGCCCCATTTCTGCCGGAAAAAGGCCCGATCTCCCGGTGGAAACCAAGCGTAGCCGCAAGCGAGACGATGACTGACGACGCTCACACTGACCGGGACGCGAGGAGCCGCCCGCGCAGCCGAATCATCCTGATCGCTCTAGCGTCGCTGCTGGTCGTCGGCGGCGTCGCAAGCGCC
>CAZXPE010000217.1:0-1663 GCA_964642915.1 uncultured bacterium | reverse complement strand
GCTCTGGAAGCTCAGCACGAGCCCCGTCCTCTGCAACACCTGCCACATAATGAAGCCCTACGTGGAGGCCTGGCGGACGTCAAAGCACAACATGGTGACGTGCGTGGATTGCCACTATCCCCCTGAGTTTCGCGGCACGATCTGGGTCAAGTACCAGGCGCTCTCCCAGGTGGCGAAGTGGGCCACCCAGACCTACAGCTCGAAACCCTTCGCAGAGATCGAGGACGCGAGCTGCCTCCGCTCTGGCTGCCACGAGAGCCGCCTCCTTCAGGGGAAGGTCGTCTACAAGAGGAATATCATCTTCGACCACCGTCCCCACCTCGAGGAGGTTCGCCGCGGGCGCCAGCTCCGATGCACGAGCTGCCACTCCCAGATCGTCGTCGGCACTCACATTGAGGTCACAGATTCGAGCTGCTTCCTCTGCCACTTCAAAGGGATGAAGGCCGGGCGTGAGCTCAACCCGATCGCCGGATGCACCGGGTGCCACCAGCCGCCGAAGGGCGACATCGTGGTGGGGTCGATCAAGTTCAACCACCAGGAGATGGTGCGCCGAGGCGTAGCCTGCCAGAAGTGCCACCTGAACGTCATAGAGGGTGAGGGAGAGGCGCCGCGCGAGCGCTGCTTCACCTGCCACAATCAGCCCGAGAAGCTCCAGCGCTACCCGGACACGCCGTTCATACACGACTTCCACGTCGCCGGCCACAACATCGAGTGCGCGCGCTGCCACACCGAGATCAAGCACAAGCTGCCGCCGCCGATCGGGTCGCCCGTCGCCGGATTGCTCAGGTGGCTTTTCTCACCCGCCGGCGCTGAGGCCGCTGAGCGCCCTGCTACGGGTCAGGCGCGACCCCGCGCCTCGGTCGGGGAGCCTCGGGTCCCGCCGAAGCCGCACCGCGCGGGAGAGCTCGAGTGCCGGAACTGCCATCAGGGAAAGCACCAGGGAGTGCTGCAGATGTACCTCGGCATGGGAGGGCGCGGGACGCCGATGATCCCGAGCCACATGTTCCAGGTGCGGGTGGAGTGCGTAGCCTGCCACATCGCGCCCAAGGAAGCGGAACCGGCAGCCGGGATCGTGGGCCAGACGTTCAGGCCGAGCGAACAGGCGTGCATCGACTGCCACGGCGAGAAGTATCGCGGGATGCTGGATCGCTGGGCTGACACGCTGGCCAAGATAAGGGAAATCGTGGCGCAGAAGCTTTCAGGCGCGCGCGCTGCTCTCAGCTCGGCCGACGCCAAGAACCCCAAGCACGCCAAAGCGGGGCGGCTCGTTGACGACGCTGAGTTCAACGTCCAGTTCGTCAGCCTCGGCAAGGGCGTCCACAACGTCTTCTACGCGGCCGACTTGCTCAAGCTCTCCAACGGCTGGCTCGACGAGGCATTCGCCCTTGCCGGCAAGGCGCCGCCCAAGGGCGACGACACCCTCGTGCGGGGCCTCTACTGCGGCGTCCTCTGCCACCAGCAAGCCGGGGTCAGGTGGCCCGAGATGGTGGCGTTCGGGAAGCAGAAGATCCCCCACGTCCGCCACGTCACCGAGCTTGGAGCGGTGTGCACGGCGTGCCACTCCCCCGAGGTCCACAAGGCGGTGACGGCTACGGCGGCGACGTGCGCTTCCTGCCACCACAGCCCGCAGAACGAGCGGTGCGAGTCGTGCCACAGCGAGCAG
>CAZXPE010000216.1:2453-3519 GCA_964642915.1 uncultured bacterium | reverse complement strand
AGCGTATAGCCCACTGCCAGCTTGGCGGCGATCTTGGCGATGGGGAAGCCCGTCGCCTTCGAGGCCAGCGCCGATGAGCGGGAAACCCGAGGATTCATCTCGATGACGACGAGCCGGCCGTCCTCGGGGTTCACGGCGAATTGGATGTTCGACCCCCCCGTCTCGACTCCGATCTCCCTGATGATGGCGACCGCCGCGTCGCGCATGATCTGGTACTCTTTGTCTGTCAGAGTCTGGGCGGGGGCCACTGTGATCGAGTCGCCGGTGTGGACCCCCATCGGGTCGAAGTTCTCGATGGAGCAGATGATCACCACGTTGTCCTTTCCGTCGCGCATCACCTCCAGCTCGAACTCCTTCCACCCGATGACCGACTCCTCCACGAGCACCGTTCCAACCGGGCTCTGCTGGAGCCCCCAGCGGATCGCCTCCTCGAGCTCCTCGGGGTTGTAGGCGATGGAGCCGCCGGTGCCCCCGAGGGTGAACGAGGGGCGGATGATAACCGGATAGCCTACCTGCCTGACTATCCGGCGGGCGTCTTCGAGGGACTTTACGTACCCCGAGCGCGGCAGCGCCAGACCGATCCGCTCGATCGCTTCCTTGAAAAGCTCGCGGTCTTCGGCCTTCCTGATGGCGTCGAGCTTGGCGCCGATCAGCTCCACCCCGTAGCGGTCGAGGATGCCTTCCTCTGCCAGCGCCACAGCGAGGTTAAGTCCTGTCTGGCCTCCGAGGGTGGGGAGGAGGGCCTGGGGGCGCTCGCGCGCGATGACCTTGGCCAGGATCTCCGGGGTCAGCGGCTCCACGTAGGTGCGTGAGGCCATCTCGGGGTCGGTCATGATCGTGGCGGGGTTTGAGTTGACGAGGACCACCTCGAACCCTTCTTCTCTGAGGGCCTTGACGGCCTGGGTCCCCGAGTAGTCGAACTCGCACGCCTGGCCGATCACGATCGGCCCCGACCCGATGATCAGGATCTTTTGAAGGTCAGTGCGCCTGGGCATACCTACCTCAACGCTCGCCGAATGAACTGCACCAGTCCTGTGACCTCGTCACGAGCACGAGAGACTTCCTC
>CAZXPE010000216.1:0-2353 GCA_964642915.1 uncultured bacterium | reverse complement strand
ACGATCGGCTCTACGGGAACACGCCGTTGGGGATCTGCAAGCAACTCGCGCACCGCGACCCACCGATCGATGAATCTGTCGGAGGTTTCCTTGACGATCAGGAGATCGATGTCACTGTCTTCCGTCGGTTCCCCGTAGGCGTATGAGCCGAAGAGGATAACCTTGAGGGGCCTGTACCCTTCGGCGATCCGTCTGACGATGCGTTCGATCTCCTGGTCTTTGATCATCGATTCAGTGCGCTTGGGCAGGGACTACCCTTCGATCTGGCCATAGACGATGGAGGTTTCGGGGGCGGCCTCCTCGCGCTTGTAGAGGATGTCGTCGAGCCGGCCCGATCCGATCCAGACGACCTCTCCGTTTCCCCAGAGCTGCTCGCCGAGGACGCTCATGCGCCTCTGGACACGCTCCCGCACTGCGTGAGCCTCCAGCGAGAGGTCGCTGTCTGTCGTGAAGCTAGCCCACTCGGGCTTCTGCCCGGCTTCTTCTGTCTTCCGATACGAGATCAGGTACTTCGGCATAACTAACATCAACCTCCCTTCACCTTGACCATGAGGCCCCGAAACCTGCCGAAGAGGTAGTTGGCATCGTGGGGCCCCGGTGACGCCTCCGGGTGGTACTGCACCGAGAAGATCGGCAGCTCCCTGTGGCTCATTCCCTCCGAAGTTCCGTCGTTGAGGTTCACGTGGGTTTCGGTGAGGCCGAATCGCTCCACCGACTTCGGGTCAACGGCGAAGCCGTGGTTTTGGGCTGTGATCTCCACCCTCCCGGTGGTAAGGTCCTTCACGGGCTGGTTTCCGCCGTGGTGGCCGAACTTGAGCTTGTACGTCGTCCCGCCGAAGGCCAGTCCCAGGATCTGGTGGCCGAGGCAGATCCCGAAGATCGGGACCTTGCCGATGAGCCTTTTCACCGACTCGATCAGGTAGGGAACGCCTTCTGGATCGCCTGGGCCGTTAGAGAGGAATACACCGTCCGGCTTCCGCTCCAGGACCGCTTCGGCAGGCGTCGTCGCCGGGACCACAGTCACCTCGCACCCCACAGACACGAGCTGGCGGAGGATGTTCCGCTTGATCCCCGAGTCGTAGGCGACCACCTTCAAATGCGGAGTGCGGAGCGCGGAGTGCGGAATGCAGTAGCCGCGGCCGAGCTGCCAGGTCCCCTCGCTCCAGACGTGCGGCTCCTGGCAGGTCACTTCTCTCACGAGATCGCGGCCGATGAGCCCCGGAAGGGCGCGCGCTTTGGCTGCGAGCCTCTCGGGGTCCATCTCCTCTGTGGAGATCACGCCCTCCTGTGCGCCGTGATCTCTCAGGTGCCGTGTCAAGGCCCGCGTGTCGATCCCCTGGATCCCGACGATCCCGTGCTCCCTCATGTATTCGTCGAGTGTGCGCCGCCCCCGCCAGGACGACGGCGCAGGGGATGCCTCCTTGACGATGAACCCTTCCACCCACGGCCTCCCGGATTCGACGTCCTCGTCGTTCACACCGTAGTTGCCGATGAGCGTATAGGTCATGGCGACGATCTGGCCCTTGTAGGAAGGGTCGGTCATGATCTCCTGGTAGCCTGTCATCGAGGTGTTGAACACGACCTCTCCGTGGGCCTCGCCCTCGGCGCCGAACGACTCGCCTCTGAAGGTGCGGCCATCAGCCAGCGCGAGCAGAGCAGGCTTCCTCATTCCCTGTTCCCCATTTCCCAAACCACCCGGCCGCCGGCGATCGTCATCCACGGCGCTCCCGTCACCCTCCAGCCTCCGAAGGGAGTGTTTCTGCTCTTAGAGAGAAAGCGCGACGGGTCGATGATCCACTCCCTCTCGGTGTCCAGGATCGTGATGTCTGCCGCCGCGTCCTTGCTGAGACTCCCTCCGGGGAGCCCGAGAGCGCGCGCCGGGCCATGGGTGAGCCTTGCGATGAGTGTGGCGAGGTCGAGGAGGCCGGGGCGGACCAGGCGGTCGAGTAGGACGGCGACCGCCGTCTCCAGCCCCACGACCCCGAAGGCCGACCTGTCGAACTCTCCTTCTTTTTCAGAGAGCGCGTGTGGAGCGTGATCAGTGGCGATCGCGTCGATCGTCCCGTCAGCGAGCGCTTCCAGCAGAGCTTCCTGGTCGCGCTTGGTCCTGAGAGGCGGGTTCATCTTGAAGTTCCCATCATAGTCGCGCGCCGCCTCGTCGGTCAGCAGGAGATGGTGCGGGGTCACCTCGGCGGTGATCTTCACTCCGCGCCCCTTGGCGTCTCGGAGCAGTCGCACCGCTCCGGCTGTGGAGATGTGGGCGATGTGGACTCGGGCTGCCGTCAGCTCGGCGAGGCAGATATCCCGCGCGACGATCACCTCCTCAGCCGCTGCGGGGATCCCCCTGAGTCCT
>CAZXPE010000215.1:0-3553 GCA_964642915.1 uncultured bacterium | reverse complement strand
TCGCTTCTCGCGCTTCCATCCCACGATCGCCCGGAGAGAAGGAGTGTACTGACAGGAAAAACTGTGGTATTAATCGTGAGGTCCCGGACCGGCCAGATATTGAAAGCGTTCACCAGGGGTGTTTGGCGTCACTCATAGTACACGCTCAACCTACAAAGGAGGAGGAACACATGGGGAGGATGATGACCAAGGCAGCCACCATCGACCACCTGGCCAAGAAATCGGGCCTCGCGAAGAAGCAGATCGGCAAGGTTCTGGACGACATCTGCGCCCTGGCCGCCAAGGAAGCCAAGAACGGCTTCGTGGTTCCCGGCCTTGGCAAGCTCGTCCTCGCAAACCGGAAAGCCCGGATGGGCCGAAACCCGCAGACCGGCGCCCCCATCAAGATTCCCGCCAAGCGGGTGCTGAAGTTCCGGATCGCCAAAGGCATGAAGGACATGGTGCTTGGGAAGAAGTAAGCCATCTGGAAGTCGGGGTTCGGGACTCGGGGACCGGGGCTCGGACCCCGAACCCCCAACCCCGAACCCTGAATCCCAGCCCCCGAGGATAGACATCCGGCCGCTCGGCCCCGGCTCTAAGGATGCCCGGAGTCTTTTCGATTATGCCGCTGTCTGGATCCCGCCGGCCGCGCTCAGTTATGGCGTGGGCGCCTGGGATAAAGACCGGATGATCGGCGCGGCACTCCTCGAACAGGCGGGCCGGGAAGGCATGATCTACGGTCCCGTCGTCACAGAGGCCGAAAATCCGATCGACGTCGCTGCCGGGCTCCTCTCGGCGCTTCTCTCCCACTCGCAGTCCCTCGGAGCTGGCACCCTTTTCGCGCGCCCTCAAGGGCTGGACCGCGTCTGGGTCCGTCTCGGCTTCATCCCCGTCCCTGAAGCTGACCTCCCGAGCGCTCTCAGGGGCCGCCCCGGCGCCGGGCTCTTCGGATGGCGCGGAGGAAGCGCTATCTGGTCTTCGCGCGCGCCCACGGGCGGCGGGTCAGACAGCCTCAGCTAACCGCAGGTGGTTCCCGCGAATCCCGACCACCGAACCCCGAATCCCGCCAGGATCACCGCCCTAGCCGGCGGGACCGGCGCAGCCAGGTTTCTCCGCGGCCTCGCAGCGGTCGTGGATCCCTCCATAGTGACAGTGATCGGCAACACCGGAGACGACGCCGAGATCTGGGGGCTCCATATTTCCCCCGACCTCGACACGGTGGTCTACGCGCTGGCCGGAATGATTGACGAGTCGAAGGGGTGGGGGGTGAAGGACGACACCTTCCACTGCCTCGCGACGATGGCGGCATTCGGACGGGAGACCTGGTTCAACGTGGGCGACCGGGACCTGGCCACCCATCTCTTCCGCACCGAAGCGCTTCGAGAAGGGAGGACCCTCTCCGAGGTCACAGAGGCGATGAGGAGAGCGCTCGGCGTCAGGTCCCGGATCATTCCCATGTCAGACCAGCCGGTAAGAACGCGACTGCTCACGCCCGAAGGCTGGCTCGGCTTTCAGGAGTTTTTCGTCAGAGAGAAAGGCCAGGTTGAGGTGCTGGACGTTATCTACGACGGAGCCGGGAGGGCGACCCCCGCCCCCGGAGTCGTGGAGGCGATCAGCGGCGCGAGGGCGGTCATCGTCTGCCCTTCGAACCCGATTACCTCCATCGGGCCGATCCTCGCTGTCCCGGGGATCGCAGAAGCGCTCAGATCCACTCCGGCGACTGTTCTCGCAGTGAGTCCCATCGTGGCCGGAGCCCCGGTGAGCGGGCCGGCGGGGAAGCTGATGGCAGCGAAAAGCCTCCCCGTGTCGGCAATCGGAGTCGCCGCAGCGTACCGGGAGTGGCTCGACGTCATCGTGATAGACCGACGTGACGAGACCCTCGCACCAGAGCTTCTCACCCTTGGGATCTCTCCCGTCGTGGCCGAAACGATCATGGCCGACAGGGAGCGTGAGGTCGCTCTGGCCCGAACTGTGCTAGAGGTCCTCGAGTGGTGACTCTGGCGGCCGTCCCGGTCAAGGACCTTGCCAACGCCAAACAGCGGCTCGTCCCGCTCCTTTCAGCGGAGGAGCGGCGGGAGCTGGCCCGGTCCATGATCGAGGATGTCCTGGACGCGCTATGCGGAGCGCCGCTCGACGGAGTGCTCGTCGTCACGCGGGACCCTGAAGTCATTGCGATCGCCCGCCGGTTCTCAGTCGCCGTCCTTGAAGAAGACGAAAACCTCGGCCACACCGAAGCCGTTGCCCTGGCCCAGAGCCACGCGGCCACGGCGGGGGCCGATAGCTTCCTGACGATTCCCGGCGATGTGCCTCAAGTAACAGAGGGAGAGATCGCCTCGGTCCTCGACGCCTGTCCCGCGGGCCCCGCGGCAGTCTTTGTTCCTTCGCTGAGCGGATTCGGAACTAACGCCGCCTTGCTCGCGCCTCCCGGCGCGATGCCGCTCAAGTTCGGGGAGCCTTCGTTCGCCAACCATCTGGCAGCGGCGCGGCGGAGAGGGATCGAGCCCGTCGTTCTCCCGCTCCCGGGGCTCGGCCTTGATATCGACGGCCCGGATGAAATCCGGGCCCTCATGGAGGAACGCCGCCGGACCCGCACGACCGCCTTCCTCTCCGGCCTCAGGGTCCTTCAGCGACTCGGATGACTCCGCCGCGGTTCGAGGTCATCGGCATCGAAGGGCTCCCCGAGATCCAACCCGGAGACGACCTCGGCCGCCTTATCGCCGAGGGCGCGTCGAGGCAGTCCACTCCCCTTCAATCCGGAGACCTGGTAGTGGTCAGCCAGAAGATCGTCTCAAAGGCCGAAGGGAGGCTCGTCCTCCTCGCCGACGTCACGCCATCGCCGGCGGCTCAGGCCATGGCGCGGCAGCTCTCGCGCGACCCGAGGCTCATCGAGCTGATCCTCAGAGAATCCAGGCGGGTGGTCAGGATGGACAAAGGGGTCCTCATCACCGAGACCCATCACGGTTTCGTCTGCGCCAACGCCGGAGTTGACCAATCCAACGTCGAGGCTGAGACGGCGGCACTCCTCCCTGAAGACCCTGACAGATCGGCCCGTGAGATCCGGGAGCGGATCTTCCGGTTGATGGGCCTCGACCTGGCGGTCATCATCGCCGACACTTTCGGCAGGCCGTGGCGGGAAGGGCTCACAGACGTCGCCATCGGCGTTGCGGGGCTCGCCCCGCTCAAGAGCTACGTGGGAGAGAAAGACCCGGCGGGGCACGTCCTCCGCGCCACGATGATCGCCGTTGCCGACGAGCTGGCAGGGGCCGCTGAGATCGTGATGGGAAAGCTCGCCAGGATCCCCGCTGTGATCGTCAGAGGATTCGCAGGGGAGCGGGAGGAAGCCACGATCAAGCCCCTCCTCCGCGACCCCTCCCGCGACCTCTTCAGATAGGAAGATTATAGAGAATGGTCATCGCCATTCTGGGAGGGACGGGGCAGGAAGGGACCGGGCTCGCCCTCCGGTGGGCCCGCTCGGGCCATCGGATCATCATCGGCTCCCGCCAGCGGGAGAGGGCCGAGTCGAAAGCCCGAGAGATGAACACGATCGTCGGGCAGCCGCTGGCGAGAGGAGCCA
>CAZXPE010000214.1:0-3565 GCA_964642915.1 uncultured bacterium | reverse complement strand
CGCCTCATCTGAGCGACGATCTCGTGGAGCTTTTCCACAAATCGGTTGAAAGCCCCCGCCACACGCCCCACTTCATCGGAGGATCTCATCTCTAGGCGTCGCGTCAGATCTCCTTCCCCGCGCGAGAGTTCCTCAGCCAGGTTCTCCCACGATGCCACCGCGTCCCTCAAAGGCAAGGTGACAAACCGCGTAGCGTACCAATAGATGCCAGTGGCAAGAAGACCGAACAGGCCCAACAACACGCCGCCGATCCACATGGACTGGCGGGTCCAACGGTCGGCTGCCGTCACCTGGCGAGCCACCGATTCCTGCTCCAGCGCCAACACGCGATTGAGCGGTTTCAGGAGCTTGGGTTTGAGATCCAGCCACTCGTCGAGAAGCGCTTCGAGAGCTGGGCGGTCTTCTCTCTCAAAGGCGGCTCCAAGCTTTTGAGCAAATAACTGGAATTGCCGCAGGGCCTCGTCCAGTTCTTTAACGAGCCTCGCCTCTTCCTCTTCGCGCTGAATTGTCTTGAACTGTTCCCAAAGCCTGAGCACTCGCGGGAGGGCGGCGTCCATGTGCGCCTTTGACTCCGGTCCGGTGAACAGCTCAGTGATCACGCCGGGGATCCGGAGCTCGATCTCGCGCAGGGTTTGCTGAATCTCCTGGATATGACCGAGCGGCACCATCGCCTCGGCGTAGATGGCCCTGATGGACCTCGCCCCCTGCCGGGCCGTCCAGAAGGAGAGTCCGGCGAACACCAAGACGGCGCCGATCATCACGCCGAGGAGAACACCGACCTTGCCTCGGATCGACATGGCGGGCCTCATCCTCCTCACATTCGCGCGGTGCTTCAGGTCCGAGTTATTCGCGTGGGAGCCCCTTCTGCACCCACTCGGCGAAACCGCCTCGGAACCAGTGGACGTTCGTGTACCCTGCCCTGACCGCCATGACAGCGGCCTTGTAGCTCTTCCACCCTTCAGGCCCGTGGGAGTGGAAGACGATGAGGGCAGTTTTGTCCGGGGGGAGTTGCGCGAGATCGAAGGTGTCCGCCCGGGGATCGAAGTTCACGGCCTTGATCGACTTCTCGTCGAATTTCAGATACGCCGCTCCGGGAATGTGCGCCTCCACGTAGGCCGCTTTCTTACGCAGGTCGTAGATCTTCGCCCCCTTGGTCCGTAGCGCTTTCAGCTCCTCGGCGGTGACCACCCTGGCCCCTTCGACGGACGCGGGGGGCATCGGGGAAGCTGCCCACGCCGTGGGGGTCGAACCGACCAACAACATCATCACCCCCAGTGCTAGAGCGTTTGCCAAAAGCCTCGCCATACCCATCGACCTAACCGTTGATTCCATGGCCTTTCCCTCCTGCTATGGCGGTCATTCCCCCTGTCCCTCCAAGGGCGTGGAGGTTAGACTGACCTTCTTCGTCCGTCAAACCGGCCCCTGGGCGCGACCACGCCTAATTTGATCTCGGCGCCCGCAATCCCGGCGACAGCCACGAGCGGGAGAACGCTGGCGATAAGGCCCAGCATCAGCTTTTTCATGTTCGACCCCTCCATGTCGCTGCGCGGGCGGAGACCGGCGCCATACATGAGCCGGGCTCAACCTCTACTGATGTTAGATCGGCCAGTGTTGAGCAAACTTGAGGAGATTATTGCCCGAAAAGGCGCAAAGGCAGGTAACGGGGCGTTTTCCATGGCCCCCTCCTTTTGGAATGCGCTAATGAGCCGGGTTCGCCAGGATGGATCCGGCCATGAGAGACCGGATCCGCCCATCGAGGTCACGCGCTTTAGCGACCAGCTCCTCGACGGCCGGATTCTCCGCGCTGCCGTATTCCTGGCAAACGGCCCTCCCTTGATCTCTAAGAAAGCTTGTGTAGATGGGGTCGTCAGAGAGATGGGGGCGATGGCCGAAGCTCAACCGTCCGATCTCGCACCAGAGATCATCCCTCGTCTCGATGAGGTCCTCCAGATCGCGCCCGCCCGAGTCGGCGGCGGGGTGGCCGGCTATCGCGCCCCAGGTTTGATTGAACACAGTCAGGAGTCCCATGTTCCCCTCCCTCGCACAAAGAATCGGCCCGGCGGCCAGAAAGGTTTATCGCAATCTGGAGCCGGGCCGCCGCAGTGGAACCCCTCAGTTGAGGAGATCGCCGGCCTCGATCTGACTAACGGCCAGGGAGATCTCGGTGCGCGGAGACACGGCTCCCAGCACCACCCCGAGAACCAGCGCGAACACTAAGGTAACCAACCCGCCTTTCCAGTGTCTCATTGCCCCCTCCTCCTTTCTCTCTCGGCCAAACAAAAACCCCTCAGTGCCAGTGGCACGAGGGGCTTTCCTAACCCCGCCCGCCGGATCGGTCCTCAATCCGGCCGGGCCGTCCTTCTACTCATTAGATCGCCAGACGGAGAGATTTCATAAGAGCTTTTTTAAGAAGATCAGGAAGTCTGGGCATTGTGCTGGAGGCGGAACCGTCCCACCATCGTCTCCATCTCAAGGGCAAGCCTGGACAGCTCCTGGGTGGCCTGGGCCGTCGCCCCAGCCCCGGCAGCAGTCTGCTTGGCGATGGTGGTGACCCCTTCAACGTTCCGGCTCACCTGCTCGGCCGTGGCCGATTGCTGATGAATAGCAACGGTGATCTGTTCCACCTGGCTCAACGCCCCGGAGACCATCTGGAGGATTTCCTGGATGAAGGTAGTCCCCTGCTCGGCAGCCTCCACTCCCTTGGAGACCATCTCGCTCCCGGACCTCATCGCCGTTACGGTGTCGGCCATCTGCCTCTGAATGGCCGTGATCATCTCACCGATTTCCTTGGTGGCCCTGCCCGTCCGCTCGGCCAGGCGGCGCACTTCGTCAGCCACCACAGCGAACCCCCGCCCCTGGTCTCCCGCCCGGGCGGCCTCGATCGCCGCGTTGAGAGCGAGCAGATTGGTCTGGTCGGCTATGTCGTCGATGACAGCCACGACCTCGCCGATCTTGTCGGACTGCTTGCTCAGGGTCTCCATCAGCTCGGCGGAGGCTCTGACCTTGTTGGAGAAGCCCATCATCTCTGTCACAGTCCGGGAGAACACGGCGCGGTTCCGGTCGGCCACGCCGGTCGCCTCCTTGGCGTTCCGAGAGACGCTCTCGGCGTTCTTGGAGACCGCCACGATGGTCGCAGCCATCTCCTCCATCGCCGAGGCCACCTGGCCCATCTGGGACATCTGGGAGTCGGCGCCAGCCGCCTGCTCGCGCGACGAGGCCGCCAGTTCCTCGGAAGCTGAGGCAAGCCGGGCGGCGGAACGCGACGCCTGACCCAGGACCTCGTGCATCTGCTCGATCATCCGGTTGGTGGCAACGGCCACGCGCCCTAGCTCGTCCTCACGCTCGACGGCGACCGTCTGAGTCAGATCGCCCTGGGCCACCTTATCCAGGGCGTGGGTCACCGCGCCGATCGGGCGAAGCCGCCGGGAGAGAGAGATTACGGTGAAAAGAACCGCGACAAGAATCCCGGCAAGCGTCGTGATCCCCACGAGCACCATGGTGCGCGCCATCGCCCGGTCGAGCGCCGTGACATCGGCGGCGCTCAGGATGATTCCAATCGGGCGGC
>CAZXPE010000213.1:0-3644 GCA_964642915.1 uncultured bacterium | reverse complement strand
CGGCCGGGGTGCCGGCGTAGAGGAAGGCGCGCTGGAGGCCGACGAGCTCGTCGCCCCGGGAGAGCTTGCCGAGGCCGGTCTCGCAGGCGGAGAGGACGACGAGGCGGGCATTGAGGTCGAGGCCGAAGAGCTCGCGGACTTCGAGGCGGCCGTCCTCGGTTCCCTCGGGCACCAGCAGGAGGGCGCCAAAGGGCAGGTAGTGGAGCACGTCATGGGGCACGATGAGGAGCCGCTCGCCCTGGAGGTGAGGCTGGGCGGCGGCGAGAAGGCGCTCGTAAAGTGGCCGCGCCAGTTGCTGGACCTGCTCCAGTCACCAGGTACTCCAGGAGCGTGGTCCTTTCGGGCAGGAGTGCCTGGACCTCCGGGAGGGTCACGGGCTCCACGGTCATCAGCGAGGCCTGCTCAAGGTTTTCCTTCCGCACCCGATCGAGAAAGGCTCGGTACGCGCGCTCGGCGGCCTCCACCTGCTGGCGTGCCCGCGCCCGCCCCCGCTCGGCAAAGCTGAACGCCTCCTCGGGCTTTCCGAGGGCAAGGGCGCTCCGCACCGCTCCGTGATAGATCTCCTGCTTATCCTCGAGAAAGAAGCCCCTGAGCCCCGCTTCCTGAAGACCGCTCCGGAGCTCCTCGACGAGCTTCATTGCCTCTCGGTACGCTTGCAAGGCCTCCTCGTGGCGGCCTTGCTCTGCCGCACGAGTCCCCAGACGGGGAAGAATGACGGTGGTGAGAGAAGGAAGGCCGAGCCGAACACTCTGCGCCAGGGCCTCCTTGCCCTCCCTCTCAGCGCGAGCGATATCCCCCCGGCTGTAGACGACCTCGGCGAGAGCGGCCCGCGCGGTGATCTCGATCCCCTGCGCCCCGACCTCCCTGGCAATCTGAACGGCCCGGCGAAGCGAGGCTTCGGCGTCGTCCAGTCTCTTCAGCTCCCACTCGGCCCTCCCGACGATGACGTGGGCATATGCATGGTCCCTGAGATTACGCTCCCGAAGATCCTTGTACTCGCGGATCCACTGCTGATAGACATCCAACCAATGGAGGTGGACCTGCCGCACCTCAATCGCCCTCTTTCCGTCAGCGATGGCCTTTTGATAGTCACCCTCGAGATATGCGAGAGCCGAGAGGCCCATCCAGAAAGTGGCAGACCAGCCCCGGATCTGGGCAACGAGGGTGGACCGCTTCAGCAGCCCAAAACAGCTCTCAAATTGCTGCCGGGCCGCTCCAAGGTCTCTGACATTCATGTAAGCGAACGCAAGGCCGCTACAGAGCAACAGCTTCCCTTCAAGAACCTCCAAGTAGTCCGGGAACGGATCGAGAATGGCCTGGGCGCGGAGGCTATATTGAATTGATTTCTGATACGCCCCGAGGGACTGGGCAACGCGGGCAGCCGCACCGTAGGCCTTCGCCGCCTCCGCCTTCGAGAGCGTTCCCCCGCGCTCGAGCTCCGACGCTCGCGCCTCGTAGTAAGCGAGAGCCTCCCGTCCTTCTCCCCTCTCGACGGCCTCAGCCGTTTCGAGGACCGTTAGCCCGTACCGTTTTCCGCCGCCCGGATCCGCCCCCGTCGCACAGCCGGCAAGCCCCCGAGCAATAACAGGAGGCCGATAAGACTCCTCGCTTTCATGCGGGGGAGGATACTTGGATGGATCGCTCGTGTCAAGGAAGTCGCTGCACCCTCTTCCGGCTCTCGCCCCTCAGGGCTCTTTTTTTGCCCTTGACCTTCCAGTTGACTGGAAGGTTTATCCTGTGGCCGGGAGGGTCGGGATGAGTGCGCGACCCCTGAGGATCGGTGAAGTGGGGGCCCGGGCCGGGCTCAACCCCAGGACTCTGCGCTACTACGAAGCGCTGGGCCTCTTGCCCTCCCCCTTCCGCGAGGCCAATGGCTATCGCCGGTATCCCCCCGAGACCCTGGGGCTCCTCGCGTTCATCCGTCAGGCCCAGGGCCTGGGCTTCACGCTTGGGGAGATCAAGGAGATCCTGTCAATCCGCCGCCGGGGTGAGGTGCCCTGTCGCCACGTCCGGTCGCTCCTTCAGGCGAAGGTGGTGGAGCTGGACAAGAAGCTGGCCGACCTCCACGCCCTGCGCCGACGGATCCGCCAGAGCCTGACGGCGTGGGGACGGAAGGCTCGGCCGAAGGTGGCCGTCTGCCCCCACATCGAGGCGAAGCGATGATGGTGTTCTTGGTGGCGAGCGCCAGCGTCCTTTTCTCCGTCTTCGCGGTGGGGCTCGTGAGCCTCGCCACGTCACCCCTGGAAGTCGGGACGCTGACGCTGGCCTACACCTCGGGGCTTTCCATGATCGTGCTGCCATGCACGCTTCCGGCTGTTCTCGTCGTCGTTCCCTTGAGCCTGGGACGGGGCCGCCGGCGGGGGTTGACCATGGCGGGGCTCTTTGGCCTCGGCCTCACGCTCACGATCACGGCGTACGGGGTGGCCGTGGCGTATCTCGGGAAGATCCTCTACCTGGACACGGTCACGCTCTTCATGTGGCTCGTGGCCGGGGTCGCCGCGTACGTCTTCGGGCTCGGGGAGCTGGGGCTGGTCCCGTGGCGGGCCCCGAGCTACGGGGGCCCGCTGCCCGGCGTCATCCAGCAGCGCGGCGACTACCTCACGGCCTTCGCGATGGGGCTTCTGCTCGGCAACGCGGGGATCGGCTGCCCGAACCCCGCGTTCTTTGTTCTGCTGACCTTCATCGCGGGTTCGGGGAGCCTCCTGACGGGCGCGGCCTACGGCTTCATCCACGGCTTCGGGCGCTCCACGCCGCTCCTGGCGCTCTCCATCCTGGCGATCCTGGGAGTCAACGCCACGGGCTGGATCGTGAGCCAACGGGAGCGCGTGGAGCGGCTAACCGGCTGGGGTCTCATCGGCCTGGCCGCGCTCCTGATCCCCAAGGGCTACCTGTTCGGCCACGCCTACTGGGAGGAGTCGGTCTTCCACAAGGCGTGGAACAGGCTGGTGCGCCTGGCTCTGGGTGCGAACGTCGCGGAGAGCGCTGAGATCGAGCGGGCCCTGGGGGACATGGCCGTCCGCGAGCCCTGGCTCCTCTATGGCCCCTGGGTGGTCATCGCCCTGCTGATCGCGCTGCCTATTCTCTGGACCGACTGGAAGCGGGCGCGAGCCCCACGGGAGGGTGGCGCCTCCGCCAGGCGGGTGGCGGCGGGCCTCGTGGGTCTCGCGATGCTCTTCCCCGCTCCCGCTCATGCGCACGGCGGCGACGACGTCACGCTCGCCGCGTTTTTCGGACCCATGCTGGGTGTCGTGGTGCTCGTCTCCGTGGTGGGGATCGGGAGGGTCGTGATCCGGGCGGTGAGGGGGCACGGGCCGTGATCAGGGTGGAGCTGCTGTCGGCGCCCGGGTGAAGCAAATGCCTGGCAGCCAAGTTGGTGGTTGCGAGACTCATCGAGAACGCCAGGGCCACGCTTCCCGATCTCCGTCTTGAAGAGGTGGACATCACCGAGCATCCCGAGGTGGCTCTGAAGTACCGGGTGTTGGCCACCCCGGCGATTGCCATCAACGGCAGGCTGGAGTTCCTCGGCGTCCCGAAGGAGGAGACCCTGCGGGCCCGGCTTCTGGCCGCCTTGGCCTAAACCTTCAGCCCCAGGATGCGCCGGGGGTTCTTCAAGTAGATCTTCTCGAGGACCTCGGCCTTGTAGC
>CAZXPE010000212.1:0-3666 GCA_964642915.1 uncultured bacterium | reverse complement strand
GGAGGGGACGTCTGAGATCCAGAGGATGGTGATCGCCCGCGGGATCCTTGCGCTTCAATCAGCCGGGCCGCCTTGACAGTGCTGTGTACAACTGGATACACTCGCTTCGCTCAGGAGCCCTGAGAAGAAGGGTGGGAAGCCGAAGGCGGGGCGGGAGATGGTGAGCAAAGAATGAAGCTCCTCTCCGAGGGAGTAGGGGAGTACCGGTTCACCGACCCTGACGCCATCCGCGGCTGGATGCGCGGGCAGAAGCGCCGGGAGTTTGTTGACAAGACCCTCCCGGCCGCCGACGCCGTGGCGCGCTATGTCGCCGACGGCGACTACGTCTCCTTCGACTTTTCCTCCTTCACGCGGGGCCCGCTGGGACTCATCAGGGAGATCATCCGCCAGGGGAGGAAAGACCTCTGGTACTGCGCCAAGTTCACCCTGATGGAGTCCACGCTCCTGGTTGCGGCGGGGGCATGCTCCAGGATCGACGTGGGGTTCATGGGCCTCGGCGAGACGCTGAACCGTGCCGTGGAGGACGGCCGGGTGAAAGTGACCGAGTGGACAAACGGCACTCTAACTCTCCGCCACCTTGCGGGAGCTATGGGTGTGCCGTTCCTGCCGACGAGGGCTCTCCTCGGCACCGACACCCTCAAATACTCAGGGGCGAAGGTGGCGCAGGACCCGTTCGGCGGGAAGCCCATCGCGTTGGTCCCGGCCCTGAATCCCGACGTGGGACTGATCCACGTCCACCAGGCCGATGTCTATGGCAACGCCCGCTGCTTCGGCCCCGGCGTCTCTCCGCTTGAGACCGCGATGGCCTCGCGGAAGGTCATAATCTCGACTGACGAAATCATAGATCACGACGACATCAGAAAAGACCCCGGGAAGACCACCATCCCCTACTACGCGGTGGACGCTGTGGTCTATTCGCCGTTCGGGGCGTACCCTGGCGGCGTTCAGGGGCTCTATGAAATCGACTTCGAGCACTTCGCCGAGTACTCCACCCTGGAGCGCCAGGGGAAACTGAAGGAGTACCTGGACAACTACGTCCTGAGCGTGGCTTCGGACACCGAGATGTTCGAAAAGAGGGTGGGGCTCGCGCGGCTGAACGATCTCCGCCGCCGCGCCACAGTCAAAGAGGGCTACCGGTGACTCGGGAGTTCACAGAGGCTGAGGTTATGATCGCGCTCTGCGCGAGGCTGCTCGAGGACCAGAAGACCGCCTTCATCGGCTTCGGCATGCCCCAGGTCGCAGCGATCCTGGCCCAGCGCACCCACGCGCCGCAGCTCGTCCAGGTCTTCGAGTTCGGCGCCATCGGCCCCACCCCGCTGACCCCGTTCGTGAGAAACACGATGGGCGGCCCCTCCAACTGCTACCGCTCGCTGGCCTGGACCTCGATGAACCAGATCTTCGCCCAGGCCCAGATCGGCCTGATCGACTACGGGGTGCTCGGCGCCACCCAGATCGACCGCTTCGGCAACATCAACTCCACAATGCTCGGCGAGGATTATTCAAGGCCCAAAAAGCGATTCCCCGGCTCCGGCGGGGGCAACGAGGTGGCGTCATTCTGCTGGCGGACTATCATCATCATGATGCACGAGAAGCGCCGCTTCGTTCCGCGGGTGGACTTCGTCACTTCACCCGGCTTTCTCGATGGAACTCCGGGAGCGAGGGAGCGAGCGGGCCTCCCCGCTCATACCGGCCCCTGGCGAGTCGTGACCTCGAAGGCGCTCTTCGGCTTCGACGAGAATTCGAAGGTGATGACTCTTCTCGGAGTCCTCGAAGGACTCAACCCGGAAGCCGTTCTCTCAGAGATGGATTTCAAGCCGCTCGCGGCCGATCGGGTGGAGACGCTGCCCCCGCCGACCGCTCAGGAGCTTCGGATCCTGAGGGAGGAGATCGATCCTGCAGCGACGATCATCGGGAGGACCGCAAAAGCATGACGGCAGAACCGATCCTCCAGGTCGAAGAGATCCACCTGGCCTTCGGAGGAGTGAAGGCGCTCAGGGGGGTGAGCCTCCGGGTCCGGCCGGGGGAGATCTTCTCCGTCATCGGGCCGAACGGGGCAGGCAAGACGGTCTGTCTCAACTGCATCAACGGCCTCTACCGTCCCCAGCAGGGCCGCATCCTCTTGGATGGGAGAGACCTCGGCGGGCTCAAGCCGTATCAGCGGGCGGCCCTCGGCATCTCGCGCACCTTCCAGAAGATCGAGCTGTTCAGCGGGATGACGGTGCTGGACAACATCCGCCTGGGGCGGCACCTTCACATGAAGGCGGGGCTCTTCTCCGGCGCTCTGTACGGCGGCCCGGCGGCCCGCGAGGAGATCGAGCACCGCGAGTTCATCGAGCGCGAGATCATAGACTTCCTGGAGATGACTCACCTCCGCGACAAGGTGGTCGGGATGCTCCCCTACGGTCTCCAGAAGCGGGTGGAGCTGGGTCGGGCCCTGGCGCTGGGCCCCAAGCTCCTCCTCCTCGACGAGCCGATGGCCGGGCTCAACCTGGAGGAGGTGGAAGACATAGCCCGCTTCATCATCGACGTGAACGAGGAGGAGCGCTGGCGGATCACGTGCCTCCTGGTGGAGCACGACATGGGGGTGGTCATGGACATCTCCCACCGCGTGGCGGTGCTGAACTTCGGGGAGAAAATCGCCGAAGGGACTCCGGCCGAGGTCCAGGCTGACCCCCTCGTCCACCAGGCGTACCTTGGAGAAGAAGAGAGTGTTTTCACCACGCGACGATAAGTCCTCCCGGCGGCCGGGCCCACACGCGCAGCGTGGAGAGATCACCCAGGAGCTGACGATCCCCAAGCTCCTTCTGGAGACGGCGCGCCGCTACGGCGACCGGAAGGTGGCCATGCGCGAGAAGGAGTTCGGCGTCTGGCGGCCGATCACCTGGCGCCGGTATCTGGCCGAGGTGAGGCTCCTGGCCCTGGGGTTCACAGCCCTTGGTCTCGGCAGGGGGGACAAGGTGGCGCTCGTCGGCCACAACCGGCCTGAAGGGCTCTGGGCTGAGATGGCCGCGCTTGCCCTGGGGGGTGTCGTCGTGTGGCTCTACCAGGACGCCCTCTTCGAAGAGGTCCAGTACGTGGTGGATCACTCGGACGCGCGGTTCCTGGTGGGCGAGGGGCAGGAGGAGGTGGACAAGGGGCTCAGGATCAAGGCGCGCTGCCCGAAGCTGGAGCGGATCATCTGGGATGACCCGAAGGGGATGCGCGGCTACGACGATCCCTGTCTCACGAGCCTTTCGGATGTTCGCCGCCTCGGTCGGGAGCTGGAAGCCAAGGAACCGGAGGCATTTGAGCAGATGGTGGCCCGGGGCAAGGGCGACGACGTGGCGCTGCTTTTCTACACTTCAGGCACCACGGCCCAGCCCAAAGGGGCGCTCCTAACCCACTGGAACATGCTGAAGATGGGGCAGAACCTCCTGGCCGTTGACCCCTGTTCCGAGACGGATGACTTCGTCTCCTTCCTCCCGTTCGCCTGGATCGGCGAGCAGATGATGTCAATCTCCTGCGGTCTCCAGGCGGGCTTCACGCTCAATTTCCCTGAGGACCCTGAGACAGTCCAGCGCGACATCCGCGAGATCGCCCCCCAGGTGCTCTTCTCGCCGCCGCGCATCTACGAGCAGATGGTGCGGACCGTGCAGGTGAAGGTGCTTGACGCGCCCAGGCTCAAGC
>CAZXPE010000211.1:0-3684 GCA_964642915.1 uncultured bacterium | reverse complement strand
AGCAGGGCACGATCGTGGCCCTCCTCGCCGACGGCGGGTGGAAATATCTCTCCTCTGGGATCTGGACCCAGTCTATGGCTGAGGCCAGGAAGACCATGGAGGGAAAGATCTGGTGGTGAGAGCCCGGCTTATTTCCCGGGCGGCGAAGTCTCAGGCTGGGGGATGGCAAAAAGCATCGAGACCACAGACTCACCGTCAGCGCCGAAGAAGACCACCAGGCCTGACTGGTAGGCAAAGACAAGGCGCTCATCCTGAGCGCCGGCCCGGTTCGGTGAGCCCCACCCCTCCAGGATGTGCCGCTTCGAGAAGACGCCGGGGCGAGGCTCGAGCTGGAACGAGCGAACCAACTTCGGCTCGTAGCCTTTCTGAGTGAGAAGCCCGAAGTCAACGGTCATCCGGATCATCCCCGGAGGGGCCTTCTCGCCCTCGTAGATCCACTGAGTCGTGTCGTACCCTTCCACCTTCTGGCGGAGATCGCGCGACGGGCTCCCGTACCGCCCGGAGACGGACTCCAGCGTGCTGGCTCCCGGAGTGATCCCTCCCCACTCCTCAGCGGAGGAGACAGACACCCACCACAACAACAAAAACACTGACGCCCCGAGCAGTCTCCTCATCCCTCTCCCTCAGTAGCCGAGGGCCAGGCCGTCACCTCGCGGGTCAGCCCCTCCCATCAGCGTATCGCCCTTCACCACGATCCCGTGGGCGTGCCCCATCTGGTTGAAGAAGTCGCTTACCACCTCGGCGCGGTGGCCGCGCCTGACGAGCCCCGTAACCGTCCGCCGGGGGACCCGCCCCTCGAGCCAGAGAACGCGGCTCTCCGCTTCCACGGGATGGAAGCGCCCCATCAAAAACCGGGGTCGCTCAATCGCCTCCTGGATCTCCATGCCGAAGTCCAGGACGTTAGTGAGCACCTGGAGGTGGAACATGGCCTGCCCCTCTGCCCCCATCGTGGCAAACCCCATGACCGGCCTCTCATCCCGCGCGACGATGGCTGCGATCAGGGTATGGAAAGGCCGTTTCCGCGGGGCGAAGCAGTTGGGGTGGGAGGGATCTGTGGCGAAGTGGGAGCCGCGGCATTGAAGGACGACTCCCGTCCCGGGAGGGACAATCCCTGAGCCGAAGGGGGCAAAGAGGCTCTGGATCACGCTGATCATGTTGCCGTGCCTGTCGGCGATGACGAAGCCCGTCGTGTCACCCCCAATGTCACCGGCGCGGTATCGCCGCGCCCTCTTCGGATCGAAGGCTTCCCGGCGGCGGGCCGCGTACTCCTTTGAGAGGAGCCGATCCACCGGGATCTGAACGTGGGCGGGATCGGCCACCCAGCGGTTGCGGTCAGCATAGGCGAGCTTCACCACTTCCACGAGAAGATGAAGGTGCTCGGCGGAGTGATGGGCGATCCTGCCGATGTCGAACTCCTCCAGCAGGTTCAGAGCCAGAAGCGCGGCTATCCCCTGGGTGGGAGGCGGGGTCTCATGGACGGTGTAGCCGCGGTAGGAGACAGAGACCGGTTCCCCCCACTCACCGCTGTGGGCCGCGAGGTCCTCGGCAGTCACGAACCCTTCGGTTTCGAGTCGCCGCGCGATCGCCCCGGCGATCCTGCCGCGGTAGAAAAGAGCGGAGCCCTCCTCGGCGAGGGCACGAAGCGTCAGCGCCAGGTCAGGCTGGGTGAAAAGGTCGCCTGTCTCCGGGATGCGCCCGCCCGGCAGAAAGACCCTGCGCCACTCAGGGTCGTCTATCTCGCTGGAGCGCTCAGCGATCGACTGGCTCAAGAGGCGTGTGGCCGGAAACCCTGATTCGGCGCAGCGGATGGCTGGGCCGAGAAGATCGCCGAACCTGCGGCTGCCGAAGCGCTCGAGGAGCATCTCCCAGGCGCCGACAGATCCCGGCACCGAGACAGAGAGGGGGCCGATATTCGGGACCGCCTTAAGGCCCCGGCGCCGGAGCTCCTCCAGCGACGCCCTGGAGCCTGAACGGCCGGCGCCGTTGAGAAAGTGGACCCGCCGCGAGTCCGCCTCGTAGTAGAGGGCAAAGAGGTCGCCGCCGGCGCCGCACATGTGAGGCTGGGTGACCGAGAGGACCGCGTTCACGGCCACGGCAGCGTCAGCCGCGTTACCGCCCGACTTGAGCACCTCAATTCCCGTCAGTGTTGCGAGCGGATGGGCCGAGGCCACCATCCCTTCCCTCCCCAGCGCCGCGGGCCGATGGGCGTATCCGATCTCCGGCATCGTCACGGCTCCCTGAAGATCTTCGTTATCTCGTCCTGGGGAAAAACTGGCATAGGCGCCGCCACTCCCCCCGTGACCAGGCAAACCCCTTGCTCCTCGGGAACGACCTCTCCGATGACAGCGCAGGCGATTCCCTCCCGCTCCAGCGCCCCGAGCAGCGCGGCGGCATTTGAAGGCGCGAGCGCTATCAGTAACGAGCCGGAGGAGATCGTCCCCAGCGGGTCAAGCCCCAACTCCCGGCAGAGCCTGCCTCCTTCGGGAAGGATGGCAATGCGCTCCCGCTCGACCCGGAGGCCAACGCGGGAGGCCCACGCCAGCTCCCAGAGCGCCGTCGCCACTCCCCCTTCTGTGGGGTCGTGCATGGCGTGGACCTGCACCACCCCGACGGCCAGCATCGCCTCGGGGACAACGCTCAGCCCCGGCCGGTGAAGATACCCCCTGGCCCGCCCGATCACTGACGACGGCACGCCGCGGCCGGCGAGCGCTTCGCTTTTCTCTCTCGCTATGATCGCCGCCCCCTCGATCGGCAGTCCTTTGGTCAGGAGCAGAGCGTCGCCAACCTTCGCCCCGCCGGTTGTGACGAGCTTTCCCTTTTCCACCTCGCCGAGCATCGTCCCCACCACGATGACCCGGTCCAGGCCGTGGGTGACCTCGGTGTGGCCGCCGATGAGAGAGACCTCCAGCTCCTCGCACGCCCTGCCGATCTGGGCGAAGAGCCTCTCCACCTCAGCGTCGCCAGTCGCATTCTCGGGGAGGAGGAGCGTGGCCAAAAACCAGCGCGGGCGGGCGCCGCGCACCGCCACGTCGTTGGCGTTCACCTGGAGCGCGTACCACCCGATCTCGTCAGTGGCGAAAGTGATCGGATCGGTGGTGGCAATCAGATAGCGGTCCCCCATATCAAGGACGGCGGCGTCCTCTCCCACCTTCGGCCCCACCACGACACGCTCGTCACGCGGCGCATATTTGTCGAAAAGGTTCTGGAGGGCCTCGGCGCGGAGCTTCCCGACGGGAAGGACCGACATGGCCCACATAGTATACCTCATCGGTTACAATGCGGAGCATGGCCAACGAGATCCTCGAGTGCGTCCCCAACGTGAGCGAGGGGCGGGACCGCCGGCTGATCGACAGGCTTGCCGACTCCATCCGCCGGGTTCCCGGTGTCAGCCTGGCGGACATCCACGCGGACCCCGATCACCACCGGTCTGTCTTCACCTTTCTGGGGGCTCCACCCGCTGTCGAAGCAGCGGCGCTGGCGCTGGCAGAGAGCGCCCTCACCGCCATTGACATGAGCCGCCACCGTGGAGTTCATCCGAGGATCGGCGCTCTCGACGTCCTCCCCTTCATTCCTCTGAGGGGCATCACCATGGCCGACGCAGTGGCTGTCGCCCGGAGAGTCGGGCGAACGCTGGCAGAGCGGTTCGATCTCCCGGTCTACTTCTACGGAGAGGCGGCCAGCGCC
>CAZXPE010000210.1:0-3742 GCA_964642915.1 uncultured bacterium | reverse complement strand
ATCGGCGAGGAGCGCACCCCGCCTGAGGAGCGACTCCACGGCGCGGTCTACCTCCCGGCGCTCGAGAGAGAAGAGGCGGGTCATGAGCGACGGCGTGGTGAAGACAGCCGTCCGCGCATAGCGGTCGAGAACGGTTTCCACCGCCTGCTCCCGCTTCATTCCGCGCCCCTCGGCGACGGGCTCGGGCAGCCACGTTTCAAGAAGATCCCAACGATACGAAAACGTCGGCTCGTAGCGCTCCTCGGTCTTCACCGCCCACAAGCCCCGCTGAAGCTCGGCGATGGCCTTCTCGAAGTCGCGGGTCTTCGCCGGCTCAAGCATAAAGCAGCCGGCGCGGAGCCCGCGCGTGTATTGGGGATGGTCGCGCGAGAGGCTGTCCATGATCCGCTTGGCCGCGTGAGAGAGTCGTCCGGCCTGATATTCGGCGAGGTAGTCGCGAGCCCTCTGGCGTCCTCGGACGAGCGCGTAGAAGGCCGGGAAGAGATCGAGGGCCACCAGCATCGGCCTCCCTTTGAGGAGCTTACCGTAATAGACCTGCCGCTCGGCCGGAAGCCGGTCTTTCAGCTCCCAGGTCAGACCTACCCCGTGGTCATGGTGAGAGCGCCGGGGCCAGGGGGGATCGGGCCTCCCGACCACAGCCTCCCAGAGACACGGGAGCCCCTCGGGGAAGCGGTAGAAGGTCGAGCAGAGCCCCACGTCGTTGACGAAGGCGAGAGCTGACCTCTGGCCCCTGACACGGAGCGAGGGGAGCCGCCTGAAGCGCCGGTCCCTCAACTCCTCAAGGCGTCTGAGAGAAACAGTGCGAGCGGCCATTACGCCGGAGCGAGCGGGACGAAGCCGATGAGGCCCGAGAGCGACTTCTTCGGGATCATGACGCCGCTCTCGTTGAGGCGCACCGGAAGCGGCTCGCCAAGGGCGCGAAAGAGCTGGAACTGGTCGTAGATATCCCAGTCCCCGTAACCCGGAGCTGCGCGGCCGAGGAGCCTGTAGCCGGGCGGCACTTCTCTTGCCAGCGCCAAGCGAAACGCCCTGACGATCCGGTGGAGCGCCAGGGTCCCGGCGGCGTCCAGAAGGACAGAGGCCAGGAACTCTCCCTCCTCGAAGAGCGCTGAGACGCGCTCCTCCAGAGGCTCGCCGATTGTGGCGACAAAGAGGACCG
This sequence comes from uncultured bacterium, assembly GCA_964642915.1. Taxonomy (GTDB): domain Bacteria; phylum Methylomirabilota; class Methylomirabilia; order Rokubacteriales; family CSP1-6; genus CAZXPE01. The sequence continues at coordinate 2,583 of CAZXPE010000210.1, read as the reverse complement.
CATGGGGGGCGTCAGTGACGAGCCGCGTGAGGACCCGGCTCTTGAATGTCCACCCTCCCTCCAGCTCTACGGTCCCGTCAGTTGCCGACTCGACACTGAACTTCCTGAAGGCGACAGCCGGCTTGAGAAATTCTCCCAACCCTCCGGCAACACGCTCGGCCTCTGCCACAATCTCGGCGGGGACTCTTGATAGGTCCTTGTAGCCGTGCCACGCGAGAATGGTCCTCGGATCGACTTTGATGGGAGGGACCGCCACGCTCATGGCCTGACCAGCTTCACCAGTCTGGCCAGGTGCTCGGGCGTGCTCCCGCAGCACCCCCCCACAACCTTGACCCCGGCTGCCACCAGCTCCCGGTATTCCTTCTCCATGATCTCAGGCGTCATGGGATAGGTCGGCGTCGAGTCCACGACCTCAGGCTTCCCCGCGTTGGGCTGGGCGATCAGGGGGAGGTTCGTGGCTGAGCGGAGAGCGCCGATGATCCTCGCCGCGTGAGCGGGGCCATTGACGCAGTTGCACCCGATCACGTCTGCTCCCGATTCGGCCAGACGGCGGGCCATCTTCTCAGGCGTGTCTCCCCACATCGTGCGGTAGCCGTCGCTCGTCGGATCGAAGGTCATGGTGGCCAGCACCGGGAGTCCCGTCGTCTCTTTCGCCGCCAGAACGGCGATTGACGCCTCCTCCACGTCCATCATCGTCTCTATCAGGATGCCGTCGGCTCCAGCTTCAGCCAGGGCCTCTGCCTGCTCGCTGAAGAGGTCCTGCATCTCGTCGTGGCTCACCTCACCGAGCGGCTCGAGCATGGATCCCGTCGGCCCCATGGATCCCAGAACGTAGCGCCCGGACGGGCAGACCTCACGCGCGAGCTTCACTCCGAGGCGGTTCAGCTCTCCGACCGCGCCGTTGAGATCGTAGTGGCGCAGCCTGAGCCGGTTCGCCCCGAAGGTGTTGGCAGAGACCATGTCGCACCCGGCGGCGAAGTAGGAGCGGTGGATCTCCCTGACCACGCCGGGGTCGGCGCGGTTCATCAGCTCGGGGCACCCTCCGGGGGGAAGCCCTCTCAACATCAGCATGGTCCCGGTAGCCCCGTCGCTGACGAGTCTCTCGACACTGAGCCTTGATAGGAGATCAGACGGCACGAGCTTAATTGTACACCGCGCCGCGCCGGTCAGTCTCAGAGTCGTTCAAGCCCAGTTTCTGATCGCAGACCCGGAAGTTAGAAAAGTCAGATACGGCTACCATTGGGCCGGGCCGGATAGGTCTCTCCGGTTTCGTTACGACAATGCCACCGGCCCGGCCGCTAGACACTTTGGAACGTTCCCCCATCACAGGCACACCCCTGCCGGCATCGAAGAAGCACGAGAGCCCGCGTTGACCCAACTCCTTTTCGAGATAGCCGATCTGTTGTCGCGACGCTGATCGCTCTGCCAGGGAGATCATCTGTGTTCCTCGGTGGCCAGATCCAGGACGGCGTGGGAGAAGGCTGGGCTTGACATAGTGATCGCGGTATGACAGAAGTAATACATAACGGCGATGGGAATGATCCCCTGGGGCGATGACCCCTTTGTGGAGTGGGACGAGGCGAACGAAGAGCATGTCTCCAGGCATGGTGTCCCTCCCTGGGAGGTCGAGGAATTGATTACCCAGGGCGATTTCCAGTGCGTTCGCCATCCGAGATGGAGAAAAGGCGGGAGGTATGCGAGGCGATTTCTCTTGCGGGGCCGGACGCTGGGCGGTCGCCCGCTGCTGGTTGTCGTGGACCGTGTCGGGCCGGAACGGCTTCGACCTGTCACAGCATGGGAGGACCGATAGGGGGTGAGAGACATATGGCGAAGCGGATCGAAGATATGACGCGCGAGGAGATCCTGAGTGAGTTCAGGGGAGGCGACGTGCTTTTCAAGGTCCCGCGGCGACCGAGGAAGCTCGTCCCCCTGACACTTCGGGTTCATCCGCATCTCATCCGGCAACTCGGGGAGGAAGCGAAACGTCGTGGCGTCTCGGGTCACACGACAATGGCCCGGCTGCTTCTGGAGGCCGCCTTTGATCAACCACAGAGAGGGTTGGCCGACGAGATCGCCAACGCGGTCGTGGAGCGGCTCAAGCGCCGCCGGTTGGCTGGCTGAGAGGGTCATGCCTCCTCCTTTGTGGCCGTTGGAGCCTGACAGCGCAGGCCTTGTACTCGGGTATCCTGGCCGATGGGTCAAGGGCAGGGTTGGTGAGGAAGTTGGCTGCCGAATCGTGGAGCTTGACGAACGGGATGAAGACAGTCCCCCGCCTGACTGCCTCGGTGACTCTGGCGAATCCCTCAAGCTCGCCGCGGCGAGAGACCACCCTCACACCCTCTCCGTCACCCAGGCCTAGCTTCCCGGCGTCAGCGGGGTTTACGGCGACCTCGAGCCGAGGGGCGAGATCGAGGAGTCCCCGGACCCGCGTCGTCAGGGTCCCGCCGTGCCAGTGGTAGAGGGTGCGGCCGGTGATGAGGAGAAGCGGAAAATCGTCATCAGGAAGCTCTGCGGCCTCGACGCTCTGGGCCACGGGGACGAATCTCGCCTTTCCGCTGGGGAACGACTCGGCGTAGAGGAGAG
>CAZXPE010000209.1:0-3746 GCA_964642915.1 uncultured bacterium | reverse complement strand
GGGAAAGATGGAGGGAACATGCCTACTTGCGGGAGCCAGCCCGCTCGCAGAGGAAAAACTTGCCTGCCGCCGGAGCCCGGCTTGCCTTCCGCCGGGGCCATCTCAATTCGCTGTTGCCACCGGTCCCCCTTTTCGACTATCATCCGGTCACCAGGCGGCTTGCGGGAGCAAGCCCTCCCGGTCGTTCAAACCGTTTCACGCCAAGGAGGTGCCCCTATGAAGGTCGCATTGAGAGTCGCTTTGACCTTCCTCATCCTGACAGGGCTCATCGCCGCGCCCTCGTGGGAGCCGGCGGCCGCCCAGGAACGAGTCGTCAAGATCGCCGGCGTCGGGGCCATGAGCGGGATCATCCGCGGTTTCGGCCTCAACTCCAAGGCCGTTTTCGACATGACCGTAGAGGAGATCAACAAGGCCGGCGGCATCAGGCTGGCCGACGGGACTCACGCCAGGATCGTGACGACCTGGCTCGACGAGCGGTGCAACGCGGAGGAAGGGATATCGGTGGTCCGGAAGCTGGCGAGCGAGGACTGGCTGGTGATGATCGGTCCGACCTGCTCGGGGGTGGCTGAGCCCCTCTTCGGCATCCTCCAGAGGAAGGTCGGCGACGCGGGCGACTCGGGCCTCCAGTTTCCGATCTTCACCGACACCGCGATCAAGCCGGGGCTCGCAAAGATCTCGGAGTGGGCGTTCCGCAACGTCCCGCACGAGCCCACCATGTACAACCACCTCTTCAAGTGGGTCAAGGAGAAGCACCCCGACCTCAAGACCGTTTACGGCGGCGTGGAGACTGATTTCGCCCACTCCAACTCCAACTGGTTCGACTCGATGAAGAAGGCGGCGCCGGCCGCCGGCTTCGAGGTCCTGGGGGAGGAGAAGTGGCTCCTGAACGACACCGAGTTTTCGACACAGGTGGCCAAGTGGCGCCGGGCCAAGCCTGACATCATCGCCCTGTCGTCCCACCCGTTCACCACCTGCGGCATCCTGAGGGAGATGAGGCGCCAGGGGGTTAAGCCGAAGCTCTTGGTCGGTCTCACCTCTACGGCGACACTCGAGACCATGGTCGGCTGCGGCCCCGAGGCGGACGGGTTGATCATCCCCAGCTCCTACGCCCCCGTGACGCCGGAGGCCAGCCGCGTGGGCAAGGTCGTGGCTGAGAAGTACAAGGGTAACGTGGACCTGCACTCGGCGGCGGTCTATGAGAACCTGCTCGTGCTCAAGCAGGTCATCGAGGCGTCGGGGGTCGAGGCCAAGCCCACGACGGTGGCCCAGGACAGGAGGCGCATCCGCGACGGCCTGGCCAAGGTGAAGGAGTTCGACGGCCTCCTCGGCAAGGTCAAGCGGCTCGATGACCGCGAGTCGGTCAAGCCTTACGTCTTCGTGGTCGCCAAAAAGTCTGAGTGGGCCGTTCTCTACGACCCCCGCTAGCAGGGAATCCCGCGGGCACGCTCATCCTTAGCCAGGGGTGAGCGTGCCCCGCTTCCTCAGCGAATGAGCGATCTCGTTCTCGACGTCGTCCAGCAGCTCCTCAACGGCTTCCTCTTCGGCTCTTCTTACGCCCTCATCGGCATCGGCTTCACCATGATCTGGGGGGTCATGGACAAGCTGAACCTCGCCTTCGGCGTCACGGCTCTCGCCGGCGCCTACATCGGGCTCTTCGTCTTCCACATGACGAAGGGCCCGTTCATCCTGGTCGCTCTGGCGTCGGTGATCTCAGCCGGCCTGATCGGCCTCATCGTGGAGATGGCGTGCTTCAGGTGGATGCCGCGCGACTACCCCCTGGGAGCGCTGATGACCACGCTTGGGATGCTCTTCTTCATCGACGAGGTGATCTCCCACGCCACTCACGGCCGGCCTGAGGCCTTTCCGGCCCCTATGGGCGAAGTCATGATGAACCTGGGCCCCTGGCTCCTCCGTGGAGACCTCGGGTCCGTGTTCCTGGTGAGCCTCGGGGTCATGGGAGCCCTCTGGGCGCTCGTCTACAAGACGCGCCTGGGTCTCGCCACGAGGTCGGTCTCACAGCAGCCGGTGGCGGCCCAGCTCTGCGGGATCAGCTTGAGGCGTGTCAACGCCTCCGTCTTCGTCCTCACGGGGATGATCGGCGGGATTGCCGGCGTGATGATCGGCTCGGCCGTGGGGGCCCTCTCGCCGCTCCTCTCTCTCCCCCTCACAGTCAAGGGGCTCGTCACGGCGGTCTTCGGAGGGCTCGGCTCCATTCCGGGGGCCATCGCGGGAGGGCTGCTCCTCGGCATCGCTGAGTACCAGGCGCTCTACTTCTTCGGGATCGGTTACCGCGACATGGTGACATACCTCCTGCTCTTCATCTTCCTGCTCTTCAGGCCCGGAGGGGTCGTCGGGCAGAGCCAGCGCTACTGAGAGAGCCGTGGAGTTCTACACGAGTCTAGTCACGCTCTTCGGCTTCAGGATCCTCCTGGGGCTCTCAGGGTACGTGGTCATCCTCACGGGCCAGATCTCAATGGCCCAGGCAGGCTTCTACGCCCTCGGGGCCTACACAGCCGGCGCCGCGACGTCCATGTGGGGGTGGCCGATCTTCCCCGCGATCGTGTTCGGGGCGCTCGTCGGCGGCGTTTTCGGCTTCCTGGTGGGATTTCCCGCCCTGCGCGTGCGCGGCCTCTTCCTCGTCATCGCCACGCTAGCCTTCACAGAGATCGTGAGGATGGTCTTCCTCAACCTGAAATACACGATCCGCGTGGGAGACCGCACCATAGGCCCCTCGGCAGCCGAGGGGTTCCGGGGGATCACCTATTACTACGAGAACGGCTGGTCCTCGCTTCAGATCATGGCCTTCACGTGGCTTTTCGTCCTCGCGGCCCTGATAGGCTTCTGGCTCATGGACCGCTCGCGCGCCGGAGCGGTGCTCCGAGCAGTGGGAGAGGACGAGCTGGCGGCCTCCAGCGTCGGCATCAACGTCATGACTGCGAGGGTGGCGGCGATGACAGCAGGCGGCGCCGTGGCCGGCCTCGCCGGCTCGCTCTACGCCCACTATGCGACGTACCTCTCACAGGAGGAGTTCGGCGCACTCCTGGCCACCTTCGCCATCGCCTACCCGCTCATCGGCGGAACGGGGAGCGTGCTCGGCCCCATCGCCGGGGTGCTCTTCTTCGGCTTCCTGATAGAGGGGCTCCGCTTTCTCGGCGACTGGCGGAACCTGCTCTTCGGCGTCCTGATCATCGCCATGATGAACCTGCGCCCCCACGGCATCATAGACGTGTCGCTGATGCGCCGCTTGAGGCTCGCCCGCAGCCCACGAGGGAAGACCGCCCATGCTCTCGATTGAGAGGCTCACCAAGCACTTCGGCGGCGTGGCTGCCCTTCAGGACGTGGACCTCGGGGTCAGTCAGAACGAGATCCTCGGCCTCATAGGGCCGAACGGCTCGGGGAAGAGCACCGTCGTGAACCTCGTCACCGGCGTCTTCCCGCCGACGGCGGGGCGGGTGAGCTTCAAGGGGAGGGAGATCACCGGCTGGTCGCCTCACCGCGTGCTCGCCGAGGGGATCGGCCGCACCTTTCAGAGCATCAGGCTCTTCGGTAGCCTCACCGTCTGGCAGAACCTGTGGGTGGCACGACGCCCGGGCTCTCAGCGCGGGAACGGGCGTTTCGGCAGGTGGCTCGGGGCAGACCAGGCACGCATGAAGCAGATCGAGGCGACTCTCGACTTCTGCGGGCTCCTCGACAAGAAGGACGAGCTGGCGCGGAACCTGGCCTTCGGCGAGCAGCGCCGACTGGAG
>CAZXPE010000208.1:0-3805 GCA_964642915.1 uncultured bacterium | reverse complement strand
GTCCTCCCCTCATCGTCCCGGAGAGGCGCTCCAACTCACTCATCGTCCACGCCCGGAAGCAGGAGATGGAGATGATCCGCCGGCTGATCAGCCAGCTCGACGTGGACGTCGCGGGCGGGAGGCAGATCTTCATCTACTACGCCGAGAATGGGAAAGCCAAAGACCTGACAGCAACGATGAACGCCATCTACGGCAAAGTGGACGGCGCCGCTCCTCCAGCGCCCCGTCCGCCGGGAGCGCCAGCTCCTCCGCCTGCACCCGCTCCGCCTGCGCCCCGTCCGCCGGGAGCGGAAGGCGCGGAATTCGTTCCAGGCCGGGGCGAGGTCCGCTTCATCGCCGACGAGCCTACCAACGCCGTCATCGTCACCACCTTCCCTCGGAACTGGCCTGAGATCGAGGAGACGCTCAAGAAGCTCGACAGGATGCCGCGCCAGGTGCTGATCGAGGTGCTCGTGGCAGAGATCACGTTGTCTGACGACACGAAGCTCGGAATCGAGTGGGCTGTCAGGCACGGGCGGTTCGACGCCAGCTCCTCGCCGTCGGGCACGATCCCCTCCAGGCCATCAGGGAGCCTGATCCCGCTCGGCGGCACGGTGGCGACCGGCTTCAACTTCTTCACGTTCGCGACCGACCGGTTCCTGACGGCCATCAACACCCTGGCCACCGAGAACAAAGTCAACGTGCTCTCGAGTCCGTCCATCCTGACCTCTGAGAACAAGAAGGCGGTCATCAACGTCTCCGACTCCATCCCCATCGTCACCAGCCAGCAGGTCCCGACCGCCGCCGGGACCACAGGGGGCGCCGCCGGCGCCGTGATCACTCAGACCGTCGAGTACAAGGACGCAGGGATCATCCTGAGCGTCACCCCGCGGATAGGAGAGAAGGGAACTGTGGCCCTCGACATCAAGCAGGAGGTCAACGACATCGGCGCCGAGGAGGGGATCACGAAATCGCGGCGGATCATCAAGCGGGAGGCTGAGACCTCGGTGGTGATGGTCAACAACCAGTCGCTCGTGCTCGGGGGGCTCATCAAGAACAAGCGCACCGTCGATCGAAGAGGAATCCCCCTCCTCTCGAAGATCCCTCTCATCGGGCTCCTCTTCGGCAGCGCCGAGGAGAAAGTCGAGAAGACCGAGCTTCTGATCCTGATCACCCCGCGAGTCATCGGGACCGCTCTCGAGGCCGCCCGCATCACCGAGGAGATGAGAAAGATCACCCCGGGGATCCAGGAGTCGATCAAGCAGTCCCCCCGCCAGCCCACCCTTCCTCCAAGGTAATTTGGTCCAGAATTTTCCCGGAGCGTAAACTTCACGGGCTGGGGTATACTTGCAGCCGAGGCAAATCAACCGTGACGACAGGGCTCAAGACCAAACTCGACTATCAGGACTACTGCGCCATCCCCCCGGATGGCAAGCGCTACGAGCTGATTGACGGGGAGGTCCACGTGACACCTGCGCCAAGCCCACTGCATCAACGATTGGTCGGCAACCTGTTTGTAGCGCTTCGCGAGCACTTTGGCCGTCGTGCCGAAGTCTTCATCTCTCCCATCGACGTGATCCTCACCCCTCACGACGTGGTCCAGCCCGATCTCGTGGTGGTGGCTAACCCTTCTCAGGTCTCCGGCCGCGGGATCGAGGGACCCCCGTTGCTGGTCATCGAGGTGCTTTCTCCCACGACCACGGTGTTTGACCGCACCACCAAGTCTCAGCGGTACGCGGCGCTCGGCATTCCTCACTACTGGATCGTGGATCCTGAGACCCGCGCCCTCGAGTGCTTCCGCCGTCAGGAGAGCGCCTACCGCCTGGTCGGCGCCTTCGGCCCCGACGACACGCTCATCCATCCCGACTTCCCCGGCCTCCGCCTCGGCCTCGCCGTCCTCTGGCAGTAGTCTCAAGACACCTCTAGTTTCCTCCATCCCCGCCTGGTCTCCGCGCGCTGATCAACTGGTCTGACTCGATGTGGCCTTGATGTATCCAAACAGATACATCCCCTTTTGTAGACATTGACAACCTTTGGTAGCCGGTTGTATGTAAGGGGCGCCCGGATTCGAAGATCCCATGCATTCAGCCACTGCCAGCCGAAAGCGCGTCCTCATCGTGGACGACGACCCCGCCGTCCGCGAGGCGCTCTCCTTCGCCCTTGAGGACCTGTACGACATTGAGACCGCCGAAAACGGGACCATGGCCCTCTCCCTTCTTCCCCTCTTTCAGCCCGATCTGATCCTCTTGGACTTGAAGATGAGGGGGCTCGACGGCATTCAGGCTCTCGAAGAGATCCGATGCGGCCAGCCGGCCCTGCCCGTCATCATCATGACCGGTTGGAGCAGTCAGGAGTGGGCCGAGCGCGCCGCCGACCTGGGCGTTTCAGGCTACCTGAAAAAGCCGCTGGATATCGACCAGCTCAAGGCCCGCCTCACCGACCTCCTTCAGGCAAACGATCAGGCCCCTGCCTCGGCGTCGCTCCCGACCGGGTCGCTGTCCCCCGCGATCAAGAAGGCGCTGTCCTACCTCCATCAGAACGGTGCCCGCCAGCTTACACTCGGAGAGATCGCCGCCGCCGCGGACGTGACCCCCGCCCACCTCTGCCGCCTCTTTAGGCAGGAGGTGGGCCGCACCCCCATGGCCTACCTGACCGAGCTTCGGATCGAGCGGGCCAAGCTCCTGCTCCGTGATGGCGCCAGGCCGGTCTCGCGGGTGGCCTCCCAGCTCGGCTTCACCAACCCGCATCACTTCTCCCGCGTCTTCAAGGCCCACACCGGCTCTGCTCCCGCCCGGTTCCGGTAAATTCCCCGCCTGAGATCAATTTCAGACAAAAAATATCAATCCTGTGCATTGACACGCCCGTTCGAAGTGGGCTAGCTTGCGGGCGTTGCGCAGCTCGCTTAAGTGTCGTCGCCGGTTCGGCTGCGACGTCCACAACGTTCAGGAGGGATGAACGATGCTGACCCACCAGAGTTCCACGCCGACCAGTCCATCCCGCAGATCACGATTCCGGCCGCTCCTTCTGATCGGGATCGGGCTCATCATCGGGGGCCTCGTGGCCGGGCTCTTTCACGCCATCCCGAAGCTCGACGCCCAGAGCGGCAGCTCCCCGCTGACCATTCAGCCTCAGACGGGACGGGTGGGGATCGGCACGAGCAGCCCCGCCTACACCCTCGACGTGGCGGGCACGGTGAACGCCTCGGCCTTCCGCGGCGATGCCTCCCAGCTCACGAACCTTCCCATAAGCAGCCAATGGACCACCAGCGGCTCGAGCATCTCCTACAACGGTGGCAACATCGGCATCGGGACGACGGGTCCGGGGGCGAAGCTGGATATCATAGGAGCAGCCAATGCTTACACCGCCAAGTTTGTCGGTTCCTCGGTGGCGGGACAGTCTTACGGACTCGCGATCAACGCGGGCACAAACACCTCGGATGAGCCGTTGACGGTCAAAAACCAAGCGGGGACAGTGTCGTATCTTTATGTCAGAGGAGACGGCAACATCGGCATTGGGACGACGGGGCCAGGCCAAAAATTGAGCGTCGCGGGAACCATCGAATCCAGCTCAGGTGGCTTCAAGTTCCCGGATGCGACTACGCAAACGACTGCCGCGACTCCGCGCGGCAAGCAGCTTTTCACATCAAGCAACACCTTCACAGTTCCAACAGGCGTCACAAAGATTTGGGTGACCCTTGCTGGCGGCGGAGGAGGGGGTGGAGGTAATGGTTACTACTTTGATGGAGAAAATCAATCTTACCCTCCCGGTGGCGGAGGTGGCGGGGCAGACGCCAAGATCGCTCAAGAGTTCACGGTGGCTCCTGGGG
>CAZXPE010000207.1:0-3858 GCA_964642915.1 uncultured bacterium | reverse complement strand
AGCGAATCCTCTGGGACCCGATCATGGCGGAGAAGGGCGGCTACCGCCACTTCATGCTGAAGGAGATCTACGAGCAGCCGCGGGCGGTCACAGACACCTTCAGGGGGCGAGCGGTCCCCGAGACAGGAAGCGTCGTCCTCCCCGACGCCAACCTCGACCCGGCCACGATCAGCGGGTTGGAGAGAGTGGTCTTCGTGGCCTGCGGGACCTCCTACCACGCCGGGATCGTTGGGCGGTTCATGGTGGAGCGGCTTGCAGGCCTCACCGCAGAAGTTGACCTGGGCTCAGAGTTCCGTTACCGAGACGCCATCGTGGGGCCGACCACTCTCGTTGTGGCGCTCTCCCAGTCAGGGGAGACGGCTGACACGCTGGGAGCCGTCAAGGCGGCCCGGGAGAAGGGTGCCCCCATCCTCGCAATCACCAACGTTGTGGGCTCGGCGCTCTCCCGTGAAGCCACAGGGGTTCTCTACACTCACGCGGGGCCTGAGATCGGCGTCTGCTCGACCAAGACCTTCACCGCCACCATGGCTGCGTGCTACCTCCTGGCGCTCTCTCTCGGGAGGGCGCGGGGGACCATCACAGCGGAGGAGGGGCGGAAGCGGATCCAGGAGCTTCTGGAAGTTCCGAGGCTCATGGAGGCGGCCCTCGGGCAGGATGCTGAGATCGCCGAGCTTGCCCGCCAGCTCTTCCACTACCGCGACTTCCTCTATCTGGGGCGCGGCGTCCACTATCCGATCGCTCTCGAGGGGGCGCTGAAGCTCAAGGAGATCTCCTACATCCACGCCGAAGGCTACCCGGCCGGGGAAATGAAGCACGGCCCCATCGCTCTGATCGACGAGGGAATGCCTGTGGTGGCCCTTGCCCCGCGCGACGGAACCTACGAGAGGATGATGGGGAACATCGAGGAGGTGCGGGCCCGCGACGGCAAGGTGATCGCCGTCGCCCACTCCGGCGACCGGGAGATATTCTCCAAGGCAGACCACGTCATCGCTGTCCCTCCCGCGGCTGACCTCCTCTCGCCGATCCTGATGGTCATTCCCCTCCAGATCCTGGCGTACCACGTGGCTGTCCGCCGCGGCTGCGACGTCGATCAGCCGCGCAACCTCGCCAAATCAGTCACCGTCGAGTAAGCCCCGGCCAGCGGCCGGGTTTCGCCAGCGGCCATTCTCTGCTTGCAATCCTGCATTTCAAATGCATAATTACAAGCAGGTGGGCCCGCCTATGGTTCGTCGGTACATCAGGAGGTCGGTGGAGCCGGTCCTGAAAAAGGCCGTGGCCGAGTTTCCGGCCGTGGTGCTGACCGGCCCCCGCCAGTCAGGCAAGACGACGCTTCTCAGGCGCCTTTTCGGCGGGCGACTCCGGTACGTCTCGCTGGAGCCACCCGATATTCGAGCGGCCGCCGTGGAGGACCCGCGCGGCTTCCTGGAGATGAATTCGCCGCCCGTCATCTTCGATGAGGTCCAGTACGCCCCGGATCTCCTCCCCTACGTGAAGGAAAGGATCGACGCTGACCGGGGTCGGCGCGGGCAATATCTATTGACGGGCTCACAGAACCTCCTGCTCATGGAAAAGATAACCGAGTCGTTGGCCGGTCGGACTGCTGTGCTGCGCCTTCTCCCCCTTGCGCGACGCGAAGCCGAGGGCCGACCCCATGCCCCCTTCCCGTGGGAGTCGAACGGCCGGGGCGGCAGGGCAAGGAAGGTTTCGTATCGGGAGATCTGGAGAAGTTTTCTGCGCGGAGGGTACCCCGAGCTTGTCGCAAATCCAGGCCGCGACATCCACCTGTGGCATGCCGGCTACGTCCAGACCTACATCGAGCGGGACCTGCGAACCACCCGGCAGATCGGCGACCTTTCCCAGTTTCAGAAATTCCTGAGAGCGCTGGCGGCGCGGAGCGCTCAGCTTCTCAACCTGACCGATCTGGCCAGGGACCTCGGCATCGCCGTGAACACGGCAAAGGCATGGCTTTCGGTGCTGGAAGCGACGTACCAGGTGATCGTGCTCCGCCCTTACTTCGCCAATATCGGAAAGAGGCTGGTGAAGACCCCGAAGGTTTATTTTACGGACGTGGGGACGCTCTGCTATCTCACCGGCCTCAGTGACCCTGACCATGCGGCCTCCGGCCCAATGGGGGGCGCAATCATGGAGACCGCGGTGCTCTCTGAGATCGTCAAGACGCTCGCGCATCGGGGCGTCGATCCCCGGGTGTATTTCTGGCGGACGTCAGCAGGCGCTGAAGTGGATTTCGTGGTCGAAGCCGGGGGAAAAATCGTTCCCGTCGAGGTGAAGCTTTCCGCCACGCCCCGTCCCGCCATGGCGGCCTCTATCAGGGCCTTGCAAGAAGATCTTGGCAGTAAAGCCTTGCCCGGCTATGTGGTGTATCCGGGCGATTTTAGGCTGCCTCTTGGATCACAGGTGACCGCTTTACCCTTCGCAGAATTGTAAGGGCGTATAGTGCGGCATCATAGAGAGCCTTCTCAGTACCGCATCAGGGGCGAGTAGCGGGTGTCAAGGCACCGATGCCCGGCAAGACCGTGAAGGTTGGGGCGGGACTTCCCTGGTCCGGTTGACTTTGAGGCCACAATGTTAAAGGATGAGACCACTATGAAGTACGTCGGCGTTCGTCAGCTTAAGGCTCAACTCGGACGTTACCTGAGGGCAGTGGAGGCCGGCGATACACTGACGGTGACGACCCGCAAGCGGCCCATCGCGAAAGTGGTGCCTGTCACAAAAAAAGGCGGGGGTCTTGAAGAAGCCCTCGCCAATTTGGCCGAACAGGGCCTGTTGCGAAGGTCTCGCCGCAAACCGTCCGTTCTCAGGCGTCCGTTGAATATTCCCGATGTGCGCATCGCAGAGGCAGTCCTGGAGGATCGTGGTGCGCTACTTTGATACCAGCGCGCTGGTGAAGCAATATTTCCGGGAGCCGGGTTCTACAAGAGTGAGGGAGTTTCTCCGGAGCGGGGAGAGAGTTTTTACGCCGGCGTGAAGGCGTCTTTTCCTCGCTGGTCGCTCGAAAGCTCGCTCTGCGCTTTGATGAAAACTGGGAGACGTATGAGGTCGTGCTGCTCAACCTGGCTTCTGCCCTCCTTCTCGCCAAGAGAACTCCGGAGCCCCAATGGGAGTTTGTCTGCGCTGATCAGAGGCTCCGAGACTCCGCATCCGTTGAAGGCCTCCGGCCTGTCGATCCGACCACGACGGAATAGAATAAAACCCTTTGAGCCGGCTTAGCTGGCGATCAGGCCGGAGACGGTTACGTCGCGCGTGGGGTGTGGTATCGTAGAACCCCATGTGGCGACCGAAAGCGGGACCCGATGAGATCTTCGGAGAGCTGAACCCGGCCCAGCGAGAGGCGGTGACCCTGGCCGAGGGGCCGCTCCTGGTCCTGGCAGGGGCGGGAAGCGGGAAGACGCGAGTCATCGCCCACCGGATCGCCTATCTCCTTGCCGTCAAGGGAGCGCATCCGCGAAATCTCCTGGCTGTCACATTCACAAACAAGGCGGCGGAAGAGATGCGCCGCCGCGTTGAAGCGCTCCTCCTCCCGTTCGCCATTCGACCGCCGCTCATCTCCACATTCCACTCGGCGTGCGTCAGGATTCTCCGCGAGCACGTCCGGCACCTCGGCATCTCTCAGAGCTTCGTCATCTACGACGAGGACGACAGGCTCGCAGTGGTGAAAGAGTGTCTCCGCGAGAGGGAGATCGACGAGAGGGCGATGCCGCCGTCCGGCGTGGTCCATCGGATCAGCCACGCCAAGAACCAGATGGTCTCAGTGGAGGAGGCGGAGCGGCTGGCCAGGACCCCCCGGGAGGAGCAGATCGCTCTCATCTACCGCCGCTACCAGGAGCGGCTTGCCCAGGC
>CAZXPE010000206.1:0-3890 GCA_964642915.1 uncultured bacterium | reverse complement strand
CTCCCGCTCGTCTCGGTGATCCACAACAGCTACGTTTCTATCGCCGATTACGAGATGCAAGGGTACGCATACGTGCCGATGGACTGACCATGACGGACCGTAGTGTGGTTTTGGATCAGCGGTCTGCGGGCCCGGTCGCCGAGCGTGGTCAGCGGCCGGTGCAGCCTGAGATGGTGGTGGTGGCCGCCGGCCTCCTCCTGAACGGGCTGATCTGGCTCTGGCCCAACTACAGCCTCAACCAAGCCGCGCTTTTCCTGGTGGGGGCCGGTTGCGGGCTCGTCCTCTATCATGCGGCCTTCGGCTTTACTACCGCGTTCCGGGTCTTCGTGTCAGCGGGCGACGGCAGAGGCCTCAGAGCCCAGATGCTCATGATGGCTGTGGCCACTCTGCTCTTCGCCCCGATGCTGGCCTCAGGGACGGTGCTGGGACGCGCTGTGAGCGGAGCAGTGGCGCCGGCCGGCCTCTCAGTGCTGGCCGGCGCGTTCATCTTCTCTATCGGGATGCAGCTCGGCGGCGGCTGAGCTTCGGGCACGCTCTTCCATTTTGGAGGAGGAACGACTTATTCGGCGATCACTCTGGCGGCTTTCATCGCGGGCTCGGTCTTCGCGACGTTTCACATGCCGTTCTGGCTGGCTGCGCCGTCGCTCGGAGAGATCTCTCTCGGCGCCTCGATCGGATGGACCGGGGCGGTCCTTCTTCAGCTCGCAGCTTTCGCCCTGATCGCCTGGGCAACGTGGTTGGTCGAAAGGCGGCGGCTGGGGGTGAGGCCGGCCTCGCCGCCCCCCGTCCGAGGGTGGCGGCGCCTCCTGAGGGGGCCATGGCCTCTCCTGGCGGGGGGCGTGGCGCTTGCCGTCCTGAACGCGCTGACGCTGGTTCTGTCAGGTTTCCCGTGGGGGATCACGTGGGCCTTTGCTCTCTGGGGAGGCAAAGCGCTCCAGGCCGTTGGCTACGACCTCTCGGCTGTGCCGTTCTGGAGCGAAGGGTTCCCGCGGCAGGCGCTGGCGGCTCCGGTGCTTGCCGACGTGACGACAGTGATGGACCTGGGGCTCGTTTCAGGCGCCTTCCTGGCGGCAGGGCTGGCCGGGCGCTTCGCCTCAGCGCGGCGCGTACCGCCCGGCGTCGTCGCCGCGTCGCTGCTCGGAGGTCTTTTGATGGGGTATGGCGCCCGGATCGCGTTTGGCTGTAACATCGGGGCGTATTTCAGCGGGATCGCCTCCACCAGCCTCCACGGCTGGCTCTGGGGGCTGGCGGCGTTTTTCGGCACGCCCATCGGGATCAGGCTGCGCGTCCTCTTCGGTGTGGACCCGAAGAAGCCCGGCGCGCCATCCCGCTGAGGGCGCGCGATGGCAGGAGGAGAGTAGATCATGGCGGTTGAACGCTTCGGCGAGATGGAGGCGCGGCACGTCAGCAAGGTCTTCGGGAGCGAGACCGACCCGAAAGTGGTCCTCGAGGACTGTTCGTTCACCGTCATGCGGAGGAAGCTCAACGTCCTGATCGGCCCCTCCGGGTGCGGGAAGACCACCATCGTGAACCTCCTGGCCGGCTACGAGTTGCCAACGCGGGGAGAGATCCTCCTCGACGGGGAGCGGGTGGGAGGGCCGGAGTGGAGCCGCCTGGTGGTTTTCCAGGAAACCGCGCTCTTTCCGTGGATGACGGTGCTGGACAACGTGACCTTCGGTCCCAGCGTGAGGAGGAGCATGAAGAAAGAGGAAGCCCGGCGCGAGGCGAAGCGTCTCCTGGAAAAGGTCGGGCTCAAGGACTTCGCCGACAGGTACCCGATCCAGCTCTCGGGCGGGATGCAGCGGCGGGCCGAGCTGGCGCGGGCGATGATAAACGACCCGAAGGTCATGCTGATGGACGAGCCGTTTCGCGGGCTCGACGCCATGACGAGGGAGCTGATGCAGGAGTATTATCTCCGGCTCTTCGAGGAGATCGGCCGGACCAACCTCTTCGTGACTTCCGAGCTGGAGGAGGCCATCTTTCTGGCCGACCGCCTGATCGTCCTGACAAACCGGCCCACCAGGGTCAAGAAGGTGATGGAGATCGACCTCCCCAGGCCGCGCGAGTTCCACGCGCTGACCTCGAAGCGCTACCTGGAGCTGAAACAGGAAGCTCTGGAGGCGCTCCACGAGGAGGCGCTGAAGGCGTTCGCCTCGGGAGTGAAGAGCGCCTACGATCTGGTGGAGGCGTATGGCAAGCGGACCGGCCAGGCGGGGTAGGGTCTCGTGGTCGATTGGCTCACGTTCTTCATCGTGGGGAGTGCCGTCCTGGGGGGCGGGCTCGCACTGGTCGCCGGCTTCGGAAGGGCATTCGGGCTCATCGCCCCCGAGCGGCAGCCCCTCCTCTACCGCCTGAGCTACGCCTTCATGGCCATCAGCATAGCGGCGTTCGTCTTGAGAGGGTTCGCTGCGGGCCGCCCGTGAGCCGGATGCAGAAGTGTTTGCGGCCGTAATCTGTCCGAGGAGGCGGCCGAAGCGCCGCCTGAAGGAGGAAGAGAGATGACGACGATGATGCAGCCGATGATCGGGGACCCGGCGCCGTCCTTCCGTTTGAAGGACGTGAAAGACAAGATGCACACGCTCGCCCGCCAGCAGGGGAAGTTTGTGGTGATTCACTTCGGCACGAGCTGGTGACCGTTCTGCAATGCGGAGGCTCCGCATCTCGAAGCGCTGCACCAGCGATACAAGGACCGCGGCGTTCAGGTTTTTGTCATCAACGTGAAGGAGTCGAAGACCAAGGCCGCTCAGTGGGGGAGAACCCTCAAGTTCACCTTTCCCGTCTTGCTCGACGCCAACGGGAAGGTGGCGACGAGCTACGCGCCTCCCGGCGTCCTGCCCGTCCTGCCGCGCGATCAGGTCCCCATCGGGTCGAACCTACTCATCGATGGGGACGGCAAGATCCGCTTCTTCTCGCTCCTCGATTCGACTAACTTTGACGCCGAGCTGATCGCGCTCAAAGCGCGGCTTGACGAGCTGCTGGCCCAGGGGTGACGACAGCGGTCGGCGGGAACCCTCTTGCGGCGGTCGCCGTCAGCGAGCCGGCTCAGGTCACGCTGACTGCCGGCATGGCGGGTGAGGCGCGCTTCACGGTCGTAGCCGCCGACGGCTACCACGTTCAGGCCAATCCGGCGAGCGGGGATTTTTTCGTTCCGGTGGAGCTCGACCTGAAGGCAGCGGGCGGGGTGAGTCCCGGCAAGCCGGTCTACCCGCCGGGGACCCCGTACCGCCTGCCGGGGACCGCGGACGACTTGATGACGTACGAGGGAACCTTTGAGATCGTGCTCCCTCTCAGGGCGGGGGCCTCGGCCCGGCAGGGGAACCACGTTCTCAAGGGGTCGCTCCGCTATCAGGCGTGCGACGCAAGAAGCTGTCTCTTCCCGGCGTCGGTGCCGGTCACGCTCGCGGTGCGGGTCGTCGCGGCGCCGAGGCCCGGGCGCAACCGTCCTAGAGCGACGCGGTAGTGTTTCTCGCCGCGGATGGGGTCATCTCGCTGCTCGGGCTTCCGTCGAGCTGACGCCGTCGAGGCGATGAGGTCTGGCGAGGGGGCACCCCGGCAGAAGCGTCATCCCCGCTGTTCCCGCAGAGCGTTCCACGTTTTGAAATGACTTTCCGTCTCTTCTCTGCCCGGTTCTGTAGGGAAAGATACAGAATTTATGTATTGAAGGATATGGAAGCGAGCCAGGGGAAGCCGAAAAATTGAACAAGGCGTGGAGCCAGGTTGGGAGGAGCATGTGATGCTGGTTGAGCAAGGACGAAAGCTTGAGCCTGTGATCACGGTTGCACGGAGCCTGGGACTCGGGGAGGACGAGATCGAGCTGTACGGAAGGTACAAAGCGAAGGTCCCGCTCGGTGTCTTCTCGCGGCTGGCCAACCGGCCTGAGGGGAAGCTGA
>CAZXPE010000205.1:0-3921 GCA_964642915.1 uncultured bacterium | reverse complement strand
AAGACGGCGGTCTTCCCCTCAGCGGCGAGGGCTTCAGCGCGCGCGGCCAGGGTGCCGACGTCGATGCCGCGATCGGCCATCAGGCGCGCGTTGCCGAGGAGAACGCGGCCATCGGGCGCCAGGGCGTCGATCCCGTGCCCCGGGATCGCGTTGAACTCCTCCACCGGCGGGAGCGCCAGGCCCCGCGCTTTGGCCTCGGCCACGATCGCCTCCCCCCGCGGGGGCTCGGAGCCCTGCTCGGCGGCGGCGGCGAGAGCCAGAAGGTCATCCGGAGCCGTCCCGTCAACCGGGATGAGATCCGTCACGACCGGGCGGCCGACGGTCAGGGTGCCGGTCTTGTCGAGGACGACAGTGCTCACCTTGTGGAGCAACTCCAGGGCCTCGGCGCTCCTGATCAGCACTCCGTGCTCGGCGCCTTTGCCGGTTCCGACCATGATGGCCGTCGGAGTGGCAAGCCCCATGGCGCAGGGACAGGCGATGACGAGGACCGCCACCGCGTTGGTCAGCGCGAAGAGGAACGCCGGGTGGGGCCCCCAGAGCCACCAGACGCCGAAGGTGAGGAGCGCAATGAGGATCACGATGGGGACGAAGACCGCCGAGACCCTGTCGGCCAGTCGCTGGATCGGCGCCTTGGAGCCCTGGGCTTCCTCCACCAGCCTGACGATCTGGGCCAGCACCGTCTCCTTGCCGACGCGCGTGGCGCGGAAGGTGAAGCTCCCGGTGCGGTTCACCGTCCCCCCGATCACCGACGAGCCCGAGCGCTTCTCCACGGGGAGGCTCTCGCCCGTGAGCATGGACTCGTCCACCGCGGAGGCACCGTCCACGACCACGCCGTCCACCGCGATCTTCTCTCCGGGGCGCGCGCGGATCAGGTCTCCCTCGACGACCTCAGAGACGGGGAAGTCCCGTTCCTCACCGTTCCGGATGACGCGGGCGGTCTTGGGAGCCAGATCCATCAGCCGGCGGATCGCCTCGGAGGTGCGGCCGCGGGCGCGCGCCTCAAGCCAGCGGCCGAGCACGATGAGCGTCATCAGGACCGCGGCGGTGTCGTAGTAGGTCATCGCCCCGTGCCGCATGAAGGTGTGAGGCCAGAAGGTCACCGCTACGCTGAAAAAGTACGCCGCGTTGGTCCCCAGAGAAACCAGACTGTTCATGCTCGGGGAGCGCCGCATGAGGTCGTGCCAAAACCCCAGATGAAAATGCAGCCCGACCCAGAACTGGACCGGCGTGGTCAGGAGAAGCTGGACCCAGGGATTTGCCAGGAACGGGGGGATCCACGGAAAGATCTCGGGGAAGCTCCCGAGGATCACGGGGGCCGAGAGCACCGCGCCGACGATGACCTTCAGCCTGAGGAGCCGGTTCTCTCGCTCGCGCTCGAGCCGCTCCCGGTCCGGCGCCGCCTCGTCAGTCGTCTGGGGTGCCAGGAGCAGATAGCCGGCCGCCTCCACCACCCGTTTGAGGTCGGCGATGGCGACCTGGCCGGGCTGAAACGTGACGGTGGCCTTCTCGGTGGCCAGGTTCACCGCGGCCTCGCTCACGCCGGCGACCCCCGCCAGGGCGCCCTCCACCTTGCTGACACAGGAGGCGCAGTGCATGCCCCTGACGGCAAGCGTGAGCTTTTCCGGCTCCATGGGCCTCAGTATGCCTTTCCCTTGAGAGGCTGTCCAGAACGGGCGGAAGTTGGTAGTGGGCTAATTTGAGGGAGATTGGGAGGGCATGCTTTTCTTGACTTTGGGGCTGACCTTGCCCAGGATACCCCACAATGGCGCAAGGCGGGGTATTCGCAGGGGACTTCGCGGAGGCACTGAAATTTCATGTCAATCTCCACCATGCCGCCTATCCTGCTCTCCCGCCACAAGGCATCTATTTCGAGGATCTCGTTGAGCGCGCCTTTAAGCGGATTAAGAGGCCATTCACGCCCATCGAACCGGGAGGTAAGAACCAGCCCCGCCATGATCTCCTTGTTGAGGACTATCGGATTTCTCTGAAAACTGAGACCGGAGAGGGCACGCGGGCAGATCGGATCGTTATCACGAAGTTATGCACGACGGAAAAAGAACCCTGGACCGCAAAGGTCTTAATCGAGCGGGTCATGGCACATCTGAGCCGCTACGACCTGATTGTCATGCTTCGGGCTATTTGGCGCGAGCCGCTGATCCATTACCAGCTTCTCGAAATTCCAATTGCCCTTCTGAAGCTCATCGGAACTTCCGATCCGCAGCGCGTGGGCTACAGAAAGGGCCGGGTGAGCCTCGGGGCCGACGTGATGAAGCGCGGACAAAAAGCCTTCCGGGTTCATTTCGACGCTTCCGATGGAAAGTGCTCAATCCGAGACTTGCCGGTCGCCCTTTGTACCATGCTCCTGGAGTGGGATGTGAAGATCAAAGACTGAGAGGCCAGTTACTCGCACTTCGGAGATTTGCGAAAGACCATCCAATAGCAGTGCTGCCGCCTTGCATGGTGGGCGACCTTCCACTTCGGGTCCACAATCGGCCCTTTCCTGATCTTGACGATGCAATCGCAGGGCTGAAACCCCGCGGTGGAAGCCGCTTTGACCATTTCGACATGCGCCCACTGCAAGCGATGATTATGCACATAGTCGGTGAGCTTGCAAAAGAGCACTCCTTCAACCTTCAGGATTCGATACGCTTCCTCTGCGAATGGTTGGTACAAGTAGGAGAAGTTATAGCCGTTTTCCTTTGGCGACTTCAAGATCAGGCCGAAGCGGGTGTTAAAGTCCTTCTGTTTGTCTTTGCCCTGATTCGGAACGTGCGGCGGATCGTATACTATCACATCTATGCTTCGATCTTTGAAGGGCATCCGTATATTGTCCCCGACGACGGCGGGCCGGTAGTGCGTGCCAATGTCCAGGCCGATCACCCGACGACGGCTCCCACGCCAAAACCGGCCAACGTTCATCGTCGCGTCAAGAATGCGCTTCGGCCGCTTTCGAGGATAGAACCTGAGCATGCGCTCTAAAAGCTCGGCGTCATCGCCATCCCATATAGAGGGCAGAGGCCGATACCCATTGTCGGTCGTCGGCCCCTTGCCCTGCTGGCGGCTTCCATAGAGGGACAATTGTTCTTTCACCCGGCGACTCATAGCAATTCCCTCAAATCCCACGCCCGGTCGGTTACCCCTGCCGCCATTGCCGGGGTGACGCGGAGCGAACCGTGAATCCGGCAGAAGTTGTACCACGCGAAGTGAATGGCAAGGGCCGCCTTCAGATTGTCCAGCTTCTTGCTGAACCCGTTGGTCAGCCGGGTGAAGCGCCGAAGCTGCATGCGGATCGTCAGGTTATTTCGCTCGACGTAGGACGTGCAAATCCGACTCGGCTCGGGCCGACCCGCCACCTGGATTTTCTGGACTCCGGTCACCGCTGGCGGACTGTACCGGTCAGGGCCGGGGTTCTCCGCTTCGTACACCTTGATAAGCTGCGCGTAGTCCACGTCGGCCCCGAAGGCGCTCTCTACTGCCTCCACGTAGGGCCGAAAGGCGTCAGTACTCATCTGGATGCGGTTGGTGAGCCGATCCCGAAGTTCTTGGACGAAGCGGAAGGTCGTTGCGCCACCTCGCTTGCCGATCACGAACACGGGCACTAGCTTGGTCCGGGGGTCCAAGGCGATAAAGGCGTACTGGTCCCCAACCTCCGGGTTCAACTTTTCTTCAGGCGTCAATCGCCGCTGCTTCTTCTTCACGAAGGCCCACACCTCATCGGCTTCGATCTCCTGGCAGGTCAGGCCGCGCATCCGCTCATCGAGAGTTCTGGCACAGTTATCGCCCACTTCCTTGAGCAAGCGCAAGAGAGTCGTTTTGTGGACACCCGTCATGCGGGAGATAGAGCGGATCGAGTTGCCCTCTACCAGGGCAGACAGCACGGCGAGCTTCTTTTCCGGCTTCAGCACGTTCATAGTGGGCTCC
>CAZXPE010000204.1:0-3936 GCA_964642915.1 uncultured bacterium | reverse complement strand
CAGTCGTATCGCCCGCTCGTCATCCACCACCAGGATCTTCATTTATCGTGCCCCTCGACGGTTAAGCCGAGCGCCTTACTATCCCGCACCAGCGCTGAATAATCAAGTCCTGCGCTTAGCGGCTACGCGAAGGTATATGAGGTCGAGGGCGTCAGCCTGGGCCGCGTGAGTGAAAGGAAGCGCGGCAGCCCGCGCCGGCGCGGACCACCCTCCGCATGGCGGATCCCGTAGCGATTCGAGCGCGGAGGCAATCTCCACAGGGTCGGAAGGCTCGCTCACGATCTGCCCGTTGACGGCCGGAGTTACCACTTCGGCGCCGCCGCTCCGGGCGCTGGCGAGAAGTGGAAGCCCCGAAGCGAGCGCCTCCAAATGAACGTTTCCGAACGGCTCGTAGAATGCCGGGAGCGCCACAGCGTCTGCGGCTCCGTAGAGCCGCTCGATGTCGGGCCGAGCGCCCGCCCAGATCACGCGCCCTCCGACTCCTAATCGGCTGGCGAGGGCGCGGTAGTGACGCGTGTCCCCTTTCCCGGCGACCAGCAGCCTGGCTGATCGGTCGCTGAGCATGGCGAAACCCTCAACCAGAGGGCCGAGTCCCTTCCGCTCAAACCCCGAGCCGACGAAGAGGACCGTCCACGCGTCCGATGGAACGCCAAGTTCCTCACGGACGGATCTCATATGGCGGTCCCGGTTGTCGGGAGTGAAGCGGATCAGGTCAACCCCGTTATACACAACGGTGATGTCTCCCTCGGGGACCCTGTACAGCGCGCGGATCTCCCTCCCGCTTGACTTTGAGATGGCGATCAGGTGCCTGTACCGTCCCGGCGTGAAGATGCGGCGCTCCAGGGCCAGGACGGCCCTGTGGTACGGGTTGGCGTAAAGGGAGAGACGCTCGCGGGCCTTCAGTCGCGAAGCCTTCTCGGCGAGATAGCCTCGATGGCACCCCTCTCCGGCGCGGTAGAGGTCGTGGACGAGAGTGCGCTCGTGGCTCTGCACGATGTCGTATTTTCCGCGGCGGGCGGCGAAAGCGGCGGAGAAGGCAAAAGAGAGGAGCCGAAGGAGCGATGGATGCCTGACGACCGGGAGGTGGTGAAGAACCACGCCCGGCCACGCCCCCTGGCCCCCGGTTGTCAGGAGGTGGACCTCGTGCCCTCGACGAACCAGCTCGTTGATCAACCCCGCCGTCGCACGCTCGAGGCCGCCGTGGAAGACGAAGGGGCGGCAGATGACGGCTAGCTTCACGCCGACCTCGGCTGAAGAAGAGTGTCTATCAGAGGGAAGAGAAGCGCCCTGGCCGAGACGTAACTGTAACGCTCCTCGCAGCGAGCCCTGGCCCTCATGCCGAGAGCTGCGGCCTCCTCGGGATGATCCAAAAGAAACCCGATGGCCCGCTCAAATTCCTCAGGCCGTCCCGGCTCAACGAGCACACCGCAGCCGTCCAGGATCTCCGGAATCATCGAGACTCGAGTGGACACGATCGGCCGGCCCAGAGCCATGGCGTCAAAGAGCTTTGCGGGCACCTGTCCAACCGTGTCGCTGGTGAGGCGCTGGGGGACAACGATCAAGTCGGCCGCCGAGAGGAAATCGGGAATCTCAGGAAACGGGACCGGGCCGATCGTTCGGACAGCGGGGCCCATCGATGCCAATCGCCTTCCGACCCGGCTCTCAGGGGCGCATCCGACCACTGCCAGGATCACGTCGGGCCGGTTGAGCCTCCTGATGGCCACGGCGAGGTCGTCAATCCCTTTGTAGTCCCGGGGGGTTCCCAGGAACATCACAACGCGGCCGCTCTTGAGGCCCAGGAGAGCGCGGGCCCTGTCGGTGTTCCCGACGCCGGGCCGCCACGATTCGGTGTCCCTGACGTGCGGAATCAGAAGCCCCCCGAACCTGCGTTCGAGAAACCGGGAGCCGACTGTCAGGCGGTCCGCACGGCTCGCGAGCCGTTCCATCAGCCACGTCCACGGGAGCCCGTTCGGGTTTCCCACGTTCAGAAACCGCCCCAGCCCTCCCCAGAAGCCGGAACGGTAAAAGAAACCTACCTCCCAGTCGTCGATGTCGAGCACGAGCGGCCGTCCGGTCATCCGCCTCTTGAGAAGGCCGATCCCAAAGCTGGTCGAGCGGGGTTTGGAGGCGTAGAGCAGATCGCCATCGGCCAGGTTGAGCAGCTCTCGAACGAGCTTAGGGAGGCCGAGTGAGGTCCTTCCTGGCACGCTCAGGTATCTGATAGGCCCCTTGCTGACCGGAGGCCAGATCCCGTCACCGAAGGCCGGCCCAACGACCTCGACCTCAAAGCGGGGAGCGAGCAATCGTGCCAGGAGATCAGCGCGTCCGGCGGCGTTATCTGAGAGGTCGAAACAGAGGATCGAAATCTTCACGAGCGGCCCCTGTCAGCTACGAGGGTGGAGTAGAGCTCGGCCAGCCTGCCGGCAAGCCGGGCGCCTGAGTACCGGCTCTCCACCAACTCTCTCCCGGCTGCGCCGAGGGAGCGACGCAGATCCGGTTCTCTCAACAGCCTCCTGATTGCAGTGGCGAGAGCCTGCGAGTCTCCGGCGGGGACGAGCAGCGCATCCCTCCCGTCGGTGAGGATCTCTGGAACCACTCCGACCCGGCTCGCCACCAGCGGACGCCCCGCCGCCAGGTACTCATAGACGACCCGGCCCATTCCGTCCGACTCGATAGGAACGTAGAGCGCCACGTCCATGGCAGCCAGGGCCCGCGGCAGGTCAGGGACGAAGCCGGTGAAGATGAACTGTCGCTCTAACCCCTCGCGACTGATCGCCTCGCGGACGGCCGTCTCCCCGCTCCCCCGTCCGATGAAGAGGAACGCTGGGCGCAGACCCTCACGTGCGAGCCGGGCGGCGGCTTCCACGACTACCAGGTGGCCCTTCATGACGCGAAAGCCACCAGCCAGCCCGATCAAGGGAGTGCCTGCCGGTAGCCCGAGCGAGTCTCTAAAGGCTCTCCCGTTAACGCGGGGGTGAAACGCCTCGGCATCGACCCCTCCGTGAAGGGCCACTGCGCTGTCCCCAGCTATGAGCGCCGACGCCACGTACTGCTGACGGATCGCCTCGCTTACCGTGACGACGAGGTCAGTGGCCCTCCGGTAGAGCCATCGGTTCGCCGCGTGCGGCCGGACCGGATGGACAATGTGGCGGGTCCTGACGAGATGAACCGGCCTTCGAGAGAGCCGGTTCGCGACGGCAGCCAGCCAGTGCTCTTTCCCCCTGTGAACGTGAACCACGTCGAAGTCGGAAAACCATGCGAGCATGGTCTTGAGGTCGGCCAAGTCGTCCAGCGGAGCCCACCCGCTGCCAAACCGGAGGGTCTCGATCCTCTTGAGCCCGAGGTCTCTGACTCTCCGTATGACCTTCTCTTCGGTATCCGCCCGGCAGCAGAGAGAAACCTGGTGGCCGGTCCGCTCGAGCTCGGCGCAGGCCCGTGCAGCCCAGTAAGCATCGGAACTCCAGCCGCGGCAGCTCATCAGGTGGAGAATGCGGAGAGTCACCGGCGCCACAGCCTCAGGATCTTTTCGTAGCATTCCTCCACCTCGCGCATACGGCGGGCCGGGCTGAACAGCTCGACGACTCGCCGCCGGCCGGCGGCTCCCATCACCCTGGCCCTGGCTGCGTCGCTCAGAAGCTCTCTGATGGCTTCCTCGAGCGCTTCGTGACTTCCGGGAGGCACGAGCCGTCCTGTCTCTCCATCAACGATCGTCTCCGGGAGCGCTCCCACCGGCGGAGCGACAACCGGCTTTCCGACGGCCATCGCCTCGAGCGCGGCACGGCAGCTTTCATCCGACCCGGCCCCCGGCAGGACAAAACAGTCGAGCGCCGCGAGAACCTCGCCGAGATCACCGTCCCGGTATCCCGTAAAGATCACAGAGTCAGACAGCCCTAGATCGCGCGCCAGATGCTCCAGGCGTCCCCGGTTCTCTCCCTT
>CAZXPE010000203.1:0-3943 GCA_964642915.1 uncultured bacterium | reverse complement strand
TATACCCATAGGTCCAGTACGCCTCATGCAGACGCCGATCGCGCCTCCTGACCGAGCGCGGCGCTCCGCGTACGTCCCCGAGGAGCCCTTGAAGCAACCCCTGGGAAAAAGGGGACAGGTTACTTTTCTTAGGTCTTCCAGGGACGCTTGAGGACTTCACGGTGACGTGGAGGCCGCAAGACCCTGTCGATTAAAAACAGTTGCATGCGCACTGCTGCGATGTATCGCTACAAAAAGTAGCCTGTCCCCTTTTCCCTTCCCCTTTCTGTTTCCTCGAACCGCTCGACCGGGAGTGCGTTGACAATATTGCAATATTATTGCTAGCATCTCTCCCGAGGTGATTGGGCATGGCAAAGCTCATCGTTGAACTTCCCGAGGAGGTCCATAAGGAACTGAAGAAGAAGGCAACTCACGAGCACCGGACGATCAAGGATGTGGTCACGGACCTCGTGGAAGACTACCTTTCGCCAAGGGGAGAAGACACCGGCAAGGCCAGGGGGACCGGCTTCTGCGGAAGGTGGGAGAACACCCGGACCGCCGAGGAGATCATCACGGACATCAAGAGCCACCGGAAGTGGTTCGGAAGGCGCAGGCCGGGGCGTGGCTAGGTTCAATGGAAAGATCAAGGCAGATCTCGAACGCGTTGGCCGTACGCTCGATGATGCGGATCTCCTCATCGGCGCCATCGCGCTGGCGTCGAAAGGGACCCTCGTGACCAACAACACGAGCCACTTCGATAGGATTCCTGGGCTGAGGATCGATAACTGGAGACTGTAGGGATTCGGGGGCCGGGGTTCGAGGTTCGTGTTCCCGATCCCCGGCCTTAGCCTTCGAGGGGGTGCTCGTACTGGGCCCTGAACCTCTCCACTTCCTCAGGATCGAGCCGCATTCCGAGCGAGAGCCCCATCTCTCCGAGTATCGCCTTTATCTCGTTCAGAGACTTCTTGCCGAAGTTTTTGGTTTTGAGAAGCTCCGCCTCGCTCCGCTGGACGAGGTCTGCGATGGTCCGAATGTTCGCGGTCTTGAGGCAGTTGGAGGCGCGGACCGACAGCTCAAGCTCCTCCACGTTTCTGAAGAGGTTCTCGTTGATCTCCACAGCCGGCACAGCCGCCGGGATGACCTCCTCCTCAACCTCAAGCCCCTGGGGGAAGCGACAGAGGAGGTCGAAGTGGTCCTCGAGAATCCGGGCGGCCTCTCCCACAGCCGCCTGCGGGGTCACGCTTCCGTTCGTCCAGACCTCCAGGAGCAACCTCTCCTGGCTGGCTCCTTTTTCCTTCACCGGCTCAACGTGGAAATTGACCCTCTGTACCGGTGAGAAGTCGGAGTCCATCAGGATGGCGTTGATGGGAAGGGCCTCCGGCTCCCGCTTCTCCGCCGGCACATACCCCCGCCCGCGCTCGATGCAGACCTCCAACTCAATGCCCCCGTCCTTGTCCAGAGTGGCGAGGGGCTGATCGGAGTTCAGGATATCCACGTCGGCGTCGGGATCGAAATCGCCGGCCGTGACTCGCTTGGGCCCTTGGGCCCGAAGACGGAGGATCTTCGGCCGGTTGACATGGAGGGCGAACACCACTTCCCTCAGGTTCTGGATGACGTCAAGCGTGTCTTCCATCACGCCGGGGAGATGGGAGAACTCATGGTGCACCCCTTCGATCTTCGCCCAGGTGGGGGCGGCGCCGTGGATGGAGGAGAGGAGCACGCGGCGGAATGCGTTGCCGATGGTGAGGGCAAACCCCGGCTCGAACGGCTCCAGAATCATCCTGCCGTACTGCCGGTCTTGAGCCTGCCACTCCTGCTGCAGCGGAAGTTGAAGATCCAGCATCAAAAACCTCCTTCAAGAATCTCGAGGCCGAGCCCGAATGCGCATTATATCAGAATCCACACAGAATTGGCTGCGCGCGTTCACATGGGACGCCGGAGAAATTGACAATAAGCCAAAGGATCTGTAAAGTAAAACAAATTCGTCAATACCTCGATATGGAAACCCCGAGGCAACTCAAGCTCCGGCTGGCCCCCTTCCCCGCTTCAGGCCCGACAGGCAGGAAGTGGCTCCTTCTGATTCTGGCGGCCGTGTTCGCCCTGGCATTGCTTCAAGTCTGGTGGGTGGCGGTCCCCGCGCCTCTCGTTCAGGCCGGGCCTCTGGTTGTAGAGATCCCCCAGGGCCAGGGATTTCTCCAGGTGGCGGGGCGGCTCAAGGAAGCCGGGGCCATCAGGAGTTCAATCGGGTTCGCCTTCCTCGCCGCCCTCAGGGGAAGCGCCAAGAGCCTCAAGGCCGGCGAGTACGAGATCCCCCAGGACGCCACAACCGTCACGATCCTGGCGCTTCTTGAGTCTGGAAAAGTCCGTCCCCGCGTTATCCTCTTCCCCGAAGGGGCAACAGTCTCGGACCTGGCCCGCCTCCTGGAGGCCGATCGCTTGGCCGAAGCGCGAGAGGTGCTCCGGCTCTCCCGGGACCGGGGATTCCTCCAGAAGCTCGGCGTGGAGGCCCCAACCCTTGAGGGATACCTCTTTCCTGACACCTACTCGTTCACCAAGGGAATGACCGCTGAAGATATCCTTGCCCGGATGGCGCACCGCCTTCGGGAACAGATCACGCCGGAGATCCAGGAGCGGGCGCGGGCACAGGGCTTGACGCTCCACGAGATCCTCACCCTTGCGTCGATCATAGAGAAAGAAGCGGTGGAGCCTGACGAGCTGCCGTTGATCTCGGCCGTCTTCTGGAACCGCCTCAAGCGCCAGATGCCGCTTCAGGCCGACCCCACCGTGAGGTACGCCACTGGAAAAGACGGCCGCGCCCTGACCCGGGAGGATCTCAAGGTGGATTCCCCCTACAACACCTACAGGCGCCAGGGGCTCCCCCCGGCCCCCATCGCAAGCCCCGGCAAGGCCGCCATCATCGCGGCGCTCAACCCAGCAAAGGTGAACTACCTGTATTTCGTTTCCATGGACGATCGCCGCCACTTCTTCTCCAACACCCTGGAGCAGCACAACTCAGCCGTGGCGCGCTACAGGTTGGCACGAGCCCGCTGAGGGGCGCGCGCCGGTACGCGGCTCGGCCCCCGCTCTTGTCACCGTCGAGAGGGAGTGCTATAAACGAGTGGTCCTGCCCGGATCTGAGGAGCCATGGCACCCGGAGAAGAACTGCAGAAGGCGGCGGTCCTCCCGTTTCTCCCCCCCGGCGCGACATTCCCGCGCAACGGAGAGGCCGTTCCACTCCTCTATGGGGCCTTGAGGGCGGCCGTCCGCCCTCTCCTGCGCCGCCTTTTCGACTTCACGGTTTCGGGGCTTGATCGGATCCCGCCATGCGGCCCCCTGATCGTCGCGGCCAACCATCACAACTACCTGGACGGAGTCCTTCTGGGCGCAGCACTGCCGCGGAAGATCGCTTTCCTCGTGATGCCGCGCGTCTACCGGGCGACGCCGCTTCATCCGCCCTTTCACCGCCACGTCGGCTCCATCCCGATCAGCCTCGAGCGCCCGGATCCGGGAGCAATAAAACGGGCGCTGAGCGTCCTGGACGACGGGGGGGTGATCGGGATTTTCCCTGAGGGCCCCTTCAGCCGGGAAGGGCGCCTCGTCAAGGGCCAGCCCGGAGTGGCGATGATCGCTCTCAGGTCTGGAGCGCCCGTGGTCCCTGTGGCGATCCACGGGACCTACGAAGCTATGGCGAAAGGGGCGTTTCACGTTCCGCTCCCCCACCCTCTCACGATGCGGTTCGGCGAGCCGATCCTCTTCGAGCGGATCAGGCGGGGACGGAAGATCTCACGAGCGATCCGGGAGGAGATCACCCGCCGGCTGATGGGCGAGATCTCAAGGCTCCTGGAAGAGTCCGCCCCGCCCGAGCCTTTCCGCGCCTGAGATGACTCCCCCCCCAAAAAAACCCTGGGGCGGCCGCTTCTCAGAGGCTCCACACCCTGCCGCCGAAGCGTTCACCGCTTCTCTC
>CAZXPE010000202.1:0-3952 GCA_964642915.1 uncultured bacterium | reverse complement strand
GTTCTACGTGGCGGTGGAGAGCCCTGAAGGATGGCAAGGGGATTCACCTGGAGGACTTGCCGTCGTAGCGGGCGGTTTAAGATGTAACTATCCCGCCTTGAGCAGGCAGCACTTCTTGTACTTCTTGCCTGAGCCGCAGGGGCAGGGGTCGTTCCGGCCGACCTTCGGGCCGCTCGTGAAAGCGGGCCGCCTGGCTTCCTGCGGGGCATTGGTCGCGGTCAACTCCCCGCGCGACTCGATGGCGTGGACCCATGGATTTCTCATCTCGGGGGCGCCCTCGCGGACCATCTGGACCTTGAGGAGCCACTCGGCCACCGTCGCTTTCACCCTCTCCACCATCTCGCTGAAGAGGTCAAACCCCTCCCGCTTATACTCGGTGAGAGGCTCGCGCTGGCCGTAGCCCCTGAGGCCGATCCCCTCCTTCAGGTGGTCCATGGAGAGGAGGTGGTCCTTCCACTGGGTGTCGATCACCTGGAGCATCACGACGCGCTCGAGATGGCGCATCACCTCGGCGCTCAGATCACCCTCGCGGCGCCGGTAGCGCTCCTCCACAGCCTCCCCGAGGAGGTCGCGAAGGCCCTGCCGTGACATGACCTCCCCGCCTGAGACCTCCGGGGGAAGCTTCATGTCGAACTGGCGGTGCAGCGCCTCGGCGAGCCCCGCCAGGTCCCACTCCTCCGGGTGGGAGCTTTGAGGGGCGTATGAGTCCAGGATCCCGTCCAGCAGCTCCTCCATCCACTCGCGGATCGTCTCTTCCTGGCTCTCTCCCTCCAGGATCTCGCGCCTCATCCCGTAGATGATTTCGCGCTGCTTGTTCATGACGTCGTCGTATTCCAGGAGGTGCTTCCTGATCTCGAAGTTGTGGGTCTCCACGCGCTTCTGGGCCGTGGCGATGGCGCGGGTCACGAGCTTGTGCTCGATCGGCTCCCCCTCTTCCATTCCCAGCCGATCCATGATCTTGGAGATCCGCTCTGAGCCGAAGATCCTCAAGAGGTCGTCCTGGAGCGAGAGATAGAAGCGCGAGGACCCCGGATCGCCCTGGCGCCCGGAGCGGCCGCGAAGCTGGTTGTCGATACGGCGGGACTCGTGGCGCTCCGTCCCGACGATGCGAAGACCTCCCACCTTCACCACGCGCTCGTGCTCAGCGTTGGTGATCTTCCCGGCTTCCTCCCGCACCTTCAGCCGCTCCTGCTCGGGAGCCGCGAGCGGATCGAGCCCCTTCCTTCTGAGCATCTCTTTGGCGAGGAACTCCAGATTCCCGCCGAGGAGAATGTCGGTCCCTCGGCCCGCCATGTTGGTGGCGATGGTGACAGAGCCGACGCGCCCGGCCTGGGCGACGATCTCGGCCTCCCGCTCGTGGTACTTGGCGTTCAGAACCTCGTGGGAGACCCCGCGCTTTTTGAGAAGCTTCGAGAGGCGCTCTGACTTCTCGATGGAGATGGTGCCGACGAGCACCGGGCGCCCCTCGGCGTGGCACTTGGCGATCTCTTCCACTGCGGCGGCAAACTTCTCATCTTCGGTCTTGTAGACGACGTCGGGGAAGTTGGTACGGATCAGCGGCCGGTTGGTGGGAATGACCACGACGTCCAGTTTGTAGATCTTGGCGAACTCCTCAGCCTCTGTCGCCGCGGTGCCGGTCATCCCGGCGAGCTTCTCGTACATCCTGAAGTAGTTCTGGAAGGTAACTGTGGCAAGTGTCTGGTTTTCCCGCTCGATCTTGACGCCTTCCTTTGCCTCTACCGCCTGGTGGAGCCCATCCGACCAGCGGCGCCCCGGCATCAGCCGGCCGGTGAACTCATCCAAGATGACGACCTGGCCGTCTTTGATGACGTAGTCCACGTCCCTCCTGTATAGGGCATGGGCCCTGAGCCCCTGGTTGATGTGGTGGAGGGTCTCCATGTGGATCGGGTCGTAGAGGTTCTCCACTCCCAGGAGGCGCTCGCAGTGGGCGATCCCCTGCTCGGTGAGCGTGACAGCCTTGGACTTCTCGTCCACTATGTAGTCGCCCTTTCTGACCTCCTCGATCTCTGAGAGCTTCCCCTCGACGATAGTGGCTGCCCGGGCGAGCTTGGGGATCACGCGGTCTATCTTGTAGTACTTGTCTGTGGACTCCTCGGCGGGCCCCGAGATGATGAGCGGGGTCCGGGCCTCGTCGATGAGGATCGAGTCAACCTCGTCAACGATGGCGTAGTGAAGCTCGCGCTGGACCATCTCCTCCAGCGAGAAGCGCATGTTGTCCCTGAGGTAGTCGAAGCCGAACTCGTTGTTTGTCCCGTAGGTGATGTCCGCCTGGTACGCCTCCCGGCGCGAGCACGGCCTGAGATTGGCGAGCCGGACATCTGAGGGAACATAGGCAGGGTCGTAGAGACATGACGCCTCGTGCTGGATCACACCGACAGAGAACCCGATCGCGTGGTAGATCGGCCCCATCCACTGGGCATCGCGGCGGGCCAGGTAGTCGTTGACAGTGATGATGTGGACCCCCCGGCCTGTGAGGCCGTTGAGGTACGCCGGGAGGGTCGCCACCAGCGTCTTTCCTTCACCGGTGGCCATCTCGGCGATCTTCCCCTCGTGGAGGACGATCCCGCCGATGAGCTGGACGTCGAAATGGCGCATCCGGACCGTCCGGCGAGCCGCTTCGCGGCAGACGGCAAACGCCTCAGCCAGAAGATCATCGAGCGAGGCCCCGTCGGCGAGCCTGCTCCTGAGATCGTCGGTCCTGGCTCTGAGGGCCTCGTCGGTGAGAGACTGGAGCGCGGTCTCGAGCGCATTGATCGCCTGGACGGCGGGAGCCATCCGTTTGACGTCGCGCTCGTGCTTGGTGCCGAAGATCTTCGTCAGGAATCCAGCGAGCATCCAAACCTCATTCTACACCACGCCGGGCTTCCGAGTAGAGCGTCCTCGCGTGGCGCCGGGCCGTCTCTGTCACCTGCTCCCCTCCGAGCATTCTCGCCAGCTCCTCGACGCGCCGGCGCTCATCCAGCGGCAGCACGATCGTCCTGGTGCGCGAGCCACGGGCTGACTTTGTGACCACGACGTGGTGATGGCCGTAAGCGGCGATCTGAGGGAGGTGGGTGACGCAGAGGACCTGGCGGCCATCGGCCGTCCGCCTGAGCGCCTGTCCGACGACATCGGCTATGCGCCCCCCGATCCCGGCGTCCACCTCGTCGAAAATCAGGGACGGTATCCGGTCGGCCCTGGCGAGGATCACCTTGAGCCCGAGCATCGTCCGTGAAAGCTCCCCGCCGGAGACCACCCTCGTGAGCGCCTTCGGCTCTTCCCCGGGGTTGGCCGAGAGGAGGAATTCCGCGTGGTCAACCCCCCGCTGAGTCACCCGCCATCCCTCTTCCCCGGCCGTGAGGCCGCCCGACGCTCCAGGCTCGCGCGAGAGCGAGACGCGGAAGATGGCCTTCTCCATCCCGAGCCCTCTTATCTCCTTCTGGACAAACCGCTCGAGGCGCCGGGCAGCCTCTTCCCGCTCTACAGAGAGCGCGAGAGCGCCTGATGCGGCGCGAGAGGCCAGGGCAGAGAGCCGTCCCTCGAAGGCGGCCACGGCTTCGTCGTGACGCTCCATCCTCCTGAGCTCGTCAGCAACCTTCTCCCTGTGGGCTAGGACCGCTTCAACGCTCTCGCCATACTTCCGCTTCAGCTTGGCGAGAACGTCGAGCCGGCCATCGATCTCCTCGAGCCTGGCCGGGTCAAACGTTACCCGGCCGCTGAGAGACCGGGTTGCCGCAACTGCCTCCTCAAGGTGGACCCGAGCCTCTGTCAGCTCTCGAACGGGGACGGAAAGGTCAGGATCTATTTTCCCAAGGTCTGCCAGGAGCTGCTCGGCCTGATGGAAGCGGGCGAGCGCCGAGTCCCTGTCGTCGTAAAGACCGCCGAGCACCTGACCGAGCCCCTGGGCCAGCCTCTCGGCGTGCTGGAGCCGCTTCTTCTCGGCGCGAAGGGT
>CAZXPE010000201.1:3251-3966 GCA_964642915.1 uncultured bacterium | reverse complement strand
TACGGCGAACGCGAGGTGGGGGGGACCGGCTGGCTCTACATCACCGACGTCCCGTTCGAGCAGCTCGGCTTTCGAATGGATCTCGGGACGACGGCGTATCCCGAATTCACCTGGACCTTCCTCTCCGCCGTCCCCTTCGTGCTGACGCTCTGGCCGCCCTTCCTGATGGGGCTCTACGCCTTCACGAAGAGCCGCGAGAAGGCGGCCCGCCGCCAAGCTGGAAATGGGGAGGCCCGCCGTGAATGAGACCACTGAGCGGGCGCTGGCGCCGCAATCCTGGGCCCGCGAGAAATTCCTCCTCGGGCTCTCGCCGCGCGAGTACGCGCGGGGGCTGGTGACGCCGTTCAACGTCGTAGCCGGGATCGTTCTACTGGCCGGACTTCCTATTATTGCCTATCGGTTCCGCTATGGTCTTGCGGCTGCGACGAATCTCTCTCAGACGAACCCCTGGGGGCTCTGGATCGGCATCGATGTGCTGAGCGGCGTCGCCCTGGCGGCAGGCGGGTATGTGCTCGCCAGCACCGTTTATCTCTTCGGGCTGAAAGAGTACTACCCGGTCCTCAGGCCGGCGGTCCTCACCGGCTTCCTCGGCTACTTCTTCGTCGTGGTGGGCCTGCTGGTGGACCTGGGCCGGCCGTGGCGGATCCCGTACCCCGTCATCTACTCCTACGGCGTCACCTCAGTCATGTTCCTGGTGGCCTGGCACGTTTTCCTT
>CAZXPE010000201.1:0-3241 GCA_964642915.1 uncultured bacterium | reverse complement strand
GGCTGTCTTCGAGTGGCTCGGCTGGAAGACGGTCCGCAGATGGGCCGCAAGGCTCACCATCGGCGCCACGGCATTTGGCGTGATCCTCTCCACCCTTCACCAGTCGGCGCTTGGGGCCCTCTTTCTCATGGCCCCCGCGAGGCTTCATCCGCTCTGGTACTCGCCGTTCATCCCCATCTACTTCTTCGTCTCGAGCGTGATCGCGGGGCTCGCCATGGTGATCGTCGAGAGCATGCTCTCCCGCCAGATCTTCAGTGACCAGATCGACCCGCGGCGGCACGTGGACCTCGACGCAATCACCCTGGGCCTCGGCAAGGCGGCTTCTGTCGTCCTTTTCACGTACTTCTTCCTCAGGCTCATCGGCCTCGCCGACGCGGGGCGCTGGGAGCTGCTGAACACGCCTATGGGCGGGTGGTTCCTCGTGGAGATGATCGTTTTCGTTCTCGTCCCGTGCTTCATGTTCGCTCACGCGGTCCGTGAGAGAAACGCAGGGCTGGTCCGGGCCACGGCTGTCCTCACCGTCGCCGGGATCATCGTGAACCGGCTGAACGTCTCCCTGATCGCCTTCAACTGGGGCGTGCCGGACCGCTACTTCCCGAGCTGGATGGAGGTGGTCGTCACCATCACGATCATCACTCTGGGGCTTCTCACATTCCGCTGGATCGTGAACAGGATGCCGGTGCTCTACGAGCACCCGGAGTACCGGGGAGTTCATTAGCAGGAGGGAGGATCCGATGAGCCCTCACGACATCTTCACCATGTACTCGACGAAGGCGCTGGAGTACCTCATCGCCATCGCCTTTCTCCTCCTCTTCATCCCGTTCTGGCGCTTCGTGAATCGGGAGCGGTTCGTGGAAGCGGTGACGGCGGCTGAGGCTCCCGGATGGATCGGCCCGATGGTGGAGTGGTTCCGTGTCCCGGAGCGCGTTTACTTTCATCCCGGCCACGCCTGGGCCGCCGTCGGAGACGGGGGCGTCGTGACCGTGGGCATGGACGATTTTGCTCAAAAGCTGATCGGGCGACTCTCCTCTGTGGCCCTGCCGGCGGTGGGCGCCCGGATGGGGCAGGGCGAAAAGGGGTGGAGCTTCGTGTCCGACTCGAAGTCGGTGGACATGCTGTCCCCTGTGGATGGCACTGTGGTGGCCGTCAACGAGGAGCTGCTCAGGTCTCCTGAGCGACTTAACCTCGACCCCTACGGCGAGGGGTGGCTCCTCAAGGTGAGTGCGCCCAGGCTGACCGCCAATCTGAAGCAGCTTTTGTCCGGCTCCCTCGCCAGGCGATGGATGGATGAGGTGTGCGAGAGGCTTCAAGCGATGATGACGCCCGAGCTTGGCCGGGTCTACCAGGACGGCGGCTTGCCCGTCGAGGGGATGGCGCGGGGCCTGGATCCGGCCGGCTGGGATCGGGTGGCCAGGGTGTTCTTCCTTACGTGAGGCGGCGCATGGAACGAGGCGGGCGTTGGACTCTTTGGGGCGTGATCGTAGCGCTCGGGATCGGGCTGGCCACGCTCGGGGTGGCCCAGACCCTTCCGAGGCTTCCCCAGGATTTTGTCTTTCCCCATGGAGAGGGAAGCCCGGGGAACGTGACGTTCAGCCACCAGACCCACGTCGATCAGAAAAAGCCAGAATGCACCGCGTGCCACCCCGCTCTGTTCAAGATCCTGGAGAAAGGGAATCCGGCAGAGGGCGGTCCCATTCAGCACGCTGAGATGGAGCGCGGGAGACAGTGCGGCGCCTGCCACAACGGCAAGGCCGCGTTCGGTCTCGACGACTGCCAGTTCTGCCATCGGCAAGAGTAGTTGGCGCTCGAAAGGAGGTGAAAGACAATGGGACATCTCGTTGAGGTTCTCGCGGGACTTGGAGTGTTCGTCGCTGGCCTCCTGGCCCGGTTCGCCTTGTTGTTGCTCGTCCTGGCGATTCTGGCCGTCCCCGCCTTTCTGGTCCTGCTGGCGATCCGGGGTTACGGCCTCGCCCGAGGGCGGGCGATAGGCCTGACACGTGTGGACGGGCTCTATTGGCGGCCTGACCTCTACTACGCCTCCGGGCACACGTGGATCAAGAGGCACTGGGCCGGGACCCTGAGAGTCGGGGTGGACGACCTGGCGCAACGGCTCCTCTCAGGAGCGCGCATCATCGGGCTGCCACGACCGGGGACCGAAGTGCGCGCAGGGGAAGTCGCAACAGTGGTCACGTGCGGGGACAAGCGCGCGATGATCGCCTCACCGGTCAACGGGATCGTGACCGCCGTCAATCAGGCTGTGGCGAGGGATCCTTCCGTCATCCGGCGGGATCCCTATGGGCGGGGGTGGCTGTTCGCGGTGGCGCCGGCCGACCTCCCCTTCATGAGCCTGCTTTACGGTGAGCGGGCCCGCGGCTGGTTGAGAGAGGAGGGCGCGCGCCTGGCGCAGTTTCTGGAGACGGAGCTCGGAGTGGCCGCTGCCGACGGAGGGGAATTTCTGTTTCCTGCGCCTTCGTTCTTGAGCGATACGCAGTGGGAGGCCCTTACCGGGGCGTTCCTCAAGGCCGGACGCTTCTCAAAGCCGGATCAGGAGAGCCGATGAAACGATACGAGGGAGGCGCCGCCGTTCCGCCCGGCCTTTACTGGAGTCCCGGGCGCTGGGAGCTGAAGGCAGTCTCGGGAGGACGCGGCATTCTCGGCGGAGAGAAGGCCGGCGGCTATGTTCGTGTGCCGGGAGTGCTCCTCCCTCTGGTGATGCTCTCCGGCGCCGTAGCGGGCGGCTTGTATATCGTCTTCCTCCCGCTGATCGCGTCCGCGCTTCTCCTGTGGTTCTCGGGCCTCAAGACCTGGCACGCGCTCCACCAGGGGGTTCGCTGCCTGACTGCGCTCTTTTCCGACCGCTGGGCGCCAGGAGAGTCGCACTTCGCCGGGAAAGACCGCCGCAAGAGAGGCGGTGGCTGCTAGCCCCTGGCCGCCCTGCTGACCGGGATCAGGTCCGGACCTGACCGCTGTCATTCCCCTCTCGTCGCCCTTCGCCTACGGTTGAAACAGAAGCGAGGGTGCGCGTCCGCGCACCAGAGCGAAGGGGGGATTTTCACGGCCACGTCCACGCGCTGGCCGTTGCGAAGGCCACTGTGCTCCGAAACCGAATGATCGGAAGAAACGGTGCGGGCCCTACCATGGCAGATGGCTGGCTGACAGATTCTCGCAAGGGGAGGGCTTGAGAAAGGAGAACCGCCATGCATGCAATTCTGGCGACGTTACTCCCGTTCGTGGTGCTGAT
>CAZXPE010000200.1:0-4004 GCA_964642915.1 uncultured bacterium | reverse complement strand
AGCTTGAGGCGCGGGGGTACGTGGACGATCGAGCCTTCGCCAGCCAGTGGACAGAGGCGCGGGCCCGGCGCCTCGGGAGCCGGCGCCTCAGCGAAGAGCTCAGGCGCCGCGGAATCGCCAAACCGCTGGCTGATGCCGCAGTCGGCGGCGCCTTCGGCCCAGGCGACGAAATGGATCGCGCCCTCGAAGCAGCCAGAAAGCGGCTCCCCGCTCTCTTGAAGCGGAGCCCGAGCCGCGCTCCCGCGAGACTCAGCGACTTCCTTCTCCGCCGCGGCTACCCCGCCGAAGTGGTCAGTTCAGTGGTCCGCCGGCTCTGCCAGATCGACGAAGATTGATCGGATCGATCAACCTGCCTCCTCGTCCAGTCTCTCCCCACGACTGGAGGAGGATCGGAAGATCGCCGCGTACCGGTGACCCGCTGACGCCGGAGACGGAGTAAGCGAAGAGGATGAGCGGGGTCAAACGGTTGGATGGAGTGATATCTCGCGATACGGATAGTCGCGGAGGTTGTACGTGACGAGCGTCATGTGGAGTTCAAGGCAAGTGGCGGCGATCACCGCATCGATCCACTCGCGGGGATCTCGTTGTCGCCTGCGTGAGGACAGGAGCATTGCCGCTCGACGGGCAATGACTGAGTCGACTGAAATCACCCGAAGGGCGTCGATCAAGGCCGAGGTCTTCCGTTCCTCACCGGGGCGGACGCCGGTCCAGATTTCAAGGACGCTCAGGGAAGAGCAACCGAGAGAAACAGGGCTCTCCTCCTGCAACCGTTCCACCATTTCGATCGTGTCAGCGCGGCCGCGCAGCAACCAGATCAGCACATCCGAGTCGAGCAGGAACTCAGCCACGCCGCTTGAGCCGCGATCGGAACCGGCTGAGGAACCGGTTGATGTCCTGCTGGGTACGGAGGTCTGGGTGCTTGCTGTTGGTCCAGCATCCGGCTGAGTCTTTCAGCGCGTTTCTGAGCCTGAGGACGCGCAAGCGCTCGGCGACGGCTTCGGCGATGAACTGGCTGCGGCGGCGAATCGGGATTGCCTTCTTCAGCTCGTCCATGAGCGAGTCCGGGATGACAATCTGAGTCTTCATCGTGATCACCTCCTGGCGATACAAGAGTATTGCCGAGTGGGTGGCTTTGTCAAAGACAGCCCACAGAAGGAACTTCGATTCGCCAGGCGGAGGAGGGGGCCTCCACTGGCCCCTGAAGGGACGACCCGGGCTCACGCCGGGCCGGTGAAACTCCGGCGCTCCGCTCTCGCTCCACGCCGGGAATGCTACGGGCACGGGGGGCATCAGGGTTCTTCAGCGAACCTCGTTTATGTTAGGATGCACTCGTGACCGGAAACGAGATCAGGAAAAGGTTTCTCGATTATTTCGCCGAGCGGGGCCACGCGGTGGTTCCCTCATCACCGCTGGTTCCTGCCCAGGACCCGACCCTCCTGTTCACCAACGCTGGGATGGTGCAGTTCAAGTCGGTCTTCCTCGGCGAAGAGAGGCGGGAGTACGTCCGGGCCGCCTCCTGCCAGAAGTGCGTCAGGGCCGGCGGCAAGCACAACGACCTCGAGAACGTGGGGCACACGGTGCGCCACCACACATTCTTCGAGATGCTCGGCAACTTCTCCTTCGGTGACTACTTCAAGGCCGAGGCGATCGCCTACGCCTGGGAGTTCCTGACCGGGGAGATGGGGCTGCCGCCCGGACGCCTCTGGGCCACAGTCTTCACCGACGACGACGAGGCCTTCGCCCTCTGGAAGAAGGTCGCGGGGCTCGCTGACGACCGCATCCTTCGCCTCGGAGAGAAAGACAACTTCTGGGCGATGGGGGAGACCGGACCGTGCGGGCCGTGCTCTGAGATTCACTTTCATCAAGGAGACCACCTCCCGTGCGCTGAGGAGCGGGCGGGGCGGAAGTGTTTGGGACCGGCGTGCGACTGCGACAGGTGGCTCGAGGTCTGGAACCTGGTCTTCATGCAGTTCAACCGCGACGCCGCGGGGGTCATGACACCGCTTCCCAGGCCGTCGATCGACACGGGGATGGGGCTCGAGAGGATCACGGCGGTCCTGCAAGGGGTCGAATCCAACTTCCTGACCGACCTGATCAGGCCGCTGATCGACCAGGTCTCGCGCCTGGCGCGAAAGCCCTGCGGCGCTCGCGAGGAGGACGACGTCTCCATGAGGGTGATCGCCGACCACGCCCGCGCGGCAACGTTCCTCATCGCCGACGGCGTCTATCCGTCCAACGAGTGGCGGGGCTATGTGCTGAGAAGGATCATGCGCCGCGCCATGCGCCACGGCCGCCTTCTGGGGCTCACTGAGCCATTTCTCTGGGAGGTGACGAGGACGGTGGTCTCCGTCATGGGGGACGCGTACCCCGAGATCGCGGCAGAGAGCGAGCGCGTGGCCAGCGCTGTCAAAGGCGAGGAGGAGCGCTTCGCTGAAACTCTCGACACCGGGATGACCAGGATTCGGGAGTATCTCGCCTCGCAGGGCGACCCGGCGGTGAAGGTCGCCGACGGGAAGTTCCTCTTCACCCTCTACGATACCTACGGCTTTCCGCTGGACCTGGCCCAGGAGGTCTTCCAGGACGCCGGCTGGGCGGTCCCGGAAGCAAGCCTTCGAGAATACGAGGCCGCCATGGCCTCCCAGAGGGAGCGGGCGAGGGCCGGCTCAGCATTCGGCGCGGGAGAGGCTGAAGGATCGGTGGCAGTCTTTCAGGAGATGGCGGATCTCTTTCCCGCCATCGAGTTTTTGGGTTACGATTCTCTGACGGCTCCGGCGCGGATCCTGGCAATAGTGGCGGGCGGTCGCCGCCTCGTCGAGGCGGCGTCTGGAGCCGAAGTGGAGCTGATTCTGGACCGGACGCCGTGCTACGCCGAATCGGGCGGCCAGGTCGGCGACACGGGCCGACTTATTGGCCGCGAGGGGAATGGCCTGATCCTCGACACCTACTTCCGCGGGAGCGGCCTCATCGTCCACCGCTTGAAGATAGAGTCAGGAGGCTTCCGGGAAGGGGAGGAAGTGACGGTGCGGGTGGAGTCGCCGCGCCGTCGCGGACTTCAATTGCACCACACGGGGACTCACCTTCTCCACGCGGCGCTCCGCAAGGTGCTGGGCACCCACGTCACTCAGGCCGGCTCCCTGGTGGCGCCCGATCACCTGCGCTTCGACATCACGCACGGCTCCCAGGTCAGGGACCGGGAGATCGAGCAGGTCGAGGACCTCGTGAACGAGAAGGTGCGGGACAACCTCCGCGTTGACCCAATCGAGACCGACCTCGATAAAGCCCTCAGGATGGGGGCGATGGCTCTCTTCGGCGAGAAGTACGGGAAGCGGGTGCGGGTAGTGAAGATCGCGGACTTCTCTATCGAGCTCTGCGGTGGGACGCATCTGGATCAGACGGGGCAGGTTGGCCTTTTCAAGATCGTCTCGGAGGGCGCAGTGGCCGCCGGAGTCCGCCGCTTGACTGCTGTGACTGGAGCAGCGGCCCTGAGTCACGTGGGGTGGGAGGAATCGGCTCTCAGGAGCGCAGCCGATCTGCTCAAGGTCCCTCCGCTTGAGTTGCCTCAGCGGATCGCCAAGCTCCTCGACGAGCAGAAATCTCTTGAGAAGCGGCTCTCAGAGGCCGAGGGGAGGCTGGCCCGGAGCCGCGCTCAGGAGTTGGCGGCGGGGGCCCGCCGGGTCGGGGGAGTTCTCGTGGTTGCTGCCCGGCTGGACGGTCTCGATCAGGAAGGGCTTCGCTCAGTCGTCGATTCGATCCGCGACAGGCTCGGCTCCGGAGTGATCTGCCTGGGCGGCGTTGCCGACGGCAAGGTGAACCTTGTGGCCGCTGTGACGAAGGACCTGACGCCGAAGCTCCACGCCGGGAAACTGATCCAGGAAATATCCAAGGCGGTCGGCGGTGGCGGTGGCGGCAGGCCTGACCTCGCTCAGGCCGGAGGGAAAGACCCCTCAAGGCTTGACCACGCCCTGGGGCTCGTCTACGACTGGGTGGCCCGCCAAGGGATGCCA
>CAZXPE010000199.1:0-4020 GCA_964642915.1 uncultured bacterium | reverse complement strand
GGCTGAGAGATCGCTCCGTCTCCTCGACGTCGGAGGGTGGGCCTGGCCGACCGAGCGCGGCCGCGCGTGGGGGGTGCCGCTTCAGTACCAGGGACGGGTGGTCGGAAAGATCGCAGTTGATGTCCGGAAAGGGCGGCTGCTGGCGAAGGGAAAGGACAAGAAGGATGACGACGACTCGTATGCTCACTGAACAGGAGGACACAGACATGAAAACAAACGTGAGACTGGTGAGACGAGTGGTGGCCGGGCTCGGAATGGTGATGGTCGCACTGACGACGGCGTGGGCTCAGGCACCAGGGGCGCCCACGGCGCCGGCCGTCGCGGGCACGGTCAAGCAGTATCTGCTCAGCCCCCACGGAGAGGTCGAGGGGTTGCTGCTGAGCGACGGCACCGTGGTGAAGTTCCCGAAACACCTGGGCGCGGCGCTCGCCTCGAGCGTCAAGGCTGGCGACCCCGTAAACATCATCGGGTTTCTTGGACCGACCACGCCGCACGGTCGCGCCATGAAGGCGCTGACGATTACGAACACGGCGAGCGGGCAGACCATCGTCGATGAGCCGCGCCCCAGTCGGCCGCTGCCGCCCGAGCACCGGGGGCTCACCCGGAGCCCCTTGAGCGTGAGCGGCTCGGTGGCGCAGTGGCTGGTGAACCCGAAGGGCGAGGTTGACGGGCTCGTCCTGAGCGGAGGTGAACAGGTGAAGTTTAAGCCCCACCGGGGAGCCTCACTGGCGGCTCAGCTCGGCCCGGGCGCAGGCCCGGTGACCGTGAGCGGCCTCGGTGCCCGGACCGCGTTCGGTACGGGCATCGAGGCAGACTCGCTGACGGCGGGCGGCCAGACGTTCTGGCTGCGCGGAAAGGGCAAGAAGGGCAAGTAGCGTAGGGGAAGCCTCGCCACGATCGGGGTGGTGTGCGCCGCCTCGAGTGCTCGACGCGGTGTGACTGTAGTAGCATGGGCCATGCTGCCCTGGAGACCCTCCATGCCGGATGGGAGTGACTGATGCCGGAGTGGCGGTGAAATGGAGCGAGTCCGGTCGTTTGTGGCGATCCTTCTTACCGATGAGGTGCGCCGTGCGGTGGCAGGAGAGATTGACAGGCTCAGCCCCCTCAGCCGCTCAGTCCGCTGGGTCCCTCCCCAGAATCTCCATCTCACTCTCAAGTTCTTTGGCGATCTTGGGCCTGATGAGTTGGATCAGGCGAAGGACGGTCTGGAAGAGGCGGTCGCCGGGGTGGCTCCGTTCACTCTGGTCCTCCACGGCCTCGGGGCGTACCCCGGCCTCGCTCACCCCCGCGTTCTATGGGTCGGAGTGGCCGAGGGAGCGAAGGAAACTCAGTCCCTTCAGTCCCGGGTGGAGGCGGCGTTGGCCGAGAGGGGCTTCCCCCGTGAGGCGCGCCCCTACTCTCCCCACCTCACCATCGGCCGGGTCGGGAACCCCCGAGGGCTCGAACCCCTTCGGACCGCCATCACCCGTGACGCTCACCTGAGATTCGGGGCTCTCCCAGTCTCCGGTCTTTCTCTCATGAGGAGCGATCTCTCACCGGCGGGCGCCCGCTACGCCGAGCTTTCCGCTGTATCTTTTTCTGGACGTTGACAACAGACCGACGGACGGGCGATGATGCGCCCGTCAACCGAACGCTTATCAGGAGGCCACCATGGCGGAAGTGAAGAGTGACCGGCGTCAGGCATTGGATCTCGCGATCTCCCAGATCGAGCGGCAGTTCGGCAAAGGAGCCGTCATGCGCCTGGGGGCAGGAGGCGCTCTGGAGGAGGTGTCGGTCATCCCGACGGGAGCGCTGTCGCTCGATGCGGCCCTCGGCATCGGCGGGATCCCGCGAGGACGGGTCACAGAAATTTTCGGCCCCGAGTCGTCTGGGAAGACCACCCTCGCCCTCCACGTGATCGCCGAGGCCCAGCGCCTCGGGGGCACCGCAGCCTTCATCGACGCCGAGCACGCGCTGGACGCCATTTACGCCAAAAACCTCGGGGTCAACACCGACGAGCTTCTGATCTCGCAGCCCGACACGGGGGAGCAGGCGCTGGAGATCGCCGAGACGCTGGTCCGCTCGAACGCTGTGGACGTGATCGTGGTGGACTCGGTGGCGGCTCTGGTGCCCCGCGCAGAGCTTGACGGCGACATGGGGGACTCGCTCCCCGGCCTTCAGGCGCGGCTCATGTCCCAGGCCTTGAGAAAACTCACGGCGGCCATCTCGCGCTCAGGC
Organism: uncultured bacterium; assembly: GCA_964642915.1. GTDB lineage: Bacteria > Methylomirabilota > Methylomirabilia > Rokubacteriales > CSP1-6 > CAZXPE01. The sequence continues at coordinate 1,803 of CAZXPE010000199.1, read as the reverse complement.
GGCTCCGTGATCTTCATCAACCAGATCCGCGAGAAGATAGGCGTCATGTTTGGGAACCCCGAGGTCACGCCCGGAGGGAGGGCGCTCAAGTTTTACGCCTCAGTGCGCCTGGACATCAGGCGGATGGACGCCATCAAGACCGGGACCGAATCGGTGGGGGTGAGGACCAAAGTCAAGGTCGTGAAGAACAAGCTCTCGCCGCCGTTCAGGGAAGCCGAGTTCGACATGATCTACGGCGAGGGGATCTCCAAGGAGGGGAACGTGCTGGATCAGGCCGTGACCCAGGAGCTGGTGGAAAAGTCAGGGACCTGGTTCACTTACAAGAACGAGCGGATCGGGCAGGGGAGGGAGAACGCCAAGAAGTATCTCAGGGAGAACCCGAAGGTTCTGACCGAGCTTGAGGCCAAGGTGCGCCAGGCCCTCGGCCTCAGGGCCGTCCAGCCGGCGGGGTAGGCAGCGGAGCCTCCGGTGGAGTTTGACGAGCTGCTGGGCGAGGGAGTCAAACGCGGGGCCTCAGATCTTCACTTGAAGCCCGGCGCCCGCCCTATTCTCAGGGTGCATGGAGCGCTAGTCCCCCAGGAAGACCTCGCGGCCGTCACCAGAGAGTTCATGGAAGGGGCGGCCAAGCGGCTCCTGGGGCCGGCGCGCTACGCCGCTCTCGAAGAGGGGAAGGAGATTGACCTGGCCCACCTTGTGCCGGGGACCGGCCGCTTTCGAGTCAACTTCTTCCTTGCCAAAGGCCAGGTCCGCGGAGTTCTCCGAGCCATCCCCGATCGGATCCCGACTTTCGAGGAGCTTCACCTGCCCAAGATACTGGAGAAGCTCGCCATGGAGCGCAGGGGGATGATCCTGGTCACAGGGATCACCGGCTCAGGAAAGACCACCACTCTCGCCTCGATGATCGACCACATGAACCGGAACCGCGCCGACCACATCGTCACCATCGAGGACCCCGTCGAGTTCGCCCACGAGGACGGAACATGCGTGATCACCCAGCGTGAGGTCGGCCACGACTCGGCGTCTTTCGCGCAGGCGCTGCGCGCCGCGCTGCGCCAGGACCCCGACGTCATCCTGGTCGGGGAGATGCGCGATGCCGAGACGATGGCCGTGGCGCTCCACGCCGCAGAGACCGGCCACCTGGTCCTTTCCACCCTCCACACGCTGAACGCCGCCGAGACAGTGAACCGGATCATCGCCACCTTTCCCCCTCACCAGGAAGGGCAGATCAGGGGCCAGCTCGCCGCAGTCATCCAGGGAATCGTCTCCCAGCGCCTCGTCGTGAGAGCCGACGGCAAGGGGCGTGTCCCAGCGGTGGAGGTCATGGTGGGGACCGGCCTCATCCGCGACTCGATTCGCGAGCCTGAGAAGACCCCGCAGATCCCCTCTGTCATCGCCCAGGGGCAGTCCCAGTACGGTATGCAGACTTTCGATCAGTCGCTCCTCGCCCTATATCGTGAGGGGATCATCAGCTACGAGACGGCGCGCGAGGCGGCCTCCAACCCCGACGATTTCGACCTGAAGGTCAGGGGGATCCTGTCAACGGGCGAGATGACCTACGAGAGCGCCGGGAAGGACGTCAAGGGCGCGACGTCGCCTCCATCGTCCTTCTTCAAGCGCTGACTCCAATCACCCGAAGACCGGGTGAGATGAGCCCTTACCGAGCGCTGCGGCCGAAGAAGGTCCTGGATGAAAAGTCGGCCAAAGCCGCGGCGTACGATCTGCTCGCCAGAAAAGCGTGGAGCCGCCGCGACCTCATCTTTCGCCTGAAGCGCAGGGGCGCCTCCGATGGGGTGGCCCAAGAGG
>CAZXPE010000198.1:0-4035 GCA_964642915.1 uncultured bacterium | reverse complement strand
GGGGTCAGGGGGTCCGGAGCCGCACGGCGGCTTTTTCGAGGATCTCGCGCTCTGATTTGAAGCTGGCCAGGGCGATCGCTTCTCCGATCGGGAGCCAGCGGACCTCCGTCATCTCGTGGTCGTGGTCCTCCACGTTTCCTTCGCGGTACAGGAAGAGATAGAAGCTCACCGTCTTGAAGACCCGCCCTTCCCGCTTGGTCTGATACCAGTACTTGATCTCGCCGAGCTTCGCCTCTATCTCACCCAGGAGTCCCGTCTCTTCCCTCACCTCTCGCCGCGCCGCTTCTTCGGGCGTTTCGCCGGGCTCGACGAGCCCTTTCGGAAGGCACCAAACCTGCCGGCCGTCCGCGTCGGTTCGCGCGGCCAGCGCCACTTCGATTCTCGCCCGCTCCCGTCGGTAAATCACTCCCCCCGCCGAGTAGCGCCGCGTGACTCCATCCGGGGAACGCTCTTCTGAAGGCATTGCGGTCATGGACGACTATGGTAGTGGAGCCGTCTCCGCTAATCAAGCTCAGCGTGCTATCATGTGCCGGAGGCAAAGCGATGAAGCCTGCTCCGGCGCTCAAGGCTTCCCTCGAACGGCTTTACCGCGAGTTCGATTATGCCGGGCGCCTGGCTCTGGACCCGATCCGGTTCCCCCTGCGGTATCCCGATCCTGCCGACCGCGAAGTAGTGGCGCTGCTTGCCTCGTGCCTGGCCTATGGCCGCGTTGACCTCTTCACGCCTCAGGTCGAGCTGATTCTCGGCCGCATGGGGCCATCGCCCTCTCGCTTCACTCTGGGATTCGACCCGGTGAAGGACAGCGCCCGCTTCGCAGGATTCCTCTACCGCTTTAACCGCCCGCGCGACATCGCGGCGTTCTGTCTTGCGGCCCAGAAGATCCTGATCGCTCACGGGTCGCTCCGGGCGTTCTTCCTTAGCGGCTACTCTGATGACGATGCGGACGTGGGTCCTGCGCTCGAGCGGTTCGTTGACGGTTTTCTCCGGCTGGACCTTCGCCCTGTCTTTCCCCGGGGGAATCTCTCGCGGGGGTACCGTCATCTCTTTCCTCGGCCGTCGGCAGGCGGGCCGTCGAAGCGGCTCCACCTCTTCCTTCGCTGGATGGTGCGCCGCGAGCCTCCCGACTTCGGCCTGTGGCGGGAGATCCCCCCCTCGAAGCTCCTGGTGCCGATCGACACCCACGTGGAGAACATGAGCCGCGCAATCGGCCTCACCCGGAAGAAGACCCGCAACGGGCGCATGGCACGCGAGATCACAGAGAGGCTCAGGCTGCTCGACCCCGATGATCCGGTGAAGTACGACTTCGCTCTTTGCCACAAGCGGATGTCGGGCGACTGCCGCGACCGGCGCGATCCCGTCGTCTGCGGGCCGTGCGGGTTGAAGCCGGTCTGCCGCCACTGGAAAAGGAAAGCGTGATGCCTGGCTGGACGACGGCGGCTCTGATTATTCTGGCGGCGGTTGTGGCCCTCACTGCATGGGCGCTGTTCCGGACGGCAGGCCGGCTCAAGGATCTTGAAACGGCGAAGGGGCAGCCGGACCAGGCCCTGCTCCTTCTCCAGCGCGAGATCGAGGCTTCCAGGGCATCAGTCAAGGAGGAGCTGCACCGGTTTAACACTGAAATGACCGAGCGGATGGGCCAGGTGGGAAGCGGCGTGATCCAGCAGATTCAGCACGTCACGTCGGTGGTGGGGCAGGTTCAGGGGAGCCTCGGAAGGCTCAGCGAGGTCACCCAGCAGGTCCTGGAGGTCGGCAAAGACATTTCTGGCCTCGAGCAGATCCTGAAGTCGCCCAAGCTCCGCGGCGGGCTTGGAGAGACGCTCCTGGCAGAGCTTCTGGCTCAGATGCTCCCGAGAGAGCAGTACGTCCTCCAGCACGCCTTCAGGAGCGGAGAGCGGGTGGACGCAGCGATCCGGCTGGGGGACGGCCTGATCCCTGTGGACGCCAAATTCCCTCTGGAGAACTTCCGCCGGATGGTGGAGGAGCCCGAAGAGGAGCGCCGCAAGTCGGCCCGGCGCGCCTTCATCCGTGACGTGAAGGGGAGGGTGGACGAGATCGCCAAGAAATACATCCTCCCCGACGAGGGCACATACGAGTTCGCCCTGATGTACGTCCCCGCCGAGAACGTCTACTACGAGATCATCGTGAAAGACACCGGGATGGAGGACGAGCCTCTTATGGCCTACGCTGTGGAGCGGCGGGTGATTCCGGTCTCACCGAACAGCTTCTACGCCTACCTCCAGACCATCGCCCATGGGCTCAAGGGGTTTCGGATCGAACGCCACGCCCGGGAGATCATGGCCCTCCTGGGGCGGCTCCAGGGAGACCTCGAAAGATTCAGGGAGCCGTTTGACGTCGTGGGCAAGCACCTCACCAACGCCCGGAACAAGTACGACGAAGCGTCGTCGGCGCTGGCGCGCTTCGAGGCCAAGCTCGAGGGGATCGAAAAACCCGCCGATCAACCCGCCCTCCCCGGCCCGACCGACTCCTGACCGTTTCCATAACGAGCGCCCTCTTGGATCAGAAGCGGCACTCCTTCGCCACCTACCCGTCGCAGCCCTAATTGGACTATGCCGACCAGCGTTTGTGGGCAACGGCTGGTAGTGGAGAGCCTGGTAGTGGAGAGCCTTGACAAGCCCTTGGAACGGCAGGAGAATCGCGGCAATCGTTGGAGTTCCAAGGACGTAATAGGCCGACCAAGATGACAAGGGAATCAGAGGCAAGAGGGCTTAACGTCTTCCACCGTTACCTGACAGTTTGGGTCGCTGTCTGCATGGTCGTGGGTGTCGCCACAGGCAAACTCCTGCCCGATCTGACTGATTCCCTGCGTTCGATGGAGTTCGGTGCAGATAGTCACATCAATGTCCCCATCGCGCTATTGATCTGGCTGATGATCTACCCGATGATGCTCAAGGTCGATTTCACTTCCGTCGTTGGAGTCGGCAAACGCCCAACGGGGCTGTTCATCACCTGCTTCATCAATTGGCTGGTCAAGCCATTCACTATGGCGATGATCGGCTGGCTGTTTTTCAGGTATCTGCTACGGCCATGGATCACGCCGGAATTAGCCGATCAATACATCGCAGGAGTCATTATCCTAGCGGCAGCACCGTGCACTGCGATGGTGTTTGTGTGGAGTTACCTCACTCGCGGCGATCCGGCCTACACTCTCGTACAGGTCTCGGTGAACGATCTTCTCATGCTGGTTCTATTCGCTCCAATCGTCAAGTTCCTTGTTAGCGGAGCGTCGTCACTTGCGGTGCCATTCTTGGTGCTGCTTTATGCGGTCATCTATTTTATCGTCTTCCCGCTGGCGGCCGGAATCCTGACTCGATTATGGTTGGTCCGCTCGCACGGCGTGGACTGGTTCGAAAATGCATTCCTACCAAGACTTCATCCAGTCGCTGTCCTGGCCCTGCTGGCAACGCTGGTGTTGATCTTTGCGTTCCAAGCAGGAAATATCACGGAGCGCTTCTTTCACGTTGTTCTGATTGCTATCCCCATTTTGATCCAGGTCTACTTCAACTCATCGCTCGTCTATTTCCTTATGAAGGTCTTCCGTGTCCCGCACAGCGTGGCTGCTCCGGGTGCCTTGATTGGGGCAAGCAATTTCTTCGAATTGGCGGTTGCGACAGCAATCGCTTTATACGGTGCGGAATCCGGTGCCGCATTGGCGACGGTGGTTGGCGTGTTAGTTGAAGTTCCCGTCATGCTGTCGGTGTGTGTGATCTGCAACCGCACGCGCGGCTGGTTTGTTGCTGACAGTGCGCAGGAGTGTCCCGACCCACAGCCAGGGTGCTGCGCTAATTGGTTTGCGTTTTCCAGGGCCGGCTCAGTCGATCAATCCATGAGAGGGTAGCGAGACACGTTTTGCCTAACCCCTATGAGGCCCCCGCTTGTCATGGGCAAAAGGCTCCCTTCAGGAAGAGATCTCCGTCTCTCCCCCCTCACCCTGCCTCTCCCCAGAGGGGAGAGGAGAAGCGGTGAGGGGCATCGAGTGGGGGGCGAGGGATTCAACAGTGCCCCCTCTCCCTCGGG
>CAZXPE010000197.1:0-4039 GCA_964642915.1 uncultured bacterium | reverse complement strand
CCGCCACGTTCACGAAGACATCCTGGCTCTGGAGCGGGAACCCGACCCGCTTCTCCAGCACAGCGAGGAGAAGACAGACCCGATTGTAATCAGCCCCCAGCACGGTCCGCCGCGGCGTTCCGAAGTTGGCCGGGCTCACCAGCGCCTGGACCTCAAGGAGGAGCGGCCGGGTCCCCTCGATGCTCGAGACGACCACCGACCCGGGGGCGCCCTGCGGTCGCTCAGAGAGGAAGAACCCGGAGGGATTCTTGACCTCGGTCAGGCCCCGCTCGGTCATCTCGAAGACACCGATCTCGTTGGTGGAGCCGAAGCGGTTCTTCACCGCCCTGAGCACCCGATAGGAGTGATGCGGCTCCCCCTCGAAGTACAGGACCGTGTCAACCAAGTGCTCGAGGACTCGCGGCCCCGCCAGGGCCCCTTCCTTGGTCACGTGACCGGCCAGAAAAGTGGCGATTCCCCTCCCTTTGGCGATAAGCATCAGGCGGCCACCGCACTCCCTCACCTGGCTCACGCTCCCCGGCGCTGATTCAAGGTCCGGGAGATAGACGGTCTGGATCGAGTCCACCATGAGCACAGTCGGCTTGATCTCTTCCAGATGGGCTTTGATCTCTCGAAGGTCTGTCTCAGCAAGAAGGTAGAGCCCCCGCGGAGAGATCCCGAGCCGCTCGGCTCTCAACTTGACCTGGGCCGCCGACTCTTCTCCCGAGACATAGAGCACGGGCCCTCCCAGTTCAGCGAGGGCTCGGCACGCCTGAAGAAGAAGTGTGCTCTTCCCGATGCCGGGATCTCCGCCGATCAGGACCAGCGACCCCCTGACCACGCCGCCGCCGAGCACCCGGTCAAGCTCTCCCATCCCCGTCAGGGTTCGAGCGTCGGCATCCAACTTGATCTCGCTCAGGAGGAGGGGCCGGCTCGTCCCAGAGATAGAGGGGCGCTCTCCCCTTCGAGGGGCTGGCCGCTCCTCGACCAGAGGCAGATAGCTCCCCGTCCGCGCGCAATCCGGACAACTGCCGGGTTTAGGCGACGCGTAGCCGCACTCCTGACAGCGGTAAACGGAGCTTTCTCTCGCCACTATTTCTGCTCCCGACCGGCGCTGATCGTTGATCTGATCAAGCTCCTCAAGAGAAAGCTCCGCTGGGCCCCTTCGAGGAACGCAGCCAGATTCTCATAGACTGTGGGATCCTCGATGAGTCCACCGATCGTCCCCTCGCCCGAAGCCAGGCGGCCAGTGATGGCTCTGAGATTGGCGAGGGCAGTCTTGAAGTCTGCTGCCGCGCTCCCCCACGGCCCCTCTCCCTCCTCACTGAGGAGGCCGCCGAGCACACCCTTCCCTCCGGCCAACCGCTCGGAGACCTCCCTGAAGTTCCTGGCGAGCGCCTGAAGATCCTGGGCCACGGGCTTGAACTGAGGGTCGAAGAGCAACGCCTGGAGGAAGCCCTCGCCCTCGTTCACCTTCTCCGCCAGCCTCCCGAAAGACTCCATCGCCTGAAGGAGATGACGCGCCGCCCGGCCGCTCTCGGCAGAGAGGAGGACCGACACCGCGCTCTCCTCCTTCTGGCCCTGGGCAACCAGCTTATGGGTCGCCGTCAGGAGGTCGTTGAGCTTTCTGAGCGCCTCGGGCTCCTCGTAGATCAGGGTATGGAGCCATCCCTGCCCGCGCTCCACCTCCTCGGCGATCCGCCGCGCTGATTTGAGCGTAGCCGAGAGATCCTCGACTGAGCGGCTCTTGTTGAAGGCGTCCACCGTCGTTCTGAGATCCGACGACAGGGCGCTCACGTTCTTCATGATCTCTACCCCCTCCCCTGCGAGGCGGTTAATCTCTACCGGATCGCGCGTGGCGATCGTCTCCCCCGGGGCGAGAGGCGGCGCCTCGTGTGTCCCGAGGCTGATCTCAACGATCTTGTCCCCCAGGAGCCCGTGGGTTTCGATCCGCGCGACCGAGTTCCTACGGATCCGCTCCGAGAAGCGCTTGGCCACGGTGAGAGTGACCTTTACCTTTCCGCCGGGCCTCTCGGGAAGGGCCACGCTCTTGACCCGGCCGACCTGAACCCCTGCCAGCCTGACCGTCGCCCCGGCGATCAGCCCGCCGACCTCGGTGTACTCGGCCACGAGTTCGTACTTGCGCTCGAAGTACCGTCCCTCGGCGCCGAGCATGTAGATGAGCCCGACAAAGACCGCGAGGGAGGCCAGGACAAACACACCGATCCTGATCTGGAGCCCGAGCTGCCGCCTGTCCGGCATCTCAGTTCCCCCTCAACTCGCCGGCCAGGAACTGCCTGACAGCCGGGACCTCAGAGCGGTGAATCGCCTCCGGGGTCCCCGTTTCGACAAACCGCCCCTCGTGGAGAATCGCCATCCGGTCAGCCACCATCTCCGCGAACTCCACGTCGTGGGTCACCACGACAGAGGTGTCGCAGACCCCGGTTCTTAGCTGGGCGATCAGCTCGGCCACCACCCTCGCGTTTGTCGGGTCGAGCCCTGCAGTCGGCTCGTCGAAGAGCACCACCTCGGGCTCCAGCACGAGGGCGCGGGCGATCCCCACCCGCTTCTTCATCCCCCCCGAGAGCTCAGCCGGCAGGAGAGAATCGGTCCCCGCCATTCCTACCAGCGAGAGGAAGCGGTGCACGCGGTCGGTGATCTCCCCCTCCGACCATGCGGTGTGCTCTCTCAGCGGGTACGCGACGTTCTCAAAGACCGAGAGCGAGTCGAAGAGCGCTGCTCCCTGGAAGACGAACCCCATCCGCCGCCTGAGCGGCAGGATCTGCTCCTCGCGAAGGCGCTCGATGCGCGTACCGAAGAGGCGGATCTCGCCTGCGTCGGGCTTTATCAACCCGGCGATCAGCCTGAGCAGCACTGTCTTCCCCGCGCCGCTCCCCCCCATGACGGCCATGGTCGTCCCTTTGGCAAGCGCCATGCTTATCCCTCTGAGGACCTCGTTCGAGTCGAACGCCTTCCACACAGCCCGCAACTCGACTACAGGCTCAGCCATCGGCGCGCCCCTCTGAATCACCAGAACAGGAAGAGAAAGAACTTCGTCAGGAAGAAGTCGGCTATGATGACGCCCATGGCGACCTGAACGACTGTCGCCGTCGTTGATCGCCCGAGCCCTTCGGTGCCGCCCTCGGTCGAAAGGCCGTTGTAACAGCCGATCAGAGTGACGATGGCAGCGAAGAAGAAGCTCTTGCCGATGCCTGTCAGGAAGTCGCGCATCACGACCCAGTAGAAGGTCGTGTTCCAGTAGAGATAGGCATCGACGTGCCGCTCGTAGACGGCGATCAGCATCCCCCCCAGGAGCCCGACCCCGTCAGCCAGGATTGTGAGGAGCGGGAAGACGATCAGCGCCGCCAGGAGCCGCGGCACTATCAGCTTCTTCACGTAATTGACTCCGATGGCGCGGAGGGCGTCGATCTGCTCTGTGACCATCATCGAGCCCAGCTCAGCGGTGATGCCTGACGCCACCTTCCCCCCCACGAGGATCGCCGTGAGGACAGGCCCCAGCTCGCGGAGGATGGCGAGGGCCACCACAGGCCCCACATAGTTCTCCGCTCCGAACCGGGCCATGTTCACGGCGCTCTGAAGCGCCAGGACCATCCCCGTGAAGATCGCCGCTGTCAGGGCCACGACCGCCGAGCGGACCCCCATGGCGTCAATCTCCTGAACCACCAGCCGGAGATATGAAGGCGGGAGCGCCAGGTTCCTCGCCACCTGAGCCGTGAGGAGACCGAGGCCGCCATACCAGATCGCCGTTTGTCTTCCCTGCTCTCGGACGTACTCGATTGAGGTCATATCTCAGATCCCGCCTCTCTCAGGGCCCTCGGAAGCTCCACACGAAGGCGCGGAACTCCTCGGCGCCGGCGCCGAACGTTTCCGGGGGCGCCACGTAGAGGAAGTCATAGACGCACCTCTCGTCCTTCATCACGTACGCCTCCACCTGGACCGGGGCTCCTCCGAGGCTGCCCCGGATCAGCGAGCGAAAGGCTGCCCGTCCCCCAATAGCCGCTTCGCCCCGCTCCAGGATCCGCCGATCCTCGATCCCGAA
>CAZXPE010000196.1:0-4041 GCA_964642915.1 uncultured bacterium | reverse complement strand
CCCCCCCGCCGTGAGGAAGGAGGGTGTCGATCAGCAGGCGATGACTGCGCACCGGCCTGACGGCCAGGATCGCGCCGAGGCTCCCGCCGCCTCGACGGCGAAGAAGGACCAGCCGTCCCGGCTCCGCCTCCGTCAAGGCTCGCTCCAATTTCCCTCCGCCCTTCCCGAACTTCCGGCGGTGGGCTTCCACCTCCAGGCGGAGCTGCCGGTAGTGGCCGATCCGCTCAAGCTCCCCGCACGGCACGGAGTAGGCACGGGCGCGATCGAGCGACTCGCTGAGGCCCTTCACGTCGGCCTCCGCCGCGCGGATCTTCTTCAAGTTCTGATACTGGCCAAAAGAGGACTCCACTGTCCGCCGAATCGTAGCCTGATCGTTTCCTGTCGCAAGCAGGAGCGCCACCGAGCCATACCCGAGCTTGAACTGGCTCAGCACCGGCTCGGCGGGCCCCTCCACGGTTCGCAGGGCCTCCTCCAGGCTGTCCCTGCTGTCCAGAGCGATGACGCACTTCCCCTCCGGGTCGATCCCTCGCCGTCCGGCGCGGCCGCCCATCTGGATCAGCTCGTTGTGGGAGAGGACCCGGAAGCCCCGGTCTGTCCGCTTCGTGAGACCCTGGAGGACGACGCTCTTGGCCGGCATGTGGATGCCGAGGCTCATCGTCTCGGTGGCGAAGACGACCTTGCAGAGCCCGCGCTCGAAGAGCAGCTCGATGAGCCGCTTCAGGCTCGGGAGAATCCCCGCGTGGTGGAGCCCGACCCCCATCTCGAGCCCCTGGAAGATCGTCTGGTTCAGCGGCGACTCACCCATCGTCGGGCTTTCCTTCGTCGCCTCCTCGATCGCCTCCTTGACCTCGCGCCGCTGGGGCTTGGTGAGGAGCGGCTTCCCCTCGGCCATGTAGCTTTCCAGCGCCCGCTCGCACCCCGCCCGGCTGAAGATGAAGTAGATGGCGGGAAGCCACCTGCGCCCCTCCAGCTCCTCGATCATGACCGTCGGCTCCACCACTCGCCGCGCGTACCAGCGCCCCCGGTCGTCCCGGCGGTCATCTCCCGCGATCAATTGCGCCGTCCCGTCGCGCACCGACTCGAACGGGTGGATCTCCCCCGAGAGGTCCGAGACCAGGTACTGGAGAGGGACCGGCCTGTGCGGATGGATGACCGGGACGATCGGGCGGTGGACGAGAGAGATCCAGTCGGCGATCTCAGCGATGTTGGCGACGGTCGCCGAGAGCGCCACGAGCAGAACGTCCTTGGGAGCGTTGACGATGATCTCTTCCCAGACCGTGCCGCGCCCCTCGTCCCCCATGTAGTGACACTCGTCCAGAACCGCGTACCCCAAGCCGTCCAGGCCGCCCGTGTAGAACATGTTGCGAAGGATCTCCGTCGTCATGACCAGCAGCGGGGCCCGCGGGTTGACCTTGACGTCTCCGGTCAGGATCCCCACCTCTGCCGCGCCGAACTGGCGGCAGAAGTCGGCGTACTTCTGGTTCGAGAGCGCCTTGAGCGGCGTGGTGTAGGCGATACGCCGCTTCTCGAGGAGGGTCTGGTGAATGGCGAATTCGGCGATCAGGGTCTTCCCCGCGCCGGTAGGGGCTGAGACGATGACCGAGTTCCCCTCGAGGATCGCCAGGACCGCTCGCACTTGAAAGTCGTCCAGAGGAAAGGGATAGCGCGCCTGGAAGCTCCGATAAGCCTCCAGGTGGAAGCCGGCGAGCCTCCCGGCCCGGTAGGCGGTCTCCAGCTTCTTTGGAAGAATGTCGGTGAGAATCGAAGTTCACCTCGGTTGTCTTCACCTTACCACGGGGTTGCCCTGAGGGAAAACCTGATGGTACCCTCGAAGCCATGATTGTCTGCCACGTCGCCATCACCGCGGCGGAGGATTACCTGGAGCGCCGGGTCCCTCACCGCCAGGCCCATCTGGACCGCCTAATGGGACTTCGCTCCCAGGGGGCCCTCATCGGTGGGGGCCCCGCTCCCGACGGAAGGAGCGCCGATATTTTCTACCGGGTCCGACAGCCTTCGGACGTGGCCCGTCTCATCGAGGAGGACCCGTACAACCTCGGGAAGGTGTGGACAGGCTACTCGGCAAGGACCTTCGCCCAATTCGTGGAGCCGTGGGAGCTGCCTCCCCTGGTGACAGACGGCTCCCGCAAGGCAACTATAGTCGAGGGGACCGCAACCGACCCTGAGATGGCGCCGTTCGCCCTGATCGAGCTGCGTGGAAAGGGGCGACTTGCTTTCGGCGGGCTCTTCGATGGCGGAGTAACGCTCGCGTTCCTCAAGACCGGCGATCAGGGGCAGGCGACCGGCTGGCTCGGCGAGACCGGCATCTGGACGCCAGAGAGCCTGACCTCACGCCCTCTCCTCTGGGCGCTCTAAGCAGATTTTAATAGGTGACGACGAAGCGGCAGCAGGGATCTCCCAGGGCCGCGCAGCGGTCTTCGACCGCCGCAACCTCGGCGCCCAGAAATCTCCTCAGGGCCCCCGCGATGACTCCGGTCTGGTAAGCGCAGGCCGGGCGACTCGCCGATTCCAAGAAAGCGCACTCCACGCACTCGTCAAGCTGAAGGACCGCTGGTCGCCCCTTGTCCAGCTCCTCCACAGTCAGGATTCCCCATCTGAGATGATCGGCCACTTCAGCGAGCCTGGCGCGGAACGTTTCAAGATCAGAAGTTCTCCTGAAATACCGCCTGTAGATGTCGAGCGCTCCCGCGCGCTTCCCCGCGAAGTAAAGGAAGTGATCGGCCCTCACCTCATCCTTGTGACGGGCTGCGAGCCGCGAGGTGAATCCGCGCTGAACGGCGGCAAAGTAGCTGAGCGGGACGAGGTCCAGGCCGTTCGAGATCCTGGGAACATCGAGAGAACCGCTGACGTCCGCCATCACCCGCCTCAGCAGGCGGTCGCCGTCACCCCACGCCCAGTCAACCGCGTCTACGACCGAGGAGATGTAGATGTGGAGGGCCATCCGGTGTACCACAGGCCCCACAGTCGGGCGCGCCGGCCGCGAGACAGAGTTCGTCATGGCGTTCAAGGAAAGGATCGACAGAAAATGGAAAGAGCTTTAGGAGTCTCTGATGACGGGACCGAGGCAAGCCAGGGCTGAGTCGTGAAGCCGCCCGTTCGTCGCCAGGGCGGTGCCGGTGTAGATCGTAGGGACGCCGCTAAAGTCAGTGAAACGCCCGCCGGCCTCCTCCACCAGAATTTTCACCGGCGCCAGATCCCACGGCTTGAGATCGGCCTCGACGGAGATCTCAGCCTGGCCCTTAGCCACCGCAGCGTATCCGTAATACTCCCCCCACCCCCGCTGGCGCTCAGTGGCGTCGATGAGCCTGACCATCCCCTCCCAGTATCCCGCGCGGCGGATCAGGTTCAGGCTCGCGTGGCAGAGGAACGCCTCAGCCAGGGTCTCCACAGTGGAGACGCGGATCCTCTCGCCGTTGGCGTAGGCGCCGGCACCTTTCCGGGCCCAGTAAAGCTCGCCAGTCACCGGGTTGTGTGTCACTCCCGCCGTGATCTCGCCGTGCTCCTCCAAGGCAAGCAAGACGGCCCAGAAAGGAATGCGGCGGACGAAATTCCTGGTGCCGTCGATGGGGTCAATGAGCCAGCGAACTTCCTTGGGACCCTGAGCGCCGAACTCCTCGCCGAGAAAGCCGTGGCCGGGGAAGGCGCGGCGGAGGCGCTCGATGATGATCCGCTCCGCCTCCCTGTCAGCCTGGGTTACAGGCGTCTGGTCGGGCTTGATCTCGACGTCAAACGACCCCCTGTAATACTTCATGGCGACCTCCCCGGCAGCGCGGGCCGCCTCGATCGCCACCTCCATCACCCGATCCATCGCGCCATGCTCCGACATAAGGCCCCCGTGACCACATGATACAATGGCTCCGCCGTGATCAACCCGCACATCTTCAGGGCGTACGACGTGAGGGGAAAGGTCGGGAGCGACCTGACCCCCGAGGTGGCCCGGCTGGTTGGGCGCGCCTACGGCACTCTCGTCTGCAGGCGCGGCGGCAAAGAAATCGCCCTCGGCCGGGACAACCGGCTCAGCTC
>CAZXPE010000195.1:0-4092 GCA_964642915.1 uncultured bacterium | reverse complement strand
GAAGGAGCTGTGGCCCGAGCGGATCTACACGCTCCCCGAGCACGCTTTGTATCCCCAGCGCCTCAACTCCACCGAAGAGCTGGTGGATCGGCATGTGGAGGCCGGGCGGGGGGACAGGCCCGCCATCCTATTCGAGGACCAGAAGATCACCTACAAGCAGCTTCAGGCCTCAATCAACAAGCTTGGGTCGGCGCTGAGGGCCCTCGGGATCGAGGAAGAGGACCGGGTGCTCCTTCGCTCTCCGTCGATCCCTCCCGCGATCGTGAGCAACTTCGCCGTCATCAAGATAGGCGCCGTCTCAGTGCCGATCTCTCCGCTCCTCTCCAGAAACGAGATCATCCATGTGGCCGCAGTGACAGAGGCGGTGGCCATGATCGTGGCAGCGCCTCTCCTCGAAGAGGTGGAGAAAGCCCGGGTCGACCTCAAGAGCGTCAAGCAGATCATCGTGATCGGGGGAGAGCCCGCCGAGATCAAGGCCAAGGGGTACATCCCCTACGGCGAGCTTCTCGCCAGGGGGTCAGAGAAGCTCGATCCTGTCCGCCGGGACAGGATGGCGGTCTCGGTCTTGCTGTTCACCTCGGGGACGACGGGGCTCCCGAAGGGGACAGTCCACTTCATGGAGGAGGCTCTGATCGTTCCGGACGGCTTCGGCAAATATGCTTGGGGGGTCACTGGGGAGGACGTCATCGGGGGGCCTGCGCCGCTCTCTCTGGCGGCGGGGTACTCCACCCAGGCCGTTATCCCGTACCGTTTCGGCGCGGCTGTTTCCCTTCTGCCGCGCTTCACCCCCGAGGGGATGTTCGAGGCGATACAGAAGCACAAGATCACAGTGCTCTCAGTTCTCCCCACGGCCTACCGGAAGATGATGCAGATGCCTAACGCGAAGAGCTATGACATCTCGTCGCTCCGGCTCTGCACTGGGGGAGGCGAGTCTCTGACAGCCCAGACCTACCACGACTGGAAGGCGATGTTCGGCAGGGAGATCTACGAGGGGCTCGGGACAACCGAGATGATGTTCGTCTTCATCTCCTCAGCGGTGACTCGGAGGGTGAAGCCGGGAGCGATCGGTCCCGCGGTCCCGGGGTACGAGCTGAAAGTGGTCACCGAGGACGGCAAGGAGTGCAAGCCGGGCGAGGTGGGGCTCCTCATCGCCCGCGGACCCACCGGGACTGTTTACTGGCGCGATCCAGAGAAGCAGCGGACCGCCGTCAAGGACGGCTGGTGCCGGGCCGGCGATTTCGTGACGATGGACGAGGAAGGGTACGTCTGGTTCCTCTCCAGGGAGGACGACCTGATCAAGTCCTCAGGCTATCGGATCGGTCCCGAGGAGATCGAAGAGGCGCTGGCGAAGCACCCACTGGTGGCTGACGCCGGCGTGATCGGCGTGCCTGACCCTGTCCGCGGCCAGAACACTCGCGCCTACGTCGTCCTGAAAGCAGGGACCACCGCCTCGGAGCAACTCAAGCAGGAGCTGATCGAGTTCTGCCGGGATAAGATCGCCGTCTATAAACTCCCAAGGGAGATTGAGTTCACCGACTCGCTCCCCCGGGCGGCGGGGCCTGCTGGCCCGGGGACCGGAAAGCTCCTCCGCCGCGTCCTCCGCGAACGCCTGAGAGTATAATGGCCTTCCGTTTCTGGCTTGCCGCGCTCTGCTGGCTGGTCGCGGCAGGCCCGGCCTTCGCCCACAAGGCTGAGACCGCTCCCAAAGCTCCGGTGGCGGGGCCCGCTGTTGCCGGGGAGCCGGCGTGGATCCAGGTGGCCCCGGATCTCTCCCGCCCCTCGGGTAGCCTTGAGCGACGTCTTCTTATCGGCGTCTTCAGGGCGAGGGACGGGCGGCCGGTTGATAACGCCCAGGTGATCCTCCAGGCCGACATGCCAGCCATGCCGGGTCTCCACGCGATCCCCGCAGTCACGTTCACTCCCCAGGGGACTCCAGGCATCTATCAGGGGAGCGTCAGGCTGGCTATGGCAGGCGACTGGATTTTCAGAATTAAGGTCGCCGGCCCGGTCGTGGGGACAGTTGATTTTCTCGACCAGATCGGAGAGGAACGGACCTTCGGGTTCTTACCCGCGGGCGGCGCCCGATTCAGTTCTCGAGACGCGCTCAACCTGGCCAGCCGGGGGCTTCATCTGGTGGTGGGGGCGATCTGGATCGGAGGGCTCGCTGTCTTCTCGCTTCTCGTCGCGCGCGCTCCACTCTCGGGATCACCGCCTGCCGCCTCCGGGCGGCTCCTCGGCCTCTGGAACGGCGGCGGCCTCGCTCTCCTCCTGCTGACAGGGATCTACAACCTCTTCTTCAACGCGCCTCCCGGACGGATGGTGACAGCCGGCGACATCAGCGGGATGCTCGCGCGCCCCTACGGTCTTCAGTACACTGCGCTCCTCTTCTTCAAGCTCGCCTGCTTCGCTCTGCTTCTCGGACTGGGGATCTGGGGGATGGTCAAGCGCCCCGCCTCACGTCTCTGGATGGCGCTGACAGTAGCTCTTGGCTTGGTGGTTCTGGCGGCGGGGAGCGCGCTCACTTATTTCCACATCCTGACCCACGGCCACCCGTTTTAATCCTTGGAGGGAGTGGCCAATGCCCTCCTCGTGGTGAGGAGGGCGTCGAGGAGGAGGACCAGCCGCTTGAAATCTCTGACCTGGCGGAGCCGTGTCCGCCACACCCCCTCTGATGGAAACGCATGGGCGAGCCCCTCGAAGATGACGAGGTTGCCGAGGTCGGGGGCCGCCCGGGCGAGCCTCACGCTCTCAGTGTAGGGGATCGAGTCATCGTCTCTGCCGTGGGCGACGAGAAGTCTCGCCTTCACCCGGCCGATTCCGGCTGATGGCGAGAGCGCCTGGATGCGCTCGCTGATCTTGGGCGAGAGAGAAGCGAGGAGATCTGCCACCCGGTCGCGCTGCCGGTTATCAACGAGGGCAAAGAGCTGCCGCCCCTCTGCTCCGAGCCGCCGAAGCTCGGCGCTCACTTCCTCCTCAGGATTGGCCAGCTTTCGCCCCACGAGGTCCTGGAGCAGGGTGCGCTCAGCCGGGTCCTCCACGAAAGGGGCCAGAGCTGCGAGGAGCTTCCAACGGTTGTAAGGCTGCTGTGCAGTGTGGCGCCAGCGTCCGTTCTCCTCATGCCAGCCGGTTGTAACGAAGGCGATCACGCCGGCGAGGTCCCAGTAGCCTCCGAAGCTCCCAACCAGATCGACATGCTCCCTGATGGAGGGGTCTGCCGCTGCAATGAGCGCCGGGCCGGCGCCGAATGAAAAGCCGAGTATCCCGATGGAGGAGATGTCGTGAGCCTTCAGGAGATGGATCGCCTCTACTATCGTTTTCACTCCGGCCTCCGAGACGTGAAAGGCGCGGAGGTCAGGAAAGTCCGGGGCGAGCACGAGGAATCCCGCTCGGGCGAGGCTCGACGCCATGCGCCGGAAGACAGGATGGTCTTTTCCCTCTCTGGAGAGGCCTGGGACGAGGACGAAACCTCCCCGTTGCTGGCCCCCGGAGCGATAGAGGTCCCAGACGGCATCGCCGTAGTCAATCCCGCTCCGCGTGACTTCGTTCAACGACGGCGCCCACCCTGGCAGCAGAAGGTCGAGGGCAAGGAGATGGGCTTCAGCGAAGCGGCCTATCCGCGGAGCCGCCAGAAGGAAGAGGGCAAGCAGGGACAGGGCAAGTTTGCGTTTCACGTCGATGGGCCGGCTGCTCCGGGGATCATCTCAAGGAGCGTTCGGCGGAGGCGCTCGTCCTGGAGCAGCTCGGGCCCTGGTCCCGAGAGCACGACGCGCCCCTCATCTATGAGGTAAGCCCTGTGGGCAAGGCGGAGGAGCCGGCGGACGTGCTGGCCTGCCGCGAGGATCGTCATCCCCTCCGCGGTGATCGCTCGGATCGCCCGGCAGAAGCGGTTGATGACCGGGGTGGCGAGTCCGAGGAACGGGTCGTCGAGGCAGAGGAGCCTCGGGCGGGCCATGAGCCCGCGGGCCAGGGCCAGCATCTGCTGCTCTCCTCCCGAGAGGATTCCGGCGTGGGCAGTCTGCTTTTCTTCGAGGACGGGGAAGAGGTTGAAGATGAGGGAGAGCGTCTGTTCACTCAACAAGTGGGCACGCTGAA
>CAZXPE010000194.1:0-4101 GCA_964642915.1 uncultured bacterium | reverse complement strand
ACGTCGAGGAGACGGAGCGAGCTCTCCGCCTGAGCCCGGAGACGCGGGAGGTCGAGGGGGCCGGGCGGCGGCTCCCCTTTCTCACCCTTCGCAAGGAAACCGCCGGTGCCGGGATCGATCCTGAGCTTCCCCACAGCCACCCCGCGGTGGAGGAGGTTAGCTTTCACCTCAAGAGGCTTGCCTTGCTTCTCACGCACCGTCAGCTCGCCGAGGCTCCACCCCTCCCGGCTCTCGCGGGCAATCCTGAGCGCCTCCGTTGAAGAACCGTGGACTGAACGGTCCGAGGCGACGGCCGGAGCGCCGCCCGCGAGGGAGAGAAAAACGAACGCAACGAGCGCCGGGATGTTCACCACGTCCCGAGTCTAGGAAACGGAACATGAAGGAATCCTGAAAGGAAAATTAATTTCCCTTCAGGATACAGGGCTGTCAGGTCGCGAGCGGCAGGCGAACGGTGAAGGCGGCGCCGGCTCCGGGCGCGCTGTCAACGGCGATCCTTCCGCCATGAGCTTCAACGATGGCGCGGGAGATGGCGAGCCCCAGGCCCGCGCCCGGGGCGTCGGGAGAGCGCGAGGCGTCTCCCCGGTAGAAGCGCTCGAAAATCTTCGGAGTCTCCTCGCCGGGAATCCCGGGGCCTGTGTCGGAGACGGTCAGGACGGCCTCGCCCCCCTCGGCGAGAACCCTGACGCTCACCCGCCCGCCCGCCGGGGAGAACTTCACGGCATTCTCTAAGAGATTCGCAATCACCAGAGCGAGGGCCTCGGGGGCGACGCTCACCAAGATGCCGGGCGACGAGTCGAGGGCCACTGCGATCTCCCGGCGGCTTGCCCCTGCGTCCAGCCGCCTGAGTCCTTCCTCAACCAGCGGCTGCAAGGCCACGGGGGCGGAGGGAGCCGCCCGGCCCTCCCCCGCGTCGAGGCGAGCCAGAGCGAGAAGGGTCTCCGTGAGGCGAGAGAGCCTCTCGACCTCCTCGAGACTTGAGCGCAGGATCGCTTCGTACTCCAGGGCGCTTCGCGGCCTGCGGAGGGCCACCTCAAGCTCGACGCGCAGGCGCGAGAGGGGGGATCTCAGCTCGTGTGAGGCGTCGGCGGTAAAGCGGCGCTGAGCCTCGAAGCTCCGCTCGATTCGATCGAGCATCTCGTTGAGGGTGCTCACCAGCCTTCCGATCTCGTCATGGGTCTCCGGATGGGGGAGACGCTGCCCGAGGTTCGACTCGCCGATGCGCCTGGCCATGGCGACGATCCGGTCGATGGGGAGCAGAGCCTTCCTGGCAAGAAGGGCTCCGGTCAGAAGGACGGTGACCAGAATCGCAGTCGAGACGGCTAAGAAAAGGAAGCGAGCAGTCCTCAGGAATGAATAGAAAGGTTGAAGAGAAGTTCCTACCTGTATGGCGTAGCTGAAGCGCCCCTCCACTTCAATCGGGAGGGAGACGAGGCGGACCGGCTCTCCGTTTACGTCGCTCACTGTCTCGATGACGACTTCGCCGTCTCGAAGCCGCGACAGGAGGGCAAGGTGAACGGGCAGGACGGCCTCTCCCAACGAGGCGCTCCGCTCCACGACACGCCCCTCGGCATCGACGATCTGGACGAGCTTGTCGAGCCTGGCATGAGCAGCTTCTCCGGCGTCAGTGGCGGATTCGTAGAGACGAATCCGGCCGGCGGGGCCACCAAGAGCTGATGCGGCCTCGGTTTCTGCGAGAGCCACGAGCGCCGCGTCCACCTGGGCGCCGATCATGCGGGAGAGACCCCAATCGGCCGCGAGCGCCGCCCCAGCCAGAATCAGGGCGACGGCGGCCCCGTGCCAGAGGGCGAGGCGGGTTTTGAATCCCCAGGGCACTACCCGGGCTCCACTCCCAGCCGATATCCGCGCCCTCTCACCGTGTGGATGAGCGGGACAGCGGCGCCGTGGTCGATCTTCTTCCTCAGATGGCTCACGTGAACGTCCACGAGGTTGGTGAGATTGTCGTGCTCTTCCTCCCAGACGCGCTCTCCGAGCCGGGTGCGGGTCACAACCTCTCCGGCGTGGCGCATCAGATATTCGAGAATCCCGTACTCCCTGGCAGTCAGCGCGATCACGGCATTGCCTCGCGCCACGCGGTGGCTCGCCGGATCAAGGGTGAGGTCCGCCACTTTGAGGAGAGGCGGGCGCGCCGTCTCGGCTCGCCTGAGGAGCGCGCGGATCCGGGCAAGTAGCTCAGCGAAGGCGAACGGCTTCGTGAGGTAGTCATCGGCGCCGGTGTCGAGACCCGCGACCCGGTCGGCGAGGGCATCTTTAGCGGTGAGCATCAGGATGGGAGTGGAGAGGCCGCGAGCGCGGAGGTTCCGGCAGATGGCGATCCCTTCCATTCCTGGAAGAAGCCAGTCGAGGACGATCAGGTCGTAGTCGTTGACGCTCGCCAGCTCCTCCCCCTCATCGCCAGCGTGGGCGGCGTCAACGACGAACCCCTCCTCCTCCAGCCCTTTCTTGAGGACTCGCGCTGTCTTCCTGTCGTCCTCGACGAGCAAAATTCTCACGGCTCTCTACGCCCGGTCTCTCCTTTCGGGCTGAGGAGGTGGCGGCGGAGGAGATCGAGAGCCGCCTGAGCCGCCTGCCATTTGATCGACTCGCGGCCGCCCGCGAACTTGAACTGACGAGCCTCCACTCCATCGGGGAACGCGAGGGCGATGAACACCGTCCCCACCGGTTTGGCGCGAGTGCCGCCCTCGGGGCCGGCGATGCCGGTGATGGCGAGGCCGAAGGTGGAGCCGCTCGCCTTGCAGATCCCGCGCGCTATCGCTTCTGCCACCGGCCTGCTCACAGCCCCGTGTGCGGCCAGCATCTGGCGGGGAACTCCGAGCAGCTCCTCCTTTGCCCTATTGCTGTAGCAGACCACGCCTCGATCGAAGCAGGCTGAGCTGCCGGGGACGTTTGTGATTCTGTGGCCGAGGAGTCCGCCTGTGCACGACTCGGCGACGCTCAACGTAAGCCGCCGCTCTCGGAGGAGCCGGCCCACCGCCGACTCGAGCGTTTCCTCGTCAGCCCCGTAGCAGTCGTCGCCGAGCGCCGCAATCACCGCCGTCTCAACCTCGCGCATCGCAGACTCTGCCAGGGGGAGCGAAGCTGCCCTTACCCTGAGCCTCACCCAAACCTCTCCCTCCACCGGAAGACAGTCCACGCTGACCTCGCCGCTTCCGCCGATCCACTCCCCCAGCCGCTCCTCGATAGCGGCCGGATCGACCCCGGCGCACCGGAGCGTCCTGAGCCTCGCCACTCCTTTGGCCCCGAACCGCTCATGGGCGAACGGGAGAAGCCCCTTCTCGATGAGGACATCAAGGGAGGGAAGACCGAGAGGCAGGACAGCGATGCCGCTCGCCGTGGTCTCCAGACACCACCCCGGCTCGCCGTCCTGAACCGTCCAGACCGTCGCCCCCTGAGGGAGTAGCGCCAGCCGATCGGCCCGCCTCGGCATCGGACGGTCGCGCCCGGCGTAGAACTCCTTGAGGGCCGCCATGAGGCGATCGTTAAAGACCAGTCGGGTTCCCGTGACGCGCGAGATAACCCGTCGGACCACCTCTCCGGAGGATCCTCCCGCCCCGCTCAGGATCACCACGAGCCCGTGGGCCTCGACCCCCCAGCGTAGCGCCGCCTCGACCGCCGACTCCTCCTCGTTCACTACTTGGCGTGAGGCCACAGGGAACCCCTGGGTGAGAAGGGCCTGGGCCACCCTGCGGCCGAGGTCCTCAGCGCCGCCCAGGTGTCCCGCGCTCACGGTCAGGACGAGGCAGCCTGTCACCGCGGGAGCCCCAGGATCGCGCCGCTCGCCGTGAGGAGGGCGAGCGTGTAGGCGCCGGCGATCAGGTCATCGACCATGACTCCGAGGCCGCCGGCGAGCGATTGTGCCTGCCTGGCCGGGAACGGCTTGACGATGTCGAGGAGCCTGAAGCAGAGGAACGCGGTGATCAGGATCAGCGGCGTTCGCGGCAGGGCGAGCACGGAGAGCATCATCCCCGCGACCTCGTCGATCACGATGACCCCGGGGTCCTTTCGCCCGTAGAGGCGCTCGCTGCGCCCCCCCGCCCAGATCCCGGCGAGGGTGACACAGCCCAGGGTAACACCGAGGGAGAA
>CAZXPE010000193.1:0-4111 GCA_964642915.1 uncultured bacterium | reverse complement strand
CGGCCTCGCGCTTGACAAAGCCCGAGAGGACGTAGAGCGGGATCGACATCAGCTCGAAGGCGACGAAGAGGAGGATCAGCTCGCGGGCCGAGGCGAGGACCATCATCCCGAGGAGCGAGGAGAGGAGCAAGAGGTGATACTCGGCGGCGCGGCGCCTGAACGCGCCGTCTTTGAGCGACCGCGACCCCAGCGCTCCGATGAATGTCGTCAGCAGGAAGAGCCGCTTGGCGAAGAGAGCCAGGTCGTCGAGGACGAAGGCTCCGCCGAAGAAGCTCCCTGCCGGCTCGACAAAGAACGAGGCGACGAGCAGGAGAAAAGTTCCGACAACTGAGAGGAGCCCGATCCCGCTCCTGTCAGAAGAGCGGGAGAAGAGCCCCGCGAAGAAAACCAGGAGCAGGAGAGCCGCCAGCCCGAATTCGAGGCCGAGGCCGCTCACGGCTGGACCCCCAGCCTGGCGAGGAACGGGACCGTGGCGCTGTCAACGAGGCCGATGGCAAGCCCCGGCACCATCCCAAAGAGGACGAGCACGAATGAGAGCACCACCAGCGAGACCCACTCGGGGCCGAGGGCGTCAGGGAGGTCGTGGAACTCACCGTGAGCCGGAGCCGGCCCCCAGAAAATCTGCTTCACCACTCTGAGAACATAGATCGCTGTGAGGAGGGTCCCGGCGACAGCGGGAAAGAGCCACCAGGGGTGAGCCGAGCGCCAGGCGCCGAGAAAGGTCAGGAACTCGGCTATGAACCCCGCAGTTGCCGGAAGCCCGAGCGACGAGAGGCCGCCGACGGTGAAGGCGGTGGCGATCCCAGGCATCATGACTCCGAAGCCTCCCATCCTGAAGATCTCCCGCGAGTGGGCCTTCTCGTAGACGAGCCCGACGAGGGCGAAGAAGAGGCCGGTCATGATCCCGTGGGCGAACATCTGGAAGACCGAGCCGTTGAGCCCAGCCTCTGTGAGGGTGGCGGCCCCAAGCATGACGATCCCCATGTGAGAGACGGAGGAGTAGGCGATGACGTACTTGAGGTCGGTTTGGGCCATTGCGCTCAGGGCCCCGTAAACGATGTTGACGCACGCGATCGTCCCGACGAGCCAGACCCAGTCGCTGGCTCCCTCGGGGAGAAGCCCCATCCCTATCCTCACCACGCCGTAGGCCCCCAGCTTCATGAGAACTCCGGCGTGGAGCATGGAGACCGCTGTCGGCGCCGAGGCGTGGCCGTCGGGGGACCAGGTGTGGAGCGGCCAGATCCCGGCCAGCACCCCGAAGCCGATATAGAAGGCGAGGAAGACCCAGCGCTGGACTTCGGGAGAGAACGACACCCCCTCCAGATCGAGGAACGAAAACGAGGAGCTGTCCCCCGCGAAGTAGAGGGCCAGGATCCCGACCAGGATCAACGCCGACCCGAGGAGGAGGTAGAGGGTCAGCTTCATCGCGGCGTACTCTTTCGACCCCACGCCGGTCTCGCTGAACGCCCAACTGAAGATTCCCCGCGGGCGGATCTGGGCCGACGTCCCCCAGATCCCGATCAGGAGGTACATGGGGAGAACCGCCAGCTCATAGAAGAGGAAGAAGACGAAGAGGTCGAGAGAGACGAAGACCCCGAAAACCCCGGTGACCAGGACCAGCAGGAGGGCGTAGAACTCCTGGCTCCGCGACGCCACAGTCCACGAGGCGAAGACCCCGCTGAAGATGATGATGGCTGTCAGGAGGACCAGGAGAAGGCTCCATCCGTCAACGGCAACCTCGTAGCTGATCCCGAGAGGCGGCACCAGAGAAAGCCTCTCGTAGAACTGGAACCCCGCGGCCTCCCTGTCGTAAGCCGTGTAAACAAAGAGCGTGAGGAGGAGCGAGATGCCCGTGCTCACTGCTGAGATCAATCTCACGGCCATCGGCGAACGTCGAGCGGTGAACATAATGAGCACCGCGCCAATGAAGGGCGACCAGGTGATGGCGGAGAGGATCGGGAAGCTGTTCACCGCCAGGCGCTCCAGACGACCAGAAGGATGAAGCCGAGAGCGATGCCGTAGAGGTAGTCCTGGGCCCTGCCTGTCTGGATGCTCCTGAGGTCGTCCCCCCAGCGGAGGGTCCAGGCGCTCGCCACGTTCACGATGCCGTCAACCAGGTATCGGTCGATCCACCCCACGACCCGCGAGAGGGCGAGAACGGCTCCCCGATAGAGCCCGCCGTAGAGATCGTCCATCCAGAACTTCCTCCGCGCAGCCAGATCGAGAGGGCCGAACGACGCCGCGAGACGCTCCGGCGTGATCGCTCGCCGCTGGTAAACTACCCACGCGAAGAGGATCCCTGCAAGGGCAAGCCCCACTGAGAGCCATAGGAGCCAACCCGGACCGTGATGCTCATCCTCGGGGCGCCCTCCCAGAGCGAAGAAGAGCCCCACCCCCACTGTGAGCAACGCCAGGATCCAGAGCGGACCCGACATCACCGCCGGAGCATCGTGAGGATGGCCCTCGGCGCGGCCCGAGCCGAAGAAGGCGAGGACGACAGCCCGAGTCATGTAGAAGGCGGTCAGGAAGACGGTGACTGCGAGCATCAAGAAGGGAACAGTCATGCCTCCCTCCCACACTCCTGCCAGCACCGCTTCCTTTGAATAGAAGCCCGCCAAAGGCGGAACACCGGCGAGGGCCAGAGTCCCGACGATGAAGACAATGGCCGTCTGGGGCATCGCTCTGCCGAGAGCCCCCATCCTGAAGAGATCGTTGGTCCCGACGGCGTGTATGACCGCGCCTGCCCCGAGGAAGAGGAGCGCCTTGAAGAGCCCGTGTGTCAGGAGGTGGAAGAACCCGGCCTCAGGAGCGGCGGCCCCGATGGCCGCCATCATGTAGCCGAGCTGGGAGACAGTGGAGTAGGCGAGGACTCGCTTGATGTCCGCCTGGACCAGGGCCAGGACCGCCGCCAGAAGCGCCGTGAAGGCGCCGACCCAGGAGATAAGGGCCAGGACCTCCGGTGTCAGGGCGAAGAGCGGGTAGGCGCGGGTCGCCAGATAGACTCCGGCGGTGACCATCGTCGCAGCGTGGATAAGCGCCGAGACGGGAGTGGGCCCCTCCATGGCGTCTGGGAGCCAGACGTGGAGCGGAAACTGAGCGCTCTTGCCGACGGCCCCGAGATAGATCAGGAACATGATGAGAGAGAGCCCCTCGAGGGGAATGCTCCGATCGGCAGCCATCTCAAAGAGAGGCGAGAACTCGAAGAGCCCCGTCTTCCCCCAAAGGAGGACGACTCCGATGATGAAGCCGACGTCGCCGAGCTTGGTTGTCCAGAACGCCTTCACAGCGGCCTGCGCCGCCTCCGGCTTCTGGTACCAGTAGCCGATCAGGAGATAAGAGCAGAGCCCGACCAGCTCCCAGAAGATGAACATCTGGAGGAAGTTGTTCGAGAGGACGAGCCCCTGCATCGAAAACGCGAAGAGCGACTGGTAGGCGTAGTAGCGGCCGAGCGCCGGGGGAGACTCGTGGTCGAGATAGCCGAGCGAGTAGAGCTGGACCAGGAAGGAGATCAGGGCGACCAGGAGGACCATCGCAGCCGAGATGTGGTCCACGAGGATCCCCACTGTGGCCATCGGCCCTGCCTCGGCTGGGATCCACGTCCAGGAGCGCTCAACCGAGCCGCCTGGCTCGAGCTTCCACCGGAGGAGGAGCGCGGCGAGGAGTCCGGCTCCCACCGCCCCGATCGAAACGACGCCGGCGAGCCTTCCTGCGCGCCTCAGGGGGACGACGACAGCCAGGAGGACAAACGCGCAAAAGGGGAGCCAGAGGGCCGCCAGAGCCAACTGTTCAGGAGCCATGATGGATGATTAGCCTTTTAAGAGGTCCAAGTGATCCGCTTCAACAGTGTGACGGACCCGAAAGATCAGGATCACTATCGCGAGCCCCACTGCGACCTCGGCCACTGTGATCGAGATGGTGAAGAGGGTGAAGATCATCCCCGCGGGGTCGGCGGCGAAGCGGGCGAAGGCGACAAGGTTGATGTTCACGGCGTTCAGCATCAGCTCGATCCCAAGGAGGATGCCGATGGCGTTCCTTCGCGTCAGGACTCCGAAGAGGCCGATCGAGAAGACCGCAGCCGCCAGCAGAAGATACGCCTTCAGCTCCATCGCGA
>CAZXPE010000192.1:0-4116 GCA_964642915.1 uncultured bacterium | reverse complement strand
CGGCCTTACGAACGGCCGCTTCAACGATCACGCTGTTGTTCCCGATCACCAGATTGGTCACCCGGCTGAATAGCGGATCATCGGCCTTGGGAGTTTCAATTATCTCCCCCCTCGCTCCCCGCTCCAGATGGCTCACGACCGATCGAGGCGCGTGGTCTCTCAGTTGGAAGCGGTCGAGGACCGCCAGAGCGTCAGCGTAGGTGGTGGGATCAGGGGCCGTGGGGCCCGAGGCGATGACGTCCAAGGGGTCCCCGATGACGTCAGATAGAATCAGCGAGATAACCTGTGCTGGAGCGGCGGCTTGAGCCAACCGCCCTCCCTTGATCTGAGAGCAGTGCTTCCTGACGGCGTTCAACTCGTTGATAGTGGCCCCGGCCTCCAGAAGCAATCGGGTCATCGCCTGCTTCTCAGCCAGCGTGATGGGAGGAACCGGAGCCGGGAGCAGAGCCGAGCCTCCTCCCGAGATGAGGAAGATCACGAGGTCGTCGTGGTCAGCAGACCTGACGAGGTCCAGGAGATCACTCGCCGCCGCGAGCCCCCTCTCGTCGGGGATGGGATGGCCGGCCTCAACCTGGCGGACCCTTCCGGTGTCAGTCCGGTGTCCATCTTTCACAACGACGAGGCCGTCGCTGATCCTGTCGCCGAGGAGATCTTCCAGGGCCGCCGCCATCGCCCCTGAAGCTTTCCCGGCCCCGGCCACGATGAGGCGGTTGATCTTCGCCAGGTCAAAGATGACAGGGCCAGCGGAAAGGAGTTGTCCCTCACGCCGGAGCGAGCGCTGAAGGAGAGGGCCGGCGTCACCGGCCCGAACAGCCGCCTTGAAAATCTCGATGCCCGCCTCGCGGAGGGTCACAAACCCCCTCTCAAGTGCTCCGGCTCGGCGCCCCAGGGTCCAAGGATGCCAAGGACGGGATCAAGTCTTGTCTTTAACAATTCATCTGCGCAAGTGAGGCGAATTGACGAAGATCTCTTCGACGGGAACCTTTTGCCCTTGACAAGGGGGGCGCCCCATAGGGGTTAGCCCTGTTGCTTGATGAGTCGCTCATACTCATCATGAGGACCGATCCAAACCCAGATAAAATCTGCCCCATCCTCCACTGCCAGCGCCCGGTGATGAGGCCCAACTCTCGCAGACCACAGCTTGCCAACCTTTTTGAAGTGTAGCGAAGGGTGTGCAGGATTTTCTTTCAGGACGTCGAAATTTCGCCGGGCCACTCTCTGGACAGCTTCGGGAAGACGCGCATAGCGGGTCCAGAAACGGGCCGTTGTGCGATGCTTCACAGGTCTTTGAGGATCCCCTTCGCTTTCTCGTTGAGCGCCTCACGCATCAGGAAATCCAACTTTCCAGCCTCAGAGTCAGCTTCGATCTCCTTGTCCCACCCCTCCCACTCCTTTTCTGACAGCCACCGGACGAGTTCGGTGAACTCCTCGCTGGAAAGTCTCTCGATTACCGTTTTGAGTTCGTCTACCTTCGACATGGTCTTTCCTCTCCCTCCCGACTATGCCCTGTCGACACCGAATCGCCGGGCCTGGCGCCTGATGCAGAGTACAGCCTCATGCATAAGCAGTATGGGGCAAACTCGAGAATGGGGTCAAGTCTTGTCTTTAACAATTCATTTGAGCAAGTGAGGCGAATCGAGGGTTACGCGAGGGATTCAATTTCTAAACTCAAGGCATGAGCCTCCATCCTACTCCAAGATCTCTTCGTGACGGGAGCCTTTGGCCCTTGACAAGCGGGGGCCTCATAGGGGTTAGCCGCCACGCTCGCGCTAACCGGCGCGCGCCGTTTTTGCGCGCGTCCGCGCTGAGCGCGCAGTTAGAGGCCGCGAGTGGCGCTCGGTATAGGCGTCGAGAAGCCGCCGGATCATTCGCTGATACTGCGTGTTGTGTTTCCGCGCCTCGCCCTTAAAGAACTCGACGCTGCGCTTGCTCAACGCAATAGTGACCTTGACCCCCTCATCCCGAAAAACAAGGTTCTCAGGACGAGGAAGGAAATCAGAAACGATCTTGAGGTTCCCGAGTGGTTCGTCTGTGTATCTGATTTTCCCGCTCATAGATTCCCTTCCCCCTTCGCCAGTAACCAGCCCCAAAGATCCGGATTACGTCCTCGCGGTACGTAAACCGGACCGTCAGAACTCCGCCTTCGACCCAACCAAAGCAATAATGCCGTTTCTCTCCCGAGCTGTGGGACAGATCCTCCGCGATGACACGACCCGGGTCAGCGAAGGCGAACTGCGCCTTCGTGAAAGAGACTCCGTGCTTCTTTTCCAGCAGGTGCTCCTTCGCCAGCGACGACTCGGCGAGCGGCTCGGGTTGAGCGGCAACTTTCCAGATGGCGGTGCGGATGGGCATGGCAAAGCCCCTCTTTCAGTGCGCCGAACGCCAGGCGTCAGCCGCCGGTGGCGCGCAACTGTGCCGCCGACCTGGATGCCGATCTCGAAGGCGCGCCGACGGTCGGCTGCACGCCCAAGTCAGACACCCATCCGATGAACTCGCCCGGGCTTGACGTCCGGGAGTACTCGCCGCAGCTCGGGAAGCAGACGTAGCAGGAACTCGATCTTGCTGCGTCGGGCGACCAGTACCACCAGGGCAATCGTGAACTCGGAAACGGCTTGCTGATAGCTGATGCGCTGACCTGTGGTCAGGAAGACGCCGAACTTGCCTTCCGCCAGGGCGAGAAGGGCCCCGTTCTCCTGGGAGGCCCAGCCCATCTCCGGAACCGTCCGAACTCGCGCCCAACAAGCTCGTGGCCCAGCCGGGCCGGAACACACTCGTCAAGCAGAATTCGCATGCGCCAGCATTGATTCCTTGGCCAGCTCCAGGACAGCTACCGCGTGCTCGCGACTCACCGTGGGGAAGTCTTTGAGAAAGCTGTCGAGCGTATCGCCTTCCTCCAGATAGTCGAGGAGCGTCTGGACAGGAACTCGGGTGCCGGCGAAGACAACTGCGCCGCTCATCACCGCGTCCGACCGCGTAATCAGGGGCTTCGGAAGGGCCATATCTGCCTCGATCTCAGGACGGGCACAGTATAGCGAAAACCCATCTAGTGTGTCTACCGCCGTGCATCAGCCGCGAGGCACGAGCACCGCCCTCTGTGCCAACATGAGTGAGACAGTGACCCCCTGGGAGTTTAATGTCGAGGGCGAGCAAGGATCGGAGGCCGATGAGCGCGACGGAGATGGCCCTGGTGGGACCGGAGGTGGAGGTGGTGGCGAAGGCGAGCCGGCGGCGGTTCACGCAGAAGTACAAGCGGAAGATCGTCCGGAAGGCGGACAGGTGTAAAACGCCGGGCGCCATTGGGGCGCTGCTGCGCCGGGAGGGGCTGTATTCCTCCCACTTGACGGTCTGGCGCGCGGCCCGGGAGCGCGGGGAGTTCGCGGGGGCGCCGAAGAAGCGTGGCCCGGCCCCGCAGCCCGCGGACCCGCGGGACAAGACGATCGCCGAGCAGGCACGGGAGATCGCGCGATGGAAGCACCGGGCCGAACGGGCTGAGGCCCTGGTGGAGGTCCAAAAAAAACTGGCGGCGTTGCTGGGGATGCCCGTCGAGATCGAGCGCTCCTGATGGCAACGGTGACGGAACTCGGGCCCCAGCTCGGCATCGCCCCGACGTGCGCAGCGCTCGGGGTCCCGCGGGCCACCTACTACCGCCGGCGGCGGCCCCAGAACGCCCCGCCGCAGCGCGGGCGCCCGCCTCGCGCGCTCAGCGCCGGGGAGCGCGCGACGGTGCTCGATGTGCTCCATGAACCACGATTCGTAGACCTCGCCCCGGCCGAGGTGTACGCCACGCTGCTCGACCACGGGCAGTACCTCTGCTCCCCCCGCACGATGTATCGCCTCCTGGCGGCCAACCACGAGGTGCGGGAGCGGCGCAATCAGCTTCGGCATCCCCACTACGCGGCCCCGGAGCTGCTGGCCCGCCGGCCCAACGAGCTGTGGAGCTGGGACATCACCAAGCTGCTCGGGCCGGCGAAGTGGACCTACTTCTCCCTGTACGTCATGCTCGACGTCTTCAGCCGGTACGTCGTCGGCTGGATGGTGGCCCATCGCGAGAGCGCCACGCTCGCCGAGCGGTTCATTCACGAGACGTGCGCCCGCCAGGGGATCGGCCGCGAGCCG
>CAZXPE010000191.1:0-4125 GCA_964642915.1 uncultured bacterium | reverse complement strand
GGCGAAGGACGCCCTCGCCACCCGGGCCCGCGAAGTGGAGAAGCGTCGGCGCGGCGAGCCGTCAGAGCTGACCGAGCTCCTGATCGGCTACACCACCAAGGACCGCCTCAAGGTGTAGGCATGTATCTCTTCTTCGCCCGGGCCTTCGATTACCCGCGCCCCGAGTTCTGGGACGCCATGGAAGGGAAGCGGCCGGAGGAGGTCTTCGGCGACACGCGGGACTTGCCGCTGTCTTCCTCCGGGCAGGCCCTCATCGTCTCCCCGTGCTCCCAAGAGGAGCGGGAGATCGAGTACGTCAATACCTTCGTCGTCGGGAAGAACGGGACGCCGCCTTGCCCGCTCTACGAGGGCCTCTACCGAAAGGATGAGGGTCGCGAGGGGCTCCTGATGGATCTCCTCCGCTTCTATCACTACTTTGAGTTGAAGCTCAGCGAGAGGGACCGGGACTTCCCGGACCACCTGGTGACCGAGCTGGAATTCGTGGCCTACCTGGCGGCCAGGGAAGCCGGCGCAATGGAGGAGGGCAAGGACTCGGCGCCCTACCGGCGCGCCCAGCGCGACTTCCTGGACCGTCACCTCCTGGCCTGGATTCCAGCGCTCCAGGAGCGGATCGAAACGCGTCTCCCCTCCTCCAGCTATCGGCTGTTGATTGGCCTGCTGGCTGCATTTATCGACAACCAGAGGGAACGCCTCGATCTCAGCCTGGAAGGAGAAAGAGCATGAATCCTCGGGACTGGTTCCGGATGGCGACGCTTTTGGTGATCGGTGTCAGCTTCTTTTTCGGCCCGACCGATCTGGTCGACGCTCAACCCAAAGCGGTCAAAGCCCTGAAGGTGGCCTCCGCGGGAGACGCGGCGAACCCTACTGGCGCCATCTGGAAGAAGGCGCCGGCCCTCACGGTGTCCCTTCTCCCCGCGCCCCCGGTCCATGCGGCCGTCTCGGGGGTGCCCATCACATCGAAGGTCGTCGTGCAGGCCGTGCGGACCGCGGATCTGCTCTTCATCCGGCTCTCCTGGCAGGACAAGACCGAGAATCGCCGCCTGGATCAACCGGGAGGATTTCTCGACGGCGTGGCGGTTCAGTTCCCCCTGGACGGGAAGCCAGCCACCGCGATCCTCATGGGGAATCCCGGGGGCCGGGTGAACATCTGGTACTGGAAGCCCGGGGACCAGGTGGAGAACCTCTTTGCCGACGGCTTCGGGACTCTCACCCGTGCGCCCGTTCAGGATGTCTCGGGGAAAGGAGTCTACGCCAAAGGGGCGTGGACTGTCGTGCTTTCTCGAAACCTTCGAACAGCGGCTGAGGACGGGGTCCAGCTAGACGGGGCGAGAGATATCCCGCTCGCCCTTGCGGTCTGGAACGGCTCCAACCGGGAGCGCGACGGTTTCAAGGCCGTCACGATGGAGTGGCTGGCGCTGAAGCTATGAAGGCCGATCACTCCATGAGGGCGAGGCCGAAGCGGATGGGGATGCCGAAGCCTGAGCCCCCGAAGCCTTCCACGATCCCGTAGTTGATCCCTATCACCCGGCCGCTCAGGTTCATGACGGGTCCGCCGCTCCCTCCCATCGTGGTTTCGGCGTCGTAGGCGATCTGGTGAGGGCGCACGTCGGCAAGGTGGCCCCAGGTGGCGTAGGGGCGGATGAGCTTCTGCCGGCCCAGCGTTTCCAGGAGCGCGACGACATCCACGGCCTCTTCCTTGATGAAGGTCCGGAGGGCAGTGGGGTCCACTCTCGCCAGGAGAAGCTCGACTCCTCCGGGGTAGCCGATGACGAGCACCGGTAGTCCCTGAACGGCTCCTCTGCCTGTGCGGTCCAATGGGAGCACGGGGAGCGTTTTCCCCTTCAGGTCGCCCTTCAGGAGGGCCACATCCGCGGATTCAGAGGTTTTGAGAACCGAGGCCGGGATCGGATCTGGGAGAGCGGAGAAGAACGCTCTGAGCTGAACCACGCGGGGCCGGACCCCCAGGGCGAGGATCGGCGCGAGCGCCGCGTCTTCCTTCCAGGGCTCCACCACGTGGCGGCTGGTGAGCATTGTCCCATCCCGGCTCACCAGGAACGCGCTCCCGAAGAAGGGGATCTTCACCACCGGCCCTTCACCTCCCACCGTGACCGGAGCGCGCCCGAAGGGGTCGCGGAAAGGGCGTCCTCTGTCGTCAACGCCGAGGTAACGGAGGGGCTGTCCCGAGGGATCCTCGAAGCTGAGAGATCCCTGGATGAGAGCGACACCTCCCGCATACGTCCGGATGATCCGCTCGCCCGCGCCTCCCTCTGCCTCCAGGGCCCGGAGCTTATGCTCGGTCCTCTCAAGCTGGGCCGCCTGCCGCTGCCGCTCGCCCCGGAGAGTCGCCACAAGGTCAGTCAGCTCCCCCCGGTACCCTTCGATGCGCCGGCGGCTCTCGGAAACTCGTTGCTCCAGCTCATCCCGGAGGACCTGCTCGCCCTGGAGCTGGGTTGAGAGCGCCGCGAGGGCCCGCACTGTGGAGCGCTGGCCCGTGTAAAGGGCTACGGGAACCCCGACCAGGAGCGCCACGAGGCCGAGCGTCAGGCTGAGCCCGACTCCTTTGACTTTCCACGACGCTTCGCGGTAAACGGCCCGGGCCAGGTAGAGGAGGAACGCTGTGGCGCTCCCGAGACGGCCTGCTGGAGAGGTGCGCGCCAGCGCCTGGGAGTCTCGGAGGATCACGCGGAACGGCGTGCAGGTAGCGATCTCCTCAGGGCGCACACGGAACCTGAGCTTGGGTCCGCCCTGACCCACCTCGATGATGTCTCCGTTCTGGAGGGTGACCTCGGTGACCTGCAGGCCGTTGACGAAGGTGCCGGTGGCGCTTTCCAGGTCTGTCAGGAGGAAATCGCAGTTCTCAAACCGGATCTGGGCGTGGTGAGGGGAGACGGCCGGATCCTTGACGGCGCTGAAGCGAAGGGCGCAGCCGGCGGCTGTCCCGATCTGGATCAGGTCCCGGTCAAAGGTCTCGCTTCGCCCCCGCTTGCTCCCGGAGAGGTGGACGATGGTGGAATGCATGGATCGGCGCCCTCCTATCTCAGTCTATCGGCCCGTTCGCCGTGATTCAAGGCGAGACCGCTACGGGGCGCCGCGGTCTCTTCTTCCGGGGGGTCAGGGGCGCGTAAGGATCTGAAGTCTGAGGGATCGGCCTGCGCGCATGAGAGCTTGCCGCCACAGCAAGAAGTGTTTGCTGTTTTCCGTGAGCAACGTCGCGCGGGATCTCACGGCCTCCAGGGCGATCAATCCGTCTCGAAAGTGATCGCGAAAGTCCAGGTGGCCGTGCTTTCGCGAAAGCGCGAAGATGATCTCGCCGGCCGTGAGGTAGTCCTCGTGTTCCGGCTGGACGACGTTTCCGATCCTCTCGAGATCCTGGCGGAGCTTCCGAAAGGCCTGCCGCCACCGCTGCGTGCGGAACCCGGTCAGAAGCTCCATGGCAACCACTGAGCTCAGGAGCAGTTCTCCGCGTCTGGCGGCATCGATGAGCACGCGGCGATACGGAAGATAGGTCGAGGAGGCGATGTAAACCCCCGCGTCAAAGAGGATCATCGCCGTTTGAGTTCCGCCCTCAAGGCGTCAAGTGAGACGTCAAGGGATCGGGCGACGCGGCGGTGGGCAACGGCTTCACCGACAGCGAGCCGAACAGCTTCGCTTTCAGTCTTCGCTCCGACCAGCTTCCGGAGCGCGCGGAGCTTCCTCGGGTTAAGGAGCAGGTTCTTCTTGACGAGAGGTTCGTGCACAATGCGAGGCATCTTTATTCCCCCTTTCGATATGCGCCATGAAAGAAATTATACGGCGCCCCCATCCGCCGGTCAATTCGGACAAGCCAGGGGGCGCTCGCCGCTCCCATCTTTGCGCCAGCCTTGACAGACGTGATCCGCCTCTGATAGCGTTCCTCTCGTCGTACCCGGACCCGCGCTCGTGTGCCACCCGTCAATCGGCTCGCTTGCATCCAAGGAGGTGGATGATGAAACGGAAGGGATACAGGATGAGAAGGACGGGTTTCCTCCTCGCTTTTCTTCTCTGTGTGGCACCAGCCCTATCCTTCGCCCAGGAGTTTCCGGCGAGGCCGGTCAATGTCCTGGTGGGATTCGCCCCTGGCGGGACCATGGATATCTCCACCCGCCT
>CAZXPE010000190.1:2246-4160 GCA_964642915.1 uncultured bacterium | reverse complement strand
AAGCGCTGGATCGCCTTCGCTGTTCCCCCCCAGGGACGGATCAACGTGGACGAGGGAGCCAAAAAGGCTGTGGTTGAGAGGGGGAAGAGCCTCCTTCCATCGGGGATCGTCGAGGTAGAAGGCGACTTTCAGGCCGGAGAGGCCGTCACCCTTGCCGAGGCAAGCGGAAAGGAGTTCGCCCGCGGCCTCGTGAACTACGACGCCGGGGAAATTAAGCGGCTCGCGGGAGCCAGGAGCGGTGACATCGAGAGGATCTTGGGTTACAAGAGCTTTGATGAGGTGATCCACAGGGACAACCTCGTCGTCCTGTAAGGCGGGAGGGATCATGGAGATTCGCGAGATGGTGGAAGCCAAGGCGCGGGCGGCCAGAGAAGCGGCCCAGGCTCTCGCCCTAGCTCCTACCAGGGTGAAGAACGAAGCGCTCCTTCAGATGGCGCGCGGCCTTGAGGAGAAGTCGGCGACGATCCTTGATGCGAACAAGGCTGACCTGGAGCGGGCGCGCGGGCGTGGCCTAAGCCGGGCGTTTCTTGACCGGCTGACGCTGACCGACGGGAGGATAGAGGAGATGGCCCAGGGGCTCCGCCAGATCGCTCAGGCACCAGATCCCGCCGGGGAGACAGTCAAGGTCTGGCGGCGCCCCAACGGGATCGAGATCGCCAAGGTGCGGGTTCCCATCGGCGTCATCGGCTTCATCTACGAATCGCGACCGAACGTCACCGCCGACGCTGCGGGCCTCTGTTTGAAATCGGGAAACGCCGTGATACTCCGAGGTGGGAGCGAGGCGATCGAGTCCAACTCCATCATTGCCGCCGTGCTGAGCAAGGGGATCGAGAAAGCCGGCCTCCCGCCTGAGGCGATCCAATATCTCGACACGCCCGACCGTGAGGCAGTCATGGCCCTCCTCGCACTCGACAGCCTCGTGGACTTGATCGTGCCGCGGGGAGGCGAAGAGTTCATTCGGCTGGTGGCTGAGCGCTCGGCCATCCCCGTCCTGAAGCACGACAAGGGGCTCTGCCACGTCTATGTCGATGAGGACGCTGACCTGGCCATGGCGACGGCGATTGCGATGAACGCCAAGGCTCAGCGCCCCGGAGTCTGCAACGCCATGGAGACACTGCTGGTCCACCAGGCTGTAGCCAGCCAATTTCTACCCACGCTCGCTCAGCGCCTCATCGAGGCCGGGGTAGAGATAAGGGGATGCCCCCTGATGCGAGCCCTGGTTCCCGAGGCGCGGGCCGCCGAGGAGGCTGACTGGGACACCGAGTATCTCGACCTCATTCTCTCAGTCAAGGTCGTTGAGAGCTTCGACGAGGCCGTCGCCCACATCAGGCGCCACGGCTCAGGGTTGGCAGAGGCGATCGTCACCTCTCACTACCAGCGCGCGCGGCGCTTCGCCCAGGAGGTGGATGCCGCCTGCGTCCTGATCAACGCCTCGACCCGCCTTGTCGATGGCGGCCAGTTCGGCATGGGGGCTGAGATGGGGATCTCGACCTCCAAGCTCCACGCGCGCGGGCCGGTGGGGTTGGAGGAGTTGACCACCACGAAGTATGTCGTCCACGGCGACGGACAGCTCAGGGAGTAAACAGCCGGTGGCCCGCATCGGAGTCTTCGGAGGCTCGTTCAACCCGATCCACCTGGGCCACCTTCTCCTCGCCGATGAGATCCTCGAGCGCCTGGCCCTGGATCAAATCTTGTTCGTGCCCGCCGGTTGCCCTCCTCACAAGCCCGTCGGCGATCTGGCCCCCGCCGAGCATCGCTACGCCATGACGCGGCTGGCGGTCGAGGGTCACCCGCGCTTCGGCGTGTCGGATATGGAGATCAACCGCTCGGGCCCTTCGTACACTATCGATACGCTCAGGACGCTCCACCGGTCGGCGGGGCCCGGCCAGGAGCTTTTCCTCCTCATCGGCTCCG
>CAZXPE010000190.1:0-2236 GCA_964642915.1 uncultured bacterium | reverse complement strand
AGCCACCGGCCCTCGCCCGGCTGGCGAAGCTGGTGGTGATCCCTCGTCACGGGACATCGTTCGATCCGGACGGGCGTGAGGCGAGAAAGATCCTCCAGGAGATCGGCCAGGAGAAGTGGATCAGGGTTCCCTCAGAGGGGCCGATGCCTCCCTTCCCTCCGACGGGGGTCCTTCTGGTTTCAGCGACCTCGCTTCCCATCTCAGCGTCTGAGCTTCGTCGCCGGGCAAGAGAGGGGAGGTCGCTGCGCTACCGGGTTCCGGATGCTGTTTCGGACTACATTCTCAAGCACCGGCTCTATCGAGAGGAGGGATGACGCGCATCCGCGAAGCCGAGGAAAGGGCGCGGCTGGGGGCACAGGCCGCACTGGACAAGCGGGCCGGAGACCTGATCGTGCTCGATCTCAGAGGGCTCTCAGGGGTCGCGGATTTTTTCCTGATCTGTGACGGGCAGTCCACGACTCAGATCCAAACGATCGCCGACTCGATCGAAGCCCGGCTCAAGGCCGAAGGGGTCAGGCCCCTCCACAGAGAGGGGGTGCCTGAGAGCGGCTGGCTTCTCCTGGATTACGGCGACGTGGTGATGCACGTCTTCTTGCGAGAAACACGGGAGTTTTACGCCCTCGAACGCCTGTGGGGAGATGCCCCTCAGATCGAGGTGAAACAGCCCTCCCTGGACCGCTCAGGCCGGGGTTGATTTCCTCCGGGGACCGTGGTACCGTGGCCCACTATCCGGGGCCAGCACGGTCCCGGAGAGGAGGGAGCGATGAGGAAAGATCGCCTGGCGTATCTCAGAAAGCAGTTGCTGGAAAAACAGCGCCAGTTGGTCGAAGAGGTCGGTAAGAGCGCCCTCTACGGCAAGGGGCAGGAGGACGATTCGATCAAGGACCTGGGGGACCAGGCCACGACAGCCTACACCCGCGAGTTTCTCTTTGAGCTGGGAAATGGAGACCGTCGCCTCCTCAAGGAAGTGACGTCGGCCCTTCAGCGGATCGAAGACGGCTCATACGGGCTCTGCGAGCGCTGCAATGAGCCGATCGCAGATAAGCGACTCGACGCCCTCCCCTTCGCCCGTTGCTGCATCAACTGCCAGCGGGTGGTGGAAGAGGAAGAGCGGATGCCCGCCGGCTGAGAAGCGTTCGTGTCTCCCCGCCTTGGCCTGCTGCTCGCCCTTCTCTTCGGAGTCCTCGTAGCGTATCTGACAGCCTTCAACCCCTCACGGGTTCGGATCGCCCTCGCTCCCTCACTCTCATACGACGTTCCTCTGATTGCTCTCGTCGTGGGAGTGTTTCTCGCCGGGGCCGGCCTCGCGATCTTCGTCACCCTCGTGAGGGACCTGGGGCGCTCCTATAGGGATTACCAGTCGGCGCGCAGGGCCCGGAGGGACGAAGGACTCGCCGACATTTATCACCGCGGGGCCGAGGCCCAGCTCGCCGGGAAGCCTGAGATCGCCGCGGCGGCCTACCGGGATCTTCTCTCCCGAGATCCCGACCACCCCGAGGCTCACCTCCGCCTCGGCGAGATGGCCAGCGCCCGTGGAGACCATCGCGCGGCAGTGGATCATTTCTTGAAGGCTCTTCGATCGGGGGAGCGACCTGAGATCCTCCTGGCGCTTGCCCGGGAATACGAGAGGGCCGGCCAGGCCTCGGAAGCTCTGGCCGTTTATCGGAGGGTCCTTGGGCAGGACAGGGAGCACCGGACCGCTCTTAGGGCGATCAGGGATCTCGCTGTGTCGGGAAGACGGTGGACGGAAGCGCTTGAGTCTCAGGAAGCGCTGCTCCGCCTGGCCTCTGCTGACGAGCGTCAGGCTGAGCAGGAGCGGCTTGCCGCTATCCACTATGAGATCGGCAAAAGCGCCCTGGCTGAGGGGGAGACCCAGGACGCCATCTCTAGTTTCCGCGAGTCGCTGAAGATCGACAGAAGCTTCGTTCCAGCCTACCTCGCCATGGGGCACGCCTGCGAGCATTCAGGAGACCGCAGGGAGGCGATCAGGAACTGGGAGCGGGGGGCGGAAATCGCTCCTGCCCTCCCGCTGCTTCACGCCCTGGAGCAGGCTCACCGCGAGGAGGGGCGCCCCACCCGGATGATCGCGCTATACAGGGAGGCTCTCTCCCGCGCCCCTCAGAACCTCGCCCTCGCCGTGGCGCTGGGGCGAGTCTTCCTCGAGCTTGAAATGCTGGACGAGGCGGCTGACCACTTCCAGAAGATCGAAGTGAGCGCGCCGGATCTCCCCCATCTC
>CAZXPE010000189.1:0-4245 GCA_964642915.1 uncultured bacterium | reverse complement strand
CGGGTAGACCGGGTGGCTCACGCCGCGGGAGACAGCGGATGGTTTGCCGGCCCAGGCTGGACCTCCGGTGGTGGATGGGGATCAGGTGGAGGATTTGGAGGGTTCTCGGGCGGAGGCGGAGACTTCGGCGGCGGCGGCGCCAGCGGGAGTTGGTGAGATGAGAACACGCTACGCGTGGAGAGCGCTGCGGGCCGTCAGGAGGCCCTACCGCTTCTTCTCAGAGCGAGAGCGGCACGGAATCGCCGCGGCAATCAGGAAGGCTGAGTCCCAGACATCAGGAGAGATCAGAGTTCACATCGAGGGGCGCTGCCCTGGCGATCCGGCGCCGAGAGCCCGACAGCTCTTCGCGGCTCTCGGAATGCACCGGACGGAGAGGCGGAACGGCGTGCTGATCTATCTCGCCGTCAAAGACCGGAGGTTCGCCGTGGTCGGCGACGAGGGGATCCACCAGGTGGTCCCCGAGCGGTTCTGGGAGGAAATCGCGTCGGAGATAGAGCGCCGCTTCAGGGCCGGACGGTTTCTTGAAGGGATCTACGGCTCAATCGAGCGGATCGGCGCTGAGCTCAGCCACCACTTTCCTCCCCCCCCAAACGACCGCAACGAGCTCCCCGACACCCCCTCCGAGGGAGCCGCTTGCTAAATGAGCCAGACAGCTACCCGGCGGACTTCAGGATGACGCCTTCCTTGATCAGGCCGGCGTCAGGGTCCGTTTACTCGGTACCAATTGCCGTCACCGGATCGGTGTCCAACAATGTCTTGGTAGCCGCACATGCGTCCAATCCGTCCACCCGCCTCCTCCTCCCACCCCGGCAAGAAGGCGTTCATTAGGCTTTTAAACAGCTTCCCGTGGTTAGGCACGCGAAGGTGAAGAAGCTCGTGAACGATAACCACCTCCTGAAACGCGGCCTCTTCTTTGAGGAGATCCAGGCCGAAACAGATTCGCCCGCCGGGTGAGCAGGAAGCCCACTTCGTCGTCATGCGCTGTATTTGAACACGCCTCGGGCTCACGCCAATCTTTGATGCCCACCGGTGCACGAGATTCTTCAAATCCTCAGCTTTGCTACGACTGTGACCTATTCGGACCCTCATCTTCGTTCCAACCGAAGGAGCCGGTCGGCCAATTCAACCATGCGGGCCTTGCCGATAGCGGGCAGGAGGACTTTGTACAGTTCAGCTTTCAGTTGACGCCGCTGGGTGGCGTTATAGACCTGATTGGGGAATCGCTTGATTGCGGAATCCACGAGCGGCGCGACCTTCTCCGGCTCCGACGCGCCTTCCTGCTTCAGCACCCAAAAAATCGTGAAGGTGTTAAGATCGAAGCCGCTTTGCTCCCGCTCTTTCTGCGCCTCGACGTATTCCGTGAGCAGCTTCTCCAACTGCTTCAGCGCCTCTTGCGTGCCAATCTGCCGATCATCGTACGACTCGAGGATCGACTCAGCTCGCTCGCCAATCGGCACCAAGTATGGCTGCTGATCCCCGTGGCTGGCCACCGCCTGCATCAAACTCTTGCCAAGATTGATGACCTTTGGCGCGCCTGAGCCATCCCCCTTCTTCAGCGCCTCGATTGTTTTTTCATCGATGCGCACAAGAGGCATCGCGGTGCTAAAGCCGTGCATAGCGATCCTTTCCCGCACCATTGATTCAGTTTTTCGCGCCAGCTCTTCGTAGAGGAGCACGCGCTTGCTGAAGGCATTTCTAACGATCTGGTAAAGCACGGTGAGCTTCGCGTAGTTGTCGAGATG
Organism: uncultured bacterium; assembly: GCA_964642915.1. Classification (GTDB taxonomy): domain Bacteria; phylum Methylomirabilota; class Methylomirabilia; order Rokubacteriales; family CSP1-6; genus CAZXPE01. The sequence goes on along the minus strand of CAZXPE010000189.1, from coordinate 2,503 downwards.
TTCCCTCAGGAAGGGGTCGGGCGAAATGATTTCGTAGAGCGCTTCGATTTCCTTGAAGAACTTGTAGAGTCGTTCTCGCTTGTCCTTGTTCTCGAACGCGTCTATGGCCCGCTCGACGGCTTTGTCATCGACAGGCCCCTCACAGAGCGCGAGGTACGAAGGCGCCGGATCTTGCATGAATGACGCGAACCGCTGCTTGAGAACATCGAGGTCCTGAATGACGCTGCCGACAACATCCGAGTCGAACGCTAGCGCCTTTTCAAGCTTTTCAAAGACGCCGACGAAGTCCAGGACGAAGCCGGCAGGCTTCTTGCGCATGCCTTCCTCTTCGTAAGGACGGTTGACGCGCGCGATCGCCTGGAGCAGCGTGTGATCGCGCATCGGCTTGTCCAGGTACATGCAGTAAAGAATAGGAGCGTCAAAGCCTGTCAGGAGCTTTTCCGTCACGATCAAGATCTTCGGCAGTGTATCCGGTTTAATGAACGCCTTACGGACCTTCTTCTCGTCATCCTCACTCAGCCGGTATTCTGCCAAGAACTGCTCGTCGTTGTACGGCGACGTGTAGACCACCGTGGAGTAGTCCGGCGGAAGGTATCTGTCCAGCGCCTTCTTGTAAAGAGCGCACGCCTCGCGATCGACCCCGACCAGAAACGCCTTGTAGCCGAGGGGCTCGACGTTCTCCCGGAAATGCCGCGCGACATACTGGGCTACTTTCTCAACCCGATCTGAGGCCTTCAAAAAGGTCTTCAGAGTGACCGCCTTATCGAGGATCTTGTTCAGCTCCTCGATGTCGCTAATCCCCTCGGCCTCGACCAGATCCAGAAATTCCTTTTCAAGGATCTCTCGTGGTGCCCGGATGTCGTTGGGCGCGAGAGTGTAGTGGAGGCGGAGCGTGGTGCCGTCGTCGATGGACTCTGAGATCGAATACTTGTCGAGGTAGCCCTTCGGGTCGTCCTTCCCGAAGACTTTGAACGTTCCCTTGCCGTACGCGATCTTGTCGATGGGCGTGCCGGTGAACCCAATCATGGTCGCCCTGGGCAGGGCCGCGACCAGATAATTCCCGAGGTCGCCGCCCACGCTACGGTGAGCCTCATCGATCAGAATGAAAACGTTGCCTCTGGGGCAGAGGTTAGCGTCGGCGCGGTCGAACTTGTGGATCATCGAGACGATCAGCCCACGGTAGTCCGAGCGGAGAAGCTCACGGAGGTGCTGTTTGCTCCCGGCAAGCTCCGCTCTTCCCTCACCGAGGACGCTCTTGATCCAGCCCGAAAGCTGGCCCTCCAGCTCATTTCGGTCCACGAGCATGATGACCGTGGGCTTCTCGAACGCCTGGTGGCGCAGGATCTGTTCCGCCGCCTTGATCATCGTAAACGTCTTTCCGGCCCCCTGGGTATGCCACACCAAGCCCGTCTTCTTCTCAGGATCAAGCGCGCGCTCGACCACCTTTTCCACGGCCCGCGTCTGATGCTGCCGGAGAACGATCTTCCTCAGCTCGTCCTCTTTCTTGTAAAAGACGATCCACTCGCCCAGAAGCTTGAGGAACCGCTCCCGGCTGAAGAAGCGCTTGACCTTTTTCTCGAAGTTCCCTTTCTCCTCGTCTTTCCAATTGAAGAGGTCCTTCCGGTCCAGGTTCCAGGTGACCCCGTAGTAGAAGTCAATGATGTGCGTGACGTTGAACACCTGTGGCGCCGTCAATAGCTCGGGTGTCTCGCGGTGATAGCGCCGGATCTGCGTGATCCCCACATCGATGGCGTCGGCCTTCCTCGCTCCTTTTGTCTCCACGAGGGCCACGGGGATGCCGTTGATCAGGAACAGCACGTCTGCGCGGTTCGAATGCTGGCCATTCGTGTAGTGCCACTCATCGGTGACCTGAAAAAGGTTGTGGGCTGGGTGGTCGAAGTCGATGAGGTTCACATTTCGCTGGCGCTTCTCGCCTTCCACATAAACTGAGCGCTCGCCCCGAAGCCACGCCAGCACCTCGGCGTTCCCTTCAATGTTGTTTCGCACGCTCTCAATCTTGGCGACGACCTGATCCACATTGTCCACGGTAACAACGCCGGGATTGAGGGCGACGAGCTTGTCGCGGAGCACATGGTAGAGGAGCGTACCGCTTTCACCTCGCCGCAGCGTCAGCGCTTGCTCCGGCGACAGATAGCCCCACCCGATCTCGACGGCATAGCCAACGAGCGGATCTTGCACCGTGGCGCGCTCGGAGCCAAGGCTAACGGCCATGGACGACTCCTTCCGCCCACTGCACGATTCGCTCAGCAAGCGCCACAGCTTGCCGATACTCTTCCTCGGAGGCAGGCCTGGCTCCCGGGTAACGAGTGACGACGGCATATTCCGTGAGGCTGTCAGCCTGCCAGAGATCGTCAGGGACCTCCTTTTCCCTGAGCAAAGCAAGCAACTCAGCGATGTCGTGAGTCCTGGGAAAATCAATTCCTCGCAACACAAGAACCGCCTTCACGGCCTTTTCGGCCGCCTGTTGAGCATCGAAGCAGAG
>CAZXPE010000188.1:0-4256 GCA_964642915.1 uncultured bacterium | reverse complement strand
GAGGTCGATGATGCGCTGGGCCCGCTTGTTGATAAAAGCGCAGACCTTGAGCGACGCCGGGTTGCGGGTCCTGAAGTTCCTGAGGAGGTAGGAGAGGGTGAGCCCGGTGTCGATGATTCCCTCCACCACGAGGATGTCCCGCCCCTCGATCGGCTCGTCCAGGTCTTTTCTGATGCGCACCACCCCGGCTGGGGTGGTGGTTCCGTACGGGGACACCGAGATGAAGTCTGCCGTGACGGGGACAGTGAGCACCCTCATGAGATCTGGGAGGAAGAGAGCTGAGCTTTTGAGCACCGCGACCAGGTGGAGCCGCTTGTCGGCGTAGTCTTTGTCGATCTCCCGGCCGAGGCGGGCGACCTCTGCCCGGATCGAGTCCTCGTCGAGCAGGATCTCCTCCAGGTCTTCAAGCACGGCGGCTCTTCCCCCTCAAGTGCCATCACGCTCCAGGGTTGTCCATTACCTCAGACCTCCACCCGAACCTTCGGGCGAGCGCCCGGCAGTCCTTCCGGGAGAGGAGCCGGATCTTGACGCTGGGGTGGAGCGCCTGCACCCCCCTGATCTTCCGGTGCTTTGCTGTCATCAGCCGCTGGGCTTTGGTCGTCAGCTCGATGTAGAGGTCCTGCTCGGGGAGATAGAAATCCGGGGTGAACGCCTCGGTGACCCGCCCCGAGATGTCCCACGAGAGAGGGAAGGTCGAGGGCTCGTACTGCCAGGGAACGCCGTAGAAGGTGAGGAGGCGGGCAAACTCGCATTCGCTCTTATGAGCGAAACGCTTTTTCGTCATCTTTCCCTTGGGTTGACGCGCGGCTTCCCGGCTTCACTGCCGGAGTGCCCGCCTTGCAGAGCGGGCAGTCCTCCGGCTTCCACGTCGGGACGGTGAGTGTCGCCAGAGCTGCGCGCTTTACCTGAAAGACCGCGGCTCCTCCGCTCCGATCTATCAGGGCCCCGATCCCGACAAGGCGGCCTCCCGCCTCTTCCACCACCCGGATGACCTCGCGGGTGGAGCCCCCGGTGGTGATCACGTCCTCGACCGCCAGACAGCGCTCTCCGGGGCGGATGGAAAACCCCCGGCGGAGCCGCATCAACTCCTCTTCTCGCTCTGTGAATATGCTCCGCGCTCCGAGGGCGCGAGCCACCTCATGGGCCACGAGGATCCCCCCAAGGGCGGGAGCCGCCACGACCTCGACGCCGTCCCCGCTGAAGCGGGCTGCCAGAGCGCTCCCGAGAGCCTGGGCGTGGGAAGGGTGTTGGAGGACCAGAGCGCTCTGGAGGTAGGTGTCAGAGTGAAGCCCCGACGTCAGGAGAAAGTGGCCCCGGAGAAGGGCTCCCGTTGCTTCGTAGAGGGCGAGGGTTTCTCTGTCTGTCACTCTTCTTTGATCGCCTCCAGAATGGAGAGGGCAGCCGCTGCGGGATCAGGCGCCTGGGTGATCGGCCTGCCGATGACGAGGTAGTCGGCGCCTGACCGGATTGCTGCCGCGGGTGTCGCAGCCCGGGCTTGGTCATCCCGCGGGCTTCCGGCAGGGCGGACCCCCGGCGTCACGATCACCCACTCGCTCCCGAGAGAGCTTCTGATGGCCCGTACCTCGTGAGGGGAAGCCACGCTTCCATCAAGGCCGGCGGCTCTTGCAAGCTGAGCCAGGTGTAACGCCTGCCCTTCCACTGAGAGCGGGACGCGAAGCTCCCGCTGAAGCGCTGCCCTGTCGAGGCTCGTGAGAACGGTCACCGCCAGGATGATCGGTTTCTGCCCCCCCGCTTTGGCCTCTTCTTCAATCGCCTCGGCGGCGGCTCGCATCATCGCCACTCCACCGGAGGCGTGAACCGTCAGCATAGAGATCCCGAGCCGGGCGGCCTCGCGCGCCGCTCCGGCTACTGTCGCTGGTATGTCGTGATACTTGAGGTCGAGGAAAACCTGCCCCCCGCGCTTCCTGACCAGCTCCACAGCCGCTGGGCCGGCCGCCGTGAAGAGCCGGCTCCCGACCTTGAAGGTCGAGACGACGCCCTGGAGCCTGTCGAGGAGCGATCCGGCCTCGCCCAGCCCCTCAACGTCGAGGGCGACGATCAGCCGATCTCTGAGAGTGCGGAATTCGGAATTCGGAATTCGGAATGAAGGGGCGCCGGATCTAGTTAAATTCCGCATTCCACATTCATCATTCCGCATTCGAATGGTATTCCTGGAGCGACCTGACGGGAAGCTCGCCCTTCAGGAGCGCCTCGATCCCGCCGATGGCGGCCTGAGCGCCGTCAACGGTGGTGTAGTAGGGGATGTTCTGCATCACAGCGGTCCGCCTGATCAGATAAGAGTCTTTACGGGCGCGGCCGTCCTCGGGGGTGTTGAAGACCAGCGCGATCTCCCCCTGCTTCATCAGGTCTATTATGTTGGGCCGCCACCCCTCCTGGACTTTGGCGATCATCTCGACGTCCATCCCGTAGCGCGTGAGGGCCTTTCCTGTCCCCGGAGTCGCGACGAGGGAGAACCCCATCTCGACGAGCCGCCTGGCGATCTGGACCACCGGACGCTTGTCCCGGTTCTTCACTGAGAGGAAGACCTTGCCCGAGGTGGGGAGAGGTGAGCCCGCCGCGAGCTGGGACTTGACGTAGGCCTTCCTGAAGTCCCGGTCGATCCCCATCACTTCTCCCGTGGATTTCATCTCAGGCCCAAGGACCACGTCCACCCCCGGGAACTTCACGAACGGGAAGACCGCCTCCTTCACGGCTATGTGGGCCATCTCCCGCTCCTCGGTGAGGCCGAGGTCGGCGAGGCGATGGGCCAGCATCACCTTTGTGGCAAGCTTGGCCAGCGGAACTCCGATCGACTTGGAGACGAAGGGGATCGTGCGGGAGGCCCGCGGGTTCACCTCCAGGACGAAGATCGTCTCGCTCTTGATTGCGAACTGGACGTTCATCAGGCCGACTACGCCGAGCTCTTTTGCAAGCGCCTTCGTGTGCGCCTTGAGCTGTTCGACCTGGTCGTCCCCAAGCGAGTAAGGCGGGAGGGCGCACGCCGAGTCGCCGGAGTGGATCCCCGCCTTCTCGATGTGCTCCATGACCCCGCCGACCACCGTGCGCTCGCCGTCTGAGATGGCGTCCACGTCGATCTCCAGCGAGTCCTCAAGGAACTTGTCAACCAGGATCGGGTGCTCGGGAGAGACCCTGACGGCCTCACGCATGTACCGCTCAAGGTCCTCCTCGTCGTAGACGATCTCCATGGCGCGGCCGCCCAGAACGTAGGAGGGGCGCACCAGCACAGGGAAGCCGATGTTGCGGGCTATGCGGACCGATTCCTCGAAGGAGTGGGCGATCCCGCAAGGGGCCTGTGAGAGGCCGAGGCGGGTCAGAAGCTCGCTGAAGCGCTCGCGGTCCTCAGCCCGGTCGATGGCGTCCGACGACGTCCCGAGGATCGGCACGCCGGCCCTCTGGAGAGGGACAGCAAGCTTGAGAGGCGTCTGTCCCCCGAACTGGACGATGACTCCCAGGGGTCTCTCTCGCTCGACGATGTTCATCACGTCCTCGAAGGTGAGAGGCTCGAAATAGAGGCGGTCAGAGGTGTCGTAGTCCGTTGAGACGGTTTCCGGGTTGCAGTTGACCATGATCGCCTCGGCCCCCAGCTCCCTGAGGGCGAAGGCGGCGTGGACGCAGCAGTAGTCGAACTCGATCCCCTGTCCGATCCGGTTCGGCCCCGAGCCGAGGATGACGACTTTCTGCCTGTCGGTCGGCGGGGCCTCGTCCTCTTCCTCGTAGGTGGAGTAGAGGTAGGGGGTGTAGGCGACGAACTCGGCCCCGCAGGTGTCAACCATCTTGAAGGTGGCACGGATCCCGTGCCTGAGCCGGGCGCTCCTGACATCAAGCTCAGTCGAGCCGGCCAGCTCGGCGATCCTCCTGTCAGAGAACCCCATCTGCTTCGCCTTCCGGAGAACGTCCCGATCCCCGATCCCCGATCCCCGAATCGCGTTTTCAAACTCGACGATCTCCCTGATCTGCTCGAGGAACCACGGATCGATCTTGCTGAGGCTATAGATCTCCTGAGTGGAAATGCCGTGCCGGTATCCTTCGGCGATGGCGAAGACGCGCTCCGCGTTGGGAACCCTGATTTTCGCCCTCAGTTCATCGAGGCCGGCTCCGGGCGCCTCCAGGGTGAGCCCCCACCGGTCCTGCTCCAGGGAGCGGACCGCCTTCTGGAGCGCCTCCTTGAAGGTCCGGCCGATTGCCATTGCCTCTCCGACCGACTTCATCTGGGTGGTGAGCGTCTGGTCGGCCTC
>CAZXPE010000187.1:0-4262 GCA_964642915.1 uncultured bacterium | reverse complement strand
TCGAACCCGTGTTTCAGCCTTGAGAGGGCCGTGTCCTAGGCCTCTAGACGATGGGGCCGCTGAGAAGCTGAGATGGCTGGGGGAGGAGGATTCGAACCCCCGCTACGTGGTCCAGAGCCACGCGTCCTACCGCTAGACGATCCCCCAACGCGGCCTTCATTAGACCATGCGGCTACCGGAAGGTCAAGAAAACACTCAGAAAAAACGCCCCGCCGTTAGCCCCGGCAGGGCGAGAGGTATAAAGAATCTTAAATCCGGTCTTACCTGATCGTTGACTTGAGGGCCTTGCTTGCCTTGAAGCGCGGCACCCGCGCCGCGGGAATTCTGATCGCCTTCCCGGTGCGGGGGTTCCGCCCGTTCCGGGCCGCCCGCTTCGTCACAGAGAACGTGCCGAACCCGGCGAGACTCACCCGCCGCCCCTTCTTGAGCGAGTCGCGCACGGCAGCAAGGAGCGCGTTGAGCGCCCTCTCGGTTGCTGTCTTGGTGCCACCCGAGGCCTTAGCCATGGCGGCCACCAGCTCTGCCTTGATCATATTCTCTCCTCCCCTCCAGGCCAGCCGTCAGAAACGTTGCCCCTCTGATATACTCCGGCTCTCCTGGAGGTGTCAACAGGGGTTTTCCTGCTGCTATAATGGCGGACATGATTCGCGGGTTCGCGTTGGATCTCACCTCGATCGTTCTGATCGGCCTGGCCCTCATTCTGACAGCCGCCGCGTACTGGAAAGATCCCGGGCTGCCCTGGATCGGCTTGCGCAACGGGCTCGGTTTGCTCTGGTTCATCCTGCCGAGGCTGATCCCGGCCCTGATCCTCACGGGGATGCTCCAGGTGCTGATCCCTCAGGAGGTGGTGGCGCGGCACCTCGGGCGCGAGGCGGGGTTCAGGGGGATCGTGCTGGCCTCAGTGGCCGGGGTCCTCACTCCCGGCGGGCCGATGGTGAGCGTCCCTCTCATGGTGGTCATGATCAACTCGGGGGCGGGGCTCGCCCCGCTGGTGGCGTACATGACCTCGTGGTCGCTCTTCGGCATCCAACGGATCGTCGCATGGGAAGCGCCGCTTCTCGGATGGCGCTTCGTCCTGGCCCGCGTGCTTCCGAGCCTTGCCTTTCCTCTCCTCGCGGGTTGGCTCGTCCACGTCTTCACTCAGGAGTGACCCGTGGCATTCAGCGATCTTCGCGACTTCATCGCCCACCTGGAGCAGCGCGGACAGCTTCGCCGGATCACCGCGCCGGTTTCCCGGGACCTCGAGATCACCGAGATCACCGACCGTGTGGTCAAGGGCCCCGCAGAGAAGAACGTCGCCCTCCTCTTCGAGCGGGTCGAGGGGTTCGAGATCCCGGTGCTGATGAACAGCTTCGGCTCGGCAAGGCGAATGGCCTGGGCGCTGGGCGTGGAGGAGCTGGACGAGGCAGGTGCCCGGATCAGGGCGCTCCTGGATCTCAGGATGCCGGGGTCGTTCTTCGAGAAGCTCAGGAAGCTCGGCGACCTCTTCGACCTGGCGAAGGCGGGCCCCAAGACGGTTCATTCCGCTCCATGCCAGGAGGTCGTTGAGACGCAGAACCCCTCACTGAAATTTATCCCGATACTGAAATGCTGGCCGGGAGACGCGGGGCACTACATCACCCTCCCGCTCGTCTTTACCAGGGATCCCGAGAGGGGCCAGCGGAACGTGGGAATGTACCGACTTCAACTTTTTGACGACAGGACTCTCGGGATGCACTGGCAGACCCATAAGGGCTCAGCCGAGCACCACCGGGAGGCCGAGCGCACGGGGAAAGAAACGATGGAGGTCGCCGTCGCTTTGGGGGGCGATCCCGCTACGATCTACACCGGCTCGGCCCCTCTCCCTCCCGGCGTTGACGAGATTCTCTTCGCCGGGTGGCTCAGGGGCTCCGGCGTCCCGATGGTGAAGTGCAAGACTATCGACCTCGATGTGCCCGCCAACGCCGAGATTATTCTCGAAGGTTACGTTGACCCGAAGGAGAGGCGGCGGGAAGGCCCCTTCGGCGACCACACCGGCTACTACTCGCTCCTCCACGACTATCCGGTCTTCCACCTGACCGCCGTCACTCACAGGAGGAGCCCCATCTATCCCTCAATCGTCGTGGGGCGCCCGCCGGCGGAAGACTACTGGCTCGGCAAGGCGACGGAGCGGCTCTTCCTTCCGATCATCAGGATGCTCCTCCCCGAGGTGGTGGACATCAACATGCCTGCCGAGGGGATCTTCCACAACCTGGTCATCGTCTCGATTAAAAAGCGCTACCCCGGCCAGGCGAGGAAGGTCATGAACGCGCTCTGGGGGCTCGGCCTCATGATGCTCGCCAAGACGATCATCGTGGTCTCCGAGCAGGTGAACGTTCACGACCTGAGCGAGGTCGCCTGGAGGACCGCCGGCAACATAGACCCCAAACGCGACCTGGTGATCGTCGAGGGGCCGGCTGACGACCTTGACCACGCAGCCATCCGTCACAGGTACGGCGGAAAGCTAGGGATCGACGCCACCGAGAAAGGGCCGCTCGACGAGATCGGCCAGGAGTGGCCCGAAGAGATCGCGATGAGCGAGGAGATCCGTCGGCTCGTCAACCGCCGCTGGAAAGAGTACGGTTTTTGAAGCTTCGGCGCTTCCTCGACGCGATAAAGTTCGAGCACACCGTCTTCGCTCTCCCGTTCGCCTACGCCGGGATGGTGCTGGCGGCGGGCGGGTGGCCGGGGTGGCGGATCGCCCTCTGGGTGACTCTCGCCATGGTCGGGGCCAGGACGATGGCGATGAGCCTGAACCGGCTAGTTGACCGGGCGATAGACGCCAGGAACCCTCGCACAGCTTCCCGCCATCTGCCTATGGGGCTCCTCACCCCCTGGGAGGTGGGAGCGTGGGCAGCCGGCGGCGGACTGCTTCTCTTCATCTCCGCCTGGCAGCTCAACCCGCTCTGCCTCAAGCTCGCGCCTCTCGCTGTGCTCTTCCTCGTCGGATACCACTACACCAAGCGCTTCACCTGGGCGTCTCACTGGATCCTCGGCTTCACAGACGGGATCGCTGCGGCGGGCGGGTGGATCGCCGTGAGGGAGCGCTTCGACCCTCCGGCGTTTCTCCTCTGGTTCACTCTGACGGTGTGGATCGCCGGCTTCGACCTGATCTACGCCTGCCAGGACATTGAGTTCGACAGGCGTGAGGGACTCCACTCGGTGCCGGCCCGCTTCGGAATCGCCGCGGCCCTCAGGTGGGCGAGGATCTGCCACGGGCTGACCGCACTGGGTCTCGCCGCGCTGCCGTGGCTCGTTCCTCTCGGCTGGAGCTACTGGATCGGCTGGGGGACCGTGGTGGCGCTTCTGGCTTACGAGCACTCTCTGGTCTCCCCCTCTGATCTTTCACGGGTGAACCTCGCCTTCTTCAACGTCAACGGCTATATCAGCGTGATCGTGCTCGTCTCAACTGCCGCAGGCCTTCGGTTCTGAGCCGTGGACTCCGACAAGGCCCGGCACGTTCAGGCGATGTTCTCGCGCATCGCCAGGCGCTACGACCTGATGAACGGACTCATGACCTTCGGCCGCGATCAGGCGTGGCGCCGCGTGGCAGCCCGGCTGGCAGGGCCGGCGGCGGGAGGAGTGGCGCTCGACGTTGCCACCGGGACCGGAGACCTGGCGACAGCCCTTCTGGAAGAAGCCGGTGTCAGCGCAGTGGTGGGGACCGACTTCTCAGAAAAGATGCTGGCTGTCGGCCGGCAGAAGCTCCGGGGATCGGCGTTCGGGGATCGGGTGAAGCTGGCGGCGGCAGACGCTCTGGCTCTGCCGTTCCCCGACAAGACTTTCGACTGCGTGACCTCGGCCTTCCTCCTGAGGAACCTGGCCGATTTGAGACAAGGGCTCGCTGAGATGAGGCGCGTCGCCAGGGCCGGCGGCCGCGTCGTCGCCCTCGAGATCACCCAGCCGACGGCGCCGCTCTTCAGGCCGCTCTTCAGCTGGTACTTCCACAGGCTGGTGCCACTGATCGGCGGGCTCATCGCGGGTGACCGCGAAGCCTACACCTATCTCCCGCGCTCTGTGGATCGTTTCCTCCTCCCCACTGAGGTGGCGAGGTTCATGAGAGCGGCGGGGCTCAGCGATGTCTCGTTTCGGAGGGTGGGCCTCGGAACCATCACGATCCACGTCGGCACCGCCTGAGAGCGCCAGTTCACTTGACGGTCCATGAGCCGCGCGTCTAAGATGACAGTCATATGGAACTGACTGCCGAGTACGCCTTTCACGCCGCCCACCGCATCCTGGGTCAC
>CAZXPE010000186.1:0-4313 GCA_964642915.1 uncultured bacterium | reverse complement strand
AGGGGAGGACGTATTCCCGGTAATCATCGGGAGAGAGGCATCCGATCCAGGAGTCAAAAAGCTGGACAGCGTCCACCCCTGCGGCGATTTGGGCGTTGAGGTGATCCGAGGTGATCCGCGCGAGAGTGTCGAGAAGCGAGTGCCAGACCCGAGGGTTGCCGCGCATGAGACGCTTGGCGTGGAGATAGTCACTTGATGGCCCCCCTTCTATCAGATAGGAAGCGAGGGTGAACGGAGCCCCGGCAAAGCCTATGAGGGGAACGCTGCCAGCGAGGGTCTTGCGGACCAGACGGATCGCCTCGAAGACGAAGGGAACCGCCTCAACGGGATTCACTGGAGCCAGGCGCGAGAGGGCGGCAGCGCTCCGCACCGGCCGCCTGATCGCCGGCCCCTCGCCTTTGGAGAACTCCAGCCCGATTCCCATCGGCTCGAGCACCAGGAGGATGTCGGCAAAGATGATCGCCGCGTCAACGCCCAGCTTCTCGACGGGCAGGAGAGTAACCTCAGCCGCCTCCTGGGGCCGCTTGCACAGCTCCAGGAAGCTGAGCTTAGACCTGATCGCCCGGTACTCGGCCATGTAGCGCCCGGCCTGCCTCATCAGCCAGACCGGCGTGAAGCGGGCCGGCTCGCGCCGGCAGGCCTGGAGAAACGGATGCTCTGTCCTTCCGCCCATAGAGGTCAGAGCGTATCGTCTGCCGTCCGAGGAGTCAAGAAACCGGAGGGGCCGGGAAGCAGAAAAGAGAGGAGCTACTCGGAGTGAACTCCCAGATGCTGCTGTCGAAGTTTTTCGAGCAGGGCTCGGAACTCAAGCGGGGGAAATGGCTTGAAGAGGATGGGAACCGACTGGCGCTCGAGCCTCTCGATGTCGGGGTGGCCGCGGGATCCCGTGACGAAGCCTACGGGAACGTCGATCCCCAGCGCCCTGAGCTTCTCGAGCAGCTCGACCCCGGTCATCTCGGGCATCAGGTGGTCGAGGAGGATGGCATCGAACCTCTCAGCTTGAAGGAGCGCCAGCGCCTCCGGGCCGCCTGCAGCCTCGCTCGCCGTGTGGCCCGAGAGAGCCAACAGGTCAACCAGTATCCCGCGCACCGAAGAGTCGTCGTCAACAACCAGCATGTGCATGTGAAACCCGCTCCCGCTTCGAGGCCAGCTCGATCTGTGCCGAGACAATCGCTGCTTACCCTACAAACAGGCGCTTGGGTTGTCAACTGCGATCCAAGCCGCAAATATCGCGGATTCTCAAGGGAGGCGAGCTTCTCGCTCGCGCCCGCTCCTCATTTTTTCGAGGCCCTCTCGCATTCCCCTCTATCCATGCGCCCACTGAAGAGCCTCAGCCCGCAACGGCGCGCCGGGCGCGGTAAAATTCATGCTGTGGACAACTGTGGATAAGTAAGTAAACTTGGTGGCTGGCGCACCCGCCGAGGAAGTGCAGCGAAAAATAGCGTAGCGATATGGAGAGAACGGCAGCGTATCTCATCCCGGGGGAGAGGCTCGATCAGGCCACAGAGCTGGCCCGGCTGGCCGAGACCCTCGGCTACGAGAGCCTCTGGGTGACTCACGGCGGCGGCAGGGACGCCCTGGCGGTCCTCGGAGCGTATTCCCAGGCAACTCAGAGGGTAGGGCTGGGGACCGGCGTGGTCCCGATCTACCCGCGGCATCCCGTCGCCCTTGCCCAGGGGGCGATCACTCTGGCAGAGCTTTCAGGGGGGCGCCTCCTCCTCGGTATCGGGGTGAGCCATCGCCCGATGATGGAGCAGGCGCTGGGGCTCGACATGGGAGACCCTCTGGCGGTCATGCGGGAGTACGTGTCCGTCCTGAGGGGCGCTCTCGCCGGAAGGGTCAGCCACGAAGGGCCGCGTTATCGGGTCAACTGGACGAGCGCTCTCCAGCGCCTTCCCGCCCCGCCCCGGATCATCCTGGCCGCGCTCTCCCCGCCCATGGCTGAGCTTGCTGGGGAGATCGCCGACGGGGTGATCTTCTGGCTCTGCCCGCCCGCCTATATCCGCGACGTGGCGATACCGGCAGTGAGGCGAGGGAGAGAAAAGGCCGGGAAGCTGCTCGAAGGCTTCGAGGTGATCGCCGCTGCGCCGTGCGCCGTGACCGGCGACGCTGAGACCGCAACCTCGATCTTCAGAGAGGAGCTGGTGCGCTACCTCTCGCTGCCTTTCTATCAGCGCATGCTGGAGCTAAGCGGGCTCAGCGAAGAGGTGGCGGCTTTCAAGCGCGAGAGGGAGAAGCGCGCCTCCCCCGGAGAAGCGGTGCCTCTCCGCCTGGCGGAGGCCCTCGGAGGGATCGGAGGAAGCGAGAGGGTCCGCGCCTTCATCGGCGAGCACAGGAAAGCGGGCGTTACTCTGCCGGCCGTCCGCCCCATCGGCTTCCCGGACGCGCCGCACTACCGCCCCACCCTCGAAGCCTCCTCCCCTCAGCGGAATTCCTGATCGAGGATCTCTGAGATAAAGCGGTCGATGGAGACGGGGTAGAAGCGGACGTTGGGGCAGAGGATGAGCCCGGTGTTGATGATCTCTCTCTGGTCCAGCTCGTCGAGCGCATGCGCGATCTGGGCTCGTGGATCACGGCCGGTTTTGTTGATCCTCAAATCCTCAGACTCCAGGAGCACCTGCCGCTTTGGCGAGTAGAGAAAGCTGAAGACGCGGGCGATGATCGCCTGGTCCATCAGCTCCGAGTCTTTGAACAGATCTCCATAGGTCTGGCCGAGCTGGCTCGGCGAGATGACAAGCCGCGGGGAAACCCGGATCTTCCCCCTGATCTCCACTGACCGCCCGGGCCTCTCCTCCTCCGGCCCGACCAGCACATAGGGGAGGATGTGATACCCCGCGACAATGCCGGTGATCGGCTTTCTCAGGATTTCAGTCTGCTCGAAGAGGTGCCTGATGAACGCGGGGTCAGGAGTTTCGCGCGGCATATCAGGCGGTCGAAGCGGTCTCGAGGAGGTACTGCTGGGCCGCGGCGAGGCCTGCGCCGAGGGGGACCTTCACGCCGAAGCTCCTGAGAGTCATCTCCACTCCGGCGAGTCCGCCTAGAAGCTCAAGCTCGTTAAGGCTTCCCAGGTGGCCGATCCTGAAGACCTTTCCCTTCACATCTCCCAGGCCGATCCCCAGCGACATGTCGAGAGCCCGGCGGGCGTGATCGGCGTACGCCTCAGCGTCGAGCCCTTCGGGCATGACGACGGCGGTCACCGTGTTCGACCGCTCTGCGGGGTTCCGGCAGAGAATGGACAGCCCCAGCGCCTCGACAGCGCGGCGGCACGCCTCGGCCAGCCTCGCGTGGCGCGCGAAGACGTTCGGGAGCCCCTCTTCGTTCAGCATGGCTATCGCCTCCTTCAAGCCGAAGAGAAGGGCCGTCGCCGGAGTGTAGGGGTACTGGCCGTTCACGTTCCGCTCCATCACCGCGGTCCAGTCCCAGTAGGAGCGCGGGCACTTAGCTTTCTCGCTTGCGCGGATCGCCTTCTCGCTCGCGGCGAGGAGCCCCATCCCCGGAGGGAGCATCAGCCCCTTCTGAGAGCCGGCGATCACCGCATCCACCCCCCACGCGTCCATCTTGAAGTCAATGCTGGCGAGCGATGACACCACGTCCACCAGGAGAAGGGCCGGGTGTCGCGCCGCATCCATGGCTTTCCTGATGGCGGCGATGTCGGATGTGACGCCCGTGGACGTTTCATTATGGACCACGAGGACGGCCTTGAGCTGATGGGCCGAATCCTCGCGGAGCTTCGCCTCAACCTGGTCGGCGGGGACTCCTGACCCGTAAGGCACCTTGAGCGTCTCAAGCTCGATTCCGTGGGAAGCCGCAACCTTGGCGAACGAAGTTGAGAAGAACCCGTTGACGCAAGCCAGCGCGCGGTCCCCCGGGGAGAGGGTGTTGACGATGGCGGCCTCAGTGGCTCCCGTCCCCGACCCCGGATAGAGAACGATCCGGCCGTTCGCCGTCTGGAAGATCGTCTTTAGGCCGCCGAGACAGTCGCGGACCAGAGCCGAGAACTTGGGTCCTCGGTGGTCGATGATGGAGCGGGACATGGCCTGCACGATGCGCTCGGGCACCAGCGTGGGGCCGGGAATCTGCAGGAACGGACGACCTGACATTACGATACTCCTGGTTAGAACCGTTTCCCTGCCGGCTGAGGCTCGGGGGCGGGTCGCGGAGCGTCCGGGCTCAGATCCACCCACCCCTTCGCCCTCAGGCACTCCAGGTCGAGCTTCTTCTCCCTGGTGCAGGCGTCCATGTCGCGCCTCAGGTCCTGAGCTGTGTAGTCTCCCGAGGGCTTGTACCACTGGCACTCGGAGACGCCCTTCGAG
>CAZXPE010000185.1:2258-4342 GCA_964642915.1 uncultured bacterium | reverse complement strand
TGGAGTCCGTGTCAAGCGAAAATCTCCGACGGTGGTCCTGGCAGACCAGGACGCCGGTGACCGCCAGGAAACCACCCACCAACTGGATCGCCGTCAACTGCTCTCCCAGTACCAGCCAGGAGAGGAGGACGCCGAAGAGAGGCACCAGATTGGTGAAGACCGCGGTGCGTCCCGCCCCGACCCGGCGGATCGCCACGTTCCACCAGAGGAACGCCAGGACGGTCCCGGCCAGAGACAGGTATCCGAGAGCCGCCCAGGCTGTGAGGTGCGCCGAGCTGAGAGCGCTCCACGGGCGCTCGGCGAGAGCAACAGGCACCAGGAGCACAGTCCCGATGCTGATCCCGAAGACGAGGGTGGCGACGGCCGACAGCCGCTCCATCGCTACTTTCGATACATAGGAGTAAATCCCCCAGGCGACTCCGCCGAGAAGGAATAAGAGGTCCCCGAGGAGGACCGGCGCGCCGGCATCCGCAGCAAGGCGCTCGGGCCTGACGACCAGGACCACTCCGACCATGCAGAGGATCACCCCGGCGATCTGGCCTCCCGTCACCCGTTCCCGCCCCATGCGGGCAGCCAGGAGCATCGTCCAGACCGGGCTCGTAGTCGGCGGTATGATGGCTCCGTGGGCCGCCGGAGCGAAGACCAGCCCCAGGAAGAAGAGCGTGTGGTTCAGAAACGTCCCCAGGATCCCCACCCATAGCAGGGTCATGAACTCGCGGCGGCGAAGCGAGCGCGGGTCGGGGAGGTGCTTCCAGAAGAGGGCGATCAGGAGGAGCGCTGCCATCCCGTAGCGGAGGACGCCGACGGTGAGAGGCGGGATCTCACGTAACACGATCTTCCCCGCCACAGGCGTCCCTCCCCAGAAGAGAGTCGTCAGGAGGATCAAAAGATAAATCTGGCCCGGTGGTCTCTCGGTTTTCGCCGGCTCGGTTGCTGACATCGCGCCAATGACGGTAGGACATCGGAGTTGCAGCATCAAGAAGAATCTTCCTGGTTGTGGTAGGCTCAGGGTGTCGCCATGAAGTGTTGGTTGAGAGTTCTTGCCCTCCTGGCGTTCCTCGCCGGTTTTCCATTCGCTCCTGACTCCGCGCAGGCCCAGGGAGAGAGCGACAGGCTCTGGCTCGTCGGCTCTAACGCCTATGCGGATCGGCTCTATCCGCTCGCGCGCAGGGTGCTCGAACGGCTCGTCGAGCGCCACCCCGGCGATGCCAGGGCGGCGGAGGCCACCCTCCTCCTCGGTAAGGCGCGGCTCGCGCTCGGTGATCTGGCCCCCGCGCTTGAGAGTTTCCGCCGGGCGCAGCGCTTTACCCCTCCTCCCGGCCATTCGCAGGAGACCCGCTTCTGGGAGGGAGAGACGCTCTTCAGGATGAAGCGCTACAAGGAGGCGCGCGCTGCCTATGAGGCCCTCTTGAACGAGGACGCGGCCGCCCCCGAGGCGTCCGACGCGCTCTACGGGATCGCGTGGTCGGAGCTGGAGCTGGGGCGCCCGGAGCCTGCGGCGACCGCCTTCAGACAGTTCCTTGAGGTCTGGCCCGAGCACTCATCGGCGCCCGAGGCGACTGTCACTCTAGCTCGCACCCTGGTGAATCTCAAGCGCTATTCAGACGCCGCGGCGCTCCTCACGGCTTTTGTCGCCCGTCACCCCGGCCACCGCCTCGCTCCGGACGCCGCCTACCTGCTGGGCTGGAGCGAGGTTCAGGCGGGAAAGCTCTCCGAGGGAATTCGAGACCTCAGGAAGTTCCTGGCGGCGCACCCTCAGCACGAGCTTACTTCCGAGGCGCGGCGGGCCATTGTGGACGCGCTGCTCCGCCAGGGGAACAAGGCGGATCTCTCCAAGGAGTACGATTCCATCCTCAAGCGCTCTTCTCCCGCGGCTGAGGACCTCTACGACGCCGGAGTCGTCGCCAAGAGCCTCGGGCGGGAGCGGGACAAGGAGACGGCGTGGAAGAAGCTCCTCTCTGAGTTCCCGGACCACGCGCTCACAGCCCGCGCCTCTCTGGATCTGGCTCAGGCCGCCTTCAAGAAGGGGCAGCTCAAGGAGACCGCGACGCTGGCGCGGGCGGCAGCCGCGAGCGAGGAGCCGC
>CAZXPE010000185.1:0-2248 GCA_964642915.1 uncultured bacterium | reverse complement strand
CCTGATAGGCGAGAGCCATCTCAAGAGCAAGCGCTTTCAGGAGGCCCTCAAGGCGTTCAAGTCGGCTGCCGAGGTCCGGGCTGTCGATGGAGCCCTTCACTACCGCGCTCTCGCCGGGCGCGGGCACGCCCACGAGGAGCTGCGCCAGTGGGCTGAGGCGGCCCGGGCCTACGAGGCTGTCTCCAAGGAGAGCCCCGACAAGACGCTTCAGAAGTGGGCCAAAGAGCGGCTGGCTGCCGTGAAAGCCCGGCTCTCCCCCCTGCCGGGTGGGCCCGCGCCTGAGCCGAAGCCGAAGAACTCTTCACGATCATGAGACGGACAACCGGCCTTTTGAATGCGGAATGCGGAGTGCGGAATGCGGAATGCATTCCACGTTTCGCACTCGGCATTTTGCTGATCGCGCTCCTCGCCGGAGCCGGACCTCTCTGGGCGGCGTCTCCGCTCCCCCTTGAGCCGCCCCCTCCTGATCTTGTCCCGCTGATTCAGATGGTGGCGCCGCCTCTCGACAAGCCGCCGATCGCTCTCCAGGAGCTTCCTCTGCCTGCGCCGCCCCATCCGATTCCTGAGCTTCCGGCCCCTCCGGCGCCGGTTGACCTCTTCCAGAAACCCGTCGCGCCACTTCCGCCTCCACGCATCCTGTCGTGCAATCCGATCGGGACGCTCTTCGGGGTGGCATCTGAGCTTCTCGAATGCGGGAGGGCCAGGTTCCTGAGAGGGGAGTACGAGGAAGCCCGCGCGGCCCTCGACGGGGCGGTGCGCGGTGGAACGGAGCGCGGGCTTCTGAGGGAGGCACGCTACTGGATGGCCGAGACGCTCGTCAGGTTGCGTCTCATGGAGCCGGCCGAGAGGAACTTTCTCCTCGTGGCGCAGGACTCGCCCGCGGGGACAGAGCTTGCCCACTATGCGCGCTCTTCCCTCGGGTGGGTCGCCCTCAGCCTGAACGATCCAGCCCGCGCACTGGTGAGCTTCGATGATCTTCTGAAGGCAACGGCGATTCTCGAGCTGATCCGATTCGGGCGCCACGGCCGCGCCCTCGCCCTCTACAAGCTCGGCCGGTACGCCGAGGCTGCGGAGAGCTGGCGCTCGCTCCTCGCCCTGCCGCTTCCCGCCCAGCTTCAACTGGAAGCGACCTTCTGGCTCGGAGAGACGCTGGGGCGAGTGGGGGAGCCCGGGAGGGCCCAAGAACTTCTTGAGCGGTTTACGTCGTCTGCGCTCAATCATCAGCTCCTCGAAACCGCCATCTTCCGTCTCGGGTGGTGGGCGCTCGCTGCGGGGCATCCGCTGGAGTCGGCCAAGGCGTATCGGTGGCTCTTCTCGGCGTTCCCAAGGAGCGTCGAGCGCCCGTGGGCGCGGATGGGGTTCACCCGGACCTTGCTTGCCCTGGACGACTTCCAGGCGGCGGCGGCCCAAGCGCGCCAGCTCAGGGCTGAGAGCCCCTCCGACCCGCTCGTGCTCTCGAGCTTGCTTTTCCTCTCCCGGCGGGCCGTCGAGAAGAAAGCAGGCGATCACGCCCACGCCGTCCACCAGGAGCTTCTGGCGCTCCAGCTTCCCCCTCAGATCAGGGCGTACGCGCTCTTCATGGACGGCGAAGCGTTCAGGGCCGAAGGGCGGGGGAGCGAGGCGCGAGCTCAGTACGAGGCCGCGCTCTCGGCTCAGAGGGATTCGGCTCTCGGGTGGCGCTCCCGGCTCCGCATGGCTCAGATAGAGTTCGAGGCGCGCGAGTTCTCCCGGGCCTCCGCAGAGAGCGGCGCGCTCCTGGGCGAGGCCCTGCCCGTCTCTCTCAAGGCTGCGGCCCTTCTCCTGACAGGCGAGGCCGCGTACTGGGGGCGCGAGTACGACACCGCCGCCGACGCGTTCAGCCGTTTCCTGAGCGAGTTCACCGGCCACCCTCAAGCCGGCGCCGTCGCGTTGAGTCTCGGCTGGGCCGAGCTTCGCCTGGGCCGGTTGGAAGCGGCCCGGGAGCGGTGGACAGCGTTCGCCCGCTACTTTCCAAACGACCCGAGAGCGGGGGAGGCGATGGCGCTCGCGGCTGAGCTGGCTGGACGCGCCGGAGATCTGACGGCGGCACGCGACCTCCTCGACCAGATGCTCGCCCGATACCCCGCAGACCCCAGGATTGACGTGGCTCTCGTGAACCGCGCCATCGTGGCGCTCCGCTCAGGTCGATACGAGGAAGCATCGAAGATGCTCGAAGCTCTCCCCGCCCGCGTTCCTCTCTCGCCGTTTATCGGCCGGGCGCGGCTCCCCC
>CAZXPE010000184.1:0-4357 GCA_964642915.1 uncultured bacterium | reverse complement strand
AGCTGCCTCGCTTCTTCCACCGTCACGGTCAAGGGTTTCTCGATGAAGCAATCCTTCCCGGCGCTGAGGCACTCGGTCGCGATCTCAAGGTGGGTGTCTGCCGGGGTCACCAGGTCTACAGCGTCGACGTGAGCCAGCGCCGAACGAAAATCCGCTGCGGCGCGCTGAGGGTCGAGGCCATCGGCTTTGACAGCCCGCGCCCGAAGCTCGGGAGAGAGATCTGACACCCACACCTCGACTCCGAGCCGGGAAAGGACTCTCAGGTGCTTCTCCCCCCACCGTCCCAGACCGATCAGAAGGACCCTCAGCGGCCTATTCGTCAAATCTCACCCCGCCCGTGTCCTCGGTGATCTCGTAGTTGAGCTGCCGGTCCTTCATCCACCTGACTACCAGGAGGTCCTTGAACGCGCTCCAGGCCCGGTTGCGAATGCCGTACTTTGACTTGCCGAATCGCCGGGGGCGGTGGTTGACCGGGACCTCCACCACGCGATACCCCTGCATGCGGAGGAGCGTGGGGATGAAGCGGTGGAAGCCGCGATAGAGGACCAGCCCCCGCAGACACTCGCGCCGAAACGCCCTGAAGGTGCAGCCGCTGTCTCTGATCTCCTCGCGGCTCAGGGCGTTGCGCACGGTGTTGGCGATCCGCGAAGAGATCCGCTTGGTCCACGGATCGTCTCTCCTGACCCGCCACCCCGTTGCCGCATCCCACTCCTTGAGGGCCGAGAGGAGGCGGGGAATGTCGTGAGGATCGTTCTGGAGGTCCGCGTCCATAGTGACCACGTAACGCCCCCTCGCCGCCTTGAGCCCGGCGTCGTTCGCCGCGCTCTCCCCCGCGTTCGCCTTAAGTCGGATGAGGCGAACCCTGGGGTCGGCTGCCTGGAACCCCCTCACGATCTCGGCGCTCCGGTCCTGGCTCCCGTCATCGACGAAGATGATCTCGTAACTCAGCCCGAGCGGGTCGAGCACCTCGCAGACCTCGGGCCATAGGATCGGAAGGTTTTCCTCCTCGTTGTAAACCGGAACGACCAGAGAGATATCCAGCTTCGGGGCTGTCACGAGGGGTTGGGGTCTCCTCCCCGCCATTCTTCCACGAGAGTGTGGGGGAGCCGGAGCCGGTCCAGGACCCGTGCCAGAGTGTGGACCACGAGGTCGTCGATCTGCTTCGGGCGGTGGTAGAAAGCGGGCATCGGCGGGAGGAGGACCGCTCCCATCTCAGCCAGCGCCAGCAGGCACTTGAGGTGGCCGATGTGGAGCGGCGTCTCGCGAACGAGGAGGATCAGCGGACGCCCCTCCTTCAGCGTGACATCGGCAGCCCGCGAGATGAGCGTGTCTGCCCGGCAGTACGCTATGGCTGAGGCGGTCTTGATGCTGCACGGGGCGATCACCATCCCCGCGGTCTCGAAGGAGCCCGACGCCAACGCTGCGCCGATGTCCTTGTTGTCATAGCGCCTGTGGGCGAGCGCCTCCACGTCACTGACCGAGCAGTCGGTTTCCTCCACGATCGTCCGCTTTCCGGGATCAGAGATGATCAGATGGCTCTCCACCCCCGAGGCGCCGCGGAGGATCTCGAGGAGCCGTATGCCGTAGATCGCCCCCGAGGCGCCGGTGATCCCGACGACGATTCTTCTCATATTCTGAAGCGCTTCTTGTAGACTTCCTCGCGGGTCTTCTGGGCGAGGATCTCCCACTCCCTGCTTCCCTCTATGGGTGGCCGCGCGTAGGTGGAAATGATCCGGCGGACTTCCTGCTCGATCGACTCCTCGAACTTGGACTCCTCGGTGAGACTCCTCACGATTTCCATCCGGAGATGTTCTCCTTCCTTGAGAGAGGCCACGTCGTCGGTAGCTTGGAGCTCGGCCAGGATCCTGTCGGCCAGATAGAAGATCCGCTCGCGGCTCATCCTCATCAGAGAATAAAACCCCGTTCTCTAGCCAGCTTCCCCTTCACCATCCCAAATACCCGGCCGTAGTCCACGACCGCGTCTTTGATCTCTTTGGCGTGTTCCAGGAGGATCTTCCTCGCTTCGGCGTCGAGCTTATCCTCCTCCTGGAGGTTGTCCAGAAGCACTTTGCGAACAGCCGCTCGAGCCCGCCCCTCGTCCTTCACCTCAACGTGCTTCTTCAGGGTAAGCCGCTTCACCACCGCAGCGGCCATTCGGTCGGCCATCGCTTCGCGTCGGGAGATCATGACCGGTTAAAGACTACACGGGGGCAGTTCTGGGTGTCAAGACGGCGCATCGCAAAAGGCCGGCGCGTGGGATGAGTACACAACGGCAACGATCAGCTTTTAGCTTCCGGCTGACTGCTGACCTCCTGAGCGGCTGGGGTGGCGGCCGTGGCGGGGAGCAGCACGACGAACTTGCTCCCTTCACCCTCGCGGCTTTCAACCCTGATGCTCCCTCCCTGGGCCTCAACGAGCGCCTTGACGAGAGCGAGCCCGATCCCGAGCCCTCTCTCATGAGCCGTGGCAGGGTGAGTGACCCTGTAGTACTTCTCGAAGATTCTGGGCAACGCCGAAGGCGGAATCCCGACACCGTGGTCTTCAACACCAAGCTCGACTGTCTCGGGCTCAGGAGCTGAGGGGCCCGCCCACACCCGGATTGCTCCTCCTCCGGGGGAATACTTCACAGCGTTGGAGAGGAGGTTTTTCACCACTTGGTCCATGGCATCCGGATCGGCCAGCGCCCGGGGGAGGTCTGCCGGCGCGTCCCAGAGGATCTGATGGCGCGCGGTCTGACCCTGAAAAAGCTCAACGTTCCTCTCGATCAGCGGGCGGAGGTCCAGCGGGACCCGGCGGACTTCGAGCCTCCGGCCAAGCTCGATCCTTGAGAGGTCAAGAAGGTCCCTGACGATCCGTCCGAGCCGCTCGGCCTCCTGGTGGATGAAGGTCAGGAACCGCCTGATCCGCTCCTGCGGCAGTGCCCGCGTTAGCAGGATTTCGCTGAACCCCTGGATGGAGGTCAGCGGGGTCCTCATCTCGTGGGAGACGATGGAGACGAAGTCCGATTTGGCCTGGTCGAGCTCCCGAAGCTCCACCGTCGCCTTTGCGACCTTCTCTTTCAGCTCCTCGGCGAAACGGCGCTGACTGATCGCCAGCCGGGCGTTCTCGATCCCGAGGGCAAGCTGAAGCCCGAGGGTTTCGATCTCCTCCCGATCCTCTCTGGGGAACTCTCCGTGCCGCTCGACCGTCATCACGCCGATGAGGCAGTCGCGCGCGCGGAGAGGGACCAGGAAGAGGCGGCGGGGGCGCGGAGCAATCGGGCGGGGCAGATCGAAGCGAGGGTCGGTATTCAGGTCGGCCACGAAGAGACTCTTTCCCGTGGCGAGCACCCATCCCGCCGCTGAATCCTGCCGATACGCGGCGACAGAGCTTGCTTCGACGGGGGATCGCGCTGAGCTGACCACCAGCGGCTCGCTCCCGGGAGAGACGATCAGCAGGACGATCTCTTTCGCCCCGAGGGAGACCTGAAGATTTTCGGCGGCAGCGGCGAGGAGGGCCTGCAGCTCAGCTTCGTTTTCGAGAGCCCGCCGAAGGGCCAGCAGGGTCTGGTATCGGGAAGCTTGGGTGCGGGCCCGGCCCGCCAAGGCCCCCGCGAGGGCGCCGACGACCAGAAGGAGCCCGAAGGTCACGAGGCCTTCGACGGTTTCGGCGGCGACCTCTTCCCGCTCGATCTCCGGAAGCACGAACGGGGCGTAGAGAAGAACCGCCAGCAACCCCGTCACCACTCCCCCGAGCCTGCCAAAGCGAAGCGCCCCCCAGAGCGTGGGGATGAGGTAGAGATGGCGAAGCGGTGATGCCGGTCCTCCCCCTTCCCACAGTAGTGCGAGCGTCACCCCGCCCAGGAGGAAGAGGATGAAAGCTAAAGCCGTCCTCGACTCTTTCAGTCTCACCCGTTGCCGCCGCTGAGGGAACGGTATGCCGCGAAAAAGATCAAGGAGGCCGCAGCCGAAGGGATGAGGCTTCCGCTCATCAGGAAAAGCGCGCACCCGGAAAGATTGAGAAGGGCCAGATAGAAGATCGCCCCCGCGGTTACCTCGAGAGTGCGCGGCAGCGCCGGGTCGAGGAGGTAGCGGACCAGGAGGAGCGCCGTCGCGGCTGTCGCCGCCGGCCAGAATCCCCATCGCCGCTGCCAGGAGCCGAAGAGCGCCCCGCGGAAGAAGCACTCGGCCGAGAAGACGTTCGCCCCGAAATCGTAAGCGGCCGCTGCGAGAAATCCAGCGAGGGGGAAGAGGCGGGGCTGGTAGCCGAGAGTCTGGGCCGCTGAGAGCAGGAGATGTCCCCCGAGAAACGCTCCGACAGCCAATCCCAACCCGAGGCTCTCCCGCGTCTCGGGTGTGCTGAGGCCGAGAGCCCCCAG
>CAZXPE010000183.1:0-4370 GCA_964642915.1 uncultured bacterium | reverse complement strand
CGGGATGGTGGATCCCGACGACGTGGCCCGGGCCGTCCGCCCGGACACCTTCCTGATAACGATCATGCACGCCAACAGCGAGGTGGGAACTATCCAGCCCGTGGATGCCATCGGACGAATAGCGCGGGAGCGGGGGATCATCTTCCACGTGGACGGCGTTCAGACCTTCGGTAAGGTGCCGATCGACCCGAACGCGTTCGGGATAGACCTCCTCTCCTTCTCCAGCCACAAAATCTACGGTCCAAAGGGAGTCGCGGGGCTCTACATCAGGAAGGGAACGAAGATGGTGGCGATCCAGCACGGCGGCGATCACGAGCGGCGCCGCCGGGCCGGCACAGAGAACGTCCCGGGTATCGTGGGGTTCGGCAAGGCGGTGGAGATCAGGGCTCGCGTGATGGAGGCAGAAGCGGCCCGCCTGACCGCCCTCCGCGACAGGCTGTGGGCGGGCATCACTTCCCGGGTCCCTGATGTCAGGCTCAACGGCCACCCGGCGAGGCGGCTTCCCGGAACGCTCAACGTCTGTTTCAGGCACGTGGAGTCTGAGTCGATCGTCCTGGGACTCGATCTCAAGGGGATCGGGGTGTCGGCTGGCTCGGCCTGCACGTCGGGGAACGTGGAGCCCTCCTACGTGCTGCTCGCCATGGGGCTGTCGCTTGAGTGGTCGATGGGGGCGGTGCGCGCCACTCTGGGAAGCGGAAACACCGACCAGGATATTGATTATGTCCTCGACGTCCTGCCGTTGGTGGTACAGCGAATCCGGAACCTATTGCCCTCGGCGGTCTCGTGAGCTACAGCCCGATTCTGGTCGATCACTTCAGGAACCCGAGAAACGTGGGTATGCTGAAGGATCCTGACGGCGTGGGCGAGGAGGAGCACGATGGCTGCGGGGACCTGGTCCGCATCTCACTCAGAGTGGAGGGCGACCGGGTCTCAGATGTGCGCGTCCAGACTTACGGCTGCGGCCCGACGATTGCGGCGGCGAGCGCGGGGAGCGAGTTGATCCGAGGGGAGCCGCTGGCTTCAGCCCTTGCCCTCACCCCGGAGGCTGTGGAGGAAGCAGTGGGGGGGCTTCCTCCCGAGCGCCGCCACGCCGCCCTGGTGGTGGCCGGGGCGATCCGCGCCGCGGCCCGAGACTGTCTCCAGCGGAGGGATCTTCCTGGAGGAGCTGAACGACATGTTTGAGCAGATGAGGCGGGACATCCGGACTGTGCTGAAGCGGGACCCGGCGGCGCGGTCGGCTGTGGAGGTTTTTTTCTGTTACCCCGGGGTCCACGCCATCTGGTTTCACCGCGTCGCCCACAGGCTGTGGGGATGGGGATGGCTGGCTCTCGCCAGGTTTGTCTCACACGTGAGCAGGTTCCTGACAGGCATCGAGATCCACCCGGCAGCCAAGCTCGGGCAGGGGCTGTTCATAGACCACGGCATGGGGGTGGTGATCGGGGAGACGTCCGAGATCGGAGAGAACGTGACCCTGCTCCAGGGGGTGACGCTGGGAGGAACCAGCCTCAAGCGGGAGAAGCGCCACCCGACCCTTGGAAGGAACGTGGTGGTGGGCGCCGGAGCCAAGATCCTCGGCGCATTCACGATAGGCGAGGGGAGCAGGATCGGCGCCGGCTCGGTGGTTGTGCGGGAGGTGCCTCCCAACTCGGTGGTGGTAGGGGTGCCGGGCAGGGTCACATACAGGGACGGCCAGCGCGTCGCTGAGCAGATCGATCTCGACATGACCGACCTTCCTGACCCGCTCGCCAAGGCGATCGAGCAGCTCCTGGACAGGATCCAGGGGCTTGAGGGAGAAGTGCTTGCTCTGAGAAAGGCGCTTGAGGAGACCAGAGCGGAGAAGCTCTGAGCCGGGCGCCGCTGACCGGATGATTCAAAGGAGGTGAAGAGGTGCTTCCCAAGGACGTCATGACGGTGAAGGAAGCTTCAGCCTACCTGTCGATGGATGAGCAGACGGTGGCGCTGATGGCCGCTGAGAGGAAGATTCCAGCCATGGAGGTTGACGGCCAGTGGCTCTTTTCCCGGAAGTCCATTGACAAGTGGCGCAGCCGGTGGGAGTCGTCCAAAGGCCCTTGATTCGTTGACAGCGGCTGAGATTCCCTCATATAATCTGACCGCCTGACTGATCGTTTCCGGAGCGCCCTACGTCTCACGAGGTTTTTCTGGAACCGGTCCGCACCCACACCCTGGAACAAGGAGGGCGAGCGATGAGGCTCAGAACGCTTGGCGCGGTTGCTTTGGTTCTGCTTCTGTCAGCCACCGGAGCCTGGGCGCAAGCCAAGGTCCCCGGCGTAACCGACACAGAGGTGGTCATCGGGATCACCACCCCACTCTCCGGTCCGGCGGCGGCCTGGGGGGCCACGGGCCTTGGCGCAGAGGCCTGGGCCAAGTACGTCAACGATCAGGGAGGCGTCCACGGCAGGAAGATCCGCATCATCATGAAAGACGACGCCTACACCCCCGGGAAGGCCATGGCAAACCTGAACGAGATGAAAGATCAGGTCTTTGCAATCGTCGGCCTCCTGGGGACCGCTGTGGTGGCTGCGGGGAAGGACGTGGTGCTCGACGCGGGGATCCCGCTGGTCCAGGCATACGGCGACGTCAGGATCTGGACGGCCGTTCCGAAGGGCAAGCTCCGCTGGGCGTTTGTCAGCTACCCCGACTACGCCGATGAAGGGGAGTTTCTGCTCACCTACGGGGCCAAGAACCTGGGAGTCAAGAAGGCCGCGGCCTTCTATCAGAACGACGGCTTCGGCAAGGGAATGCTCGAAGGGGCCAAGCAGGCCGTCAAAGCTGTAGCTGGTCAGGCCCAGATCGTGGCCGAGGTCCCCTACGAGGTGGCTGAGACTGACCTCAAGACCCATGCCCTGAAGCTCAAGGAGTCAGGGGCCGACATGGTCCTCCTCTTCACCACTCCCCGCCACGGAGCGATCATCGTCAAGACGATGGCAGCCGCGGGCTATCGCCCGAAGCTCATGAGCGGCTTCCCTCTGGGGAGCCCCGTTATGTTTAAGCTTCTGGATGACCCCGCAGGAAACCTCTGGGAAGGGGCCTATGTGAACGGTACCGGTCCGATGTACGGAGTGGACCGTGAGGCGACGGCGGTCGTAGATATCCTGACTAAGTACGAGCCCAGGCTGAAGGGGGGCGGGGAGCAGTTCGGTCTCCTGGCGGCGCCCTACATGATGCTGACTGTCGAAGGGCTCAAGCGGGCTGGCAGGGACCTGACCCGGGAGAAATTCGTCAAGGCATTGGAGGCGACTAACAACTGGGTTCCCGAGGGAGGCGGAGTGCCGATAACCTTCGGGCCTGACCGGCGCCACGGGGCGAACGCAGTCCGGCTCATGAAGGCCGAGAAAGGCACCTATGTCCCGGTGACCGGGTACCAGCAGTTCAAGCCGCTCTTCTAGCGCCGGGCCAAGAACCGAGCAGATCAAGGACGCAGGGAGGAGCCGACCGGAGGCGTACTCCTGGTACGTTGAGGATCGGCGACGACCGAGGACGCAGAGATGCGACGGTTATTGGCACGGCGCCAGGGATGACGCTGCTGGAGGTCCGTGACCTTGCCGTCCACTTCGGCGGGATCAGGGCCCTGGCGGGGGTGAGCCTCTCGATAACCGAGGGGGAGACCCTGGCGGTCATCGGGCCGAACGGCTCGGGGAAGACGTCGCTATTCAACTGCGTTTCAGGGATCTATCGCCCCACCGGCGGAGCCATCTTCTTTCGGGGGGAGAGCCTCCTCGGACTCTCCCCTGATCGGGTGGCCCAGCGGGGGGTGGCCCGTACCTTCCAGAACCTGCGTCTCTTCCAGAACATGTCGGTCCTCGATAACCTCCTCGTGGGCCGCCATCTGCACTTCAAGAAGAACTTCCTCCACGCGCTCCTGCGCCTCCGGGGGGAGGAGATCAACCATCGCCGCCGCTGCGAGGAAATTTTGGAATTCTTGAACCTGGAGCCGTACAGGAAGAGCAGGGTCGCCGATTGCGCCTTTGGGGTCCAGAAGCGGGTGGAGCTGGGCCGGGCTCTCGCCACTGAGCCGAGGCTCCTGCTCCTCGACGAGCCGGTGTCGGGCCTGACCTCCGAGGAGAAAGAGGAGATCTCCTACTGGATCCACGAGATCAGGGGGCGGTTCGGCGTCACCGTCCTCCTTGTCGAGCACGACCTCCGCGTGGCCTCCCGGCTGGCCGGACGCATGGTGGCCCTTGACCACGGCGTGAAGATCGCCGAAGGGAGCCCGGACGAGGTTCAGCGCCACCCTGACGTGATTAAAGCCTATCTTGGCGAGCCATGACGAGCGCCGTGCCAATAACCGTCGCATCTCTGCGTCCTCGGTTGTCACCGATCCTCAACGTACAGAGAGTACGCCTCCGGTC